>NZ_AJIN01000058.1:0-216648 GCF_000257925.1 Prevotella sp. oral taxon 306 str. F0472
ATTGTCTTAAAAAAGTGTGTAAGCCCATATTTTTCTTATCTTTGTATTTGGAAACTTTAAAATAAAGAAACAATGGAACTTACACAATTACAAATTACATATTACATTAAGGTTCATCAGGCTTTTCGCATGGTGCCGAATAGGTGAAAAATGATAGTTTTATAATGAATAAAATAATAATAAACTTTTGTTCCTTATCTACTGGCAGACATCCCCCCACGACCTTAATGTAATTTGTAATTTGCAATCGAGGGAAAACGAAAATTGCTATTATCTTGAAACCATTCTGCTATAAGCAGTTAGAGTTCATTCTACCTTAAACAAATTTAAACACCTGACTATTAGCACATTACAACGATTTAAAAAGGAAAAATCTCATCAAGATTTGGTAGTATCATTTATTTTTTATACTTTTGCAATGAGGATTAAAAACTAACAGCAAAGACGAACCTGTGATTAGGCAAATCAGCATTCCCTTTTATTCACTTCCCCCTTGGAGATTACAAATTACAGATTACAAATTACATTAAGGTACACGTAGGGTGCGGAGGGCATGAAGCATATCAATCAAAAAGATCACTCAACACTTGAAGACTATTTAAGTCGGGCATATTCGGCACATGAATACGATAGTAACGCAGGATCAGATTGGCAATTCGATTCCTATCTACACGTGAAAGGCGGAAAAGATGCATATTCTCATAATCCATTCTAATCAGTTGATGAATAGCAGTGGCCTCTGTTGGGAGAAGATAATCGGTATGAAGAGGAATACTATGAGTAAATGAAGCAGTGCGTAAGTCAAAACATACCCCTTCATGATAAGCCTCTAAATTAGGAAAGAAACCTATAAACCGACTTAGACGCATCATAAATACAAGATGGAAATTGGCGTAACTACGCGCTGCACCATCCAACCATTGCAAACTAGCACACACATAATTGTAAAGCTGGAGATTCTGCTGTTCACTTCGTGTAACATGAAATAAGAACTCAGAGAGGAATAGCAAGATAGCCGATTTGATGGGATCAAAAGGAATAGAGGAATATGGATGAAGAATACGAGCCTCCTTTATATGCTGTAAGGAAGTATGCGGTCGATTATCAAACTCAAGCTCTAACAAAGTTAAAGGCTGAAAGTATTGTTTCTTTATCTTTCCTTTGGCAGTCTTAGGTATGCGTGTAATGAACGAAATACGCCCTTCTTGTTCGGTGAACATATCTATAATGAGCGATGCTTCACCAAACTTCATACTACGTAAAACTATGGCTTTTGACTTTAAAATCATATAAATTCTTGTGCAAAAGTACAAAAAGACAACATTATAAGGAAATTTATTCGAGAAAAGTTTGGTAGGTTCGAATAAAAGAAGTACCTTTGCACCCGCAATTCGATATGGTCCCTTCGTCTATCGGTTAGGACGAGAGATTTTCATTCTCTAAAGAGCAGTTCGACTCTGCTAGGGACTACTAGTAAAATAAAAGAAGAACAAAGATGGCAAATCACAAATCATCATTGAAGAGAATCCGTCAGGACAAAGTAAAGACGCTACACAATAGATATTATGCAAAGACTATGCGTAATGCTGTTCGCAAGTTGCGCAATATGACGGATAAGGAAGAGGCTGTAAAGCTCTATCCTGTTGTGCAGAAGATGTTGGATAAGTTGGCAAAGACCAACATTATTCACCAGAACAAGGCAGCTAACCTCAAGTCTGCTCTCTGCAAGCACGTTGCTGCATTAGGATAAAAGAACTTCAGTCATAGCTGAAACGAATAATAGAGCCATAACTCAAATGAGTTATGGCTTTTTTTATAGATAGATTTAATTAGGCTCTTTCATACACCTTCTTAAATGTTTTTAGCAAGTTTTTATTTCCCCATCTAAAGGAAAAATAGTATCTTTGCATACTATAAGAACAATCTAATAAAAATGGCAGAAAATCAAGAAAACGAGAATAATTACTCCGCCAGTAACATCCAAGTGTTAGAGGGATTAGAGGCTGTACGTAAGCGTCCAGCCATGTATATTGGCGACATCAGCGAGAAAGGTCTTCACCACCTGATTAATGAGACTGTCGATAACTCTATCGATGAAGCGATGGCTGGCTACTGTCAGAATATCGAAATAACTATCAACGAGGATAACTCCATTACGGTTGAAGATGATGGTCGTGGTATCCCTGTTGACGAACATAAGAAACTTCACAAGAGTGCCCTTGAGGTTGTTATGACTGTGCTACACGCTGGTGGTAAATTCGACAAGGGTTCTTATAAGGTCAGCGGTGGTCTACATGGTGTGGGTGTAAGTTGTGTTAACGCCCTTTCCACACACATGATGTCACAGGTGTATCGTGATGGAAAGATTTATCAGCAGGAGTATGAGAAAGGAAAGCCACTCTATCCTGTAAAGGTTGTAGGCGAAACCCAGAAAACAGGTACACGCCAACAATTTTGGCCAGACCCAACGATCTTCACAACAACAGTTTATCAGTGGGACATCGTTGCACGCCGTATGCGTGAGTTAGCTTATCTAAATGCAGGTATTAAGATTACGCTCACTGACCTGCGTCCAGACCCAGAGACGGGCAAGACTCGCACAGAGGTTTTCCATGCTAAGGATGGTTTAAAGGAGTTTGTCCGTTATGTTGATCGTCATCGTCAGCACCTTTTCGATGATGTTATCTATCTCAAGACAGAGAAGCAAAACATCCCTATTGAGGTGGCTGTGATGTATAACACTGATTATACGGAGAACATCCATTCATACGTTAACAATATCAATACCATAGAAGGCGGTACTCACTTACAGGGTTTCCGTGCAGCTTTGACCCGTACACTAAAGTCATACGCTGACAATGACCCACAAATATCTAAGCAAATTGAAAAGGCTAAAATAGAGATAGCAGGTGAGGATTTCCGTGAAGGATTGACAGCTGTTATCGCTATAAAGGTGGCAGAACCACAATTTGAAGGTCAGACAAAAACGAAATTAGGAAACTCCGAAGTAGCAGGTGCAGTACAACAAGCAGTTGGCGAGGCGCTCTCTGATTACCTGGAGGAGCACCCTAACGAGGCTAAGATGATATGCAACAAGGTTATCTTAGCAGCTACAGCACGTGTAGCAGCACGCAAGGCACGTGAGAGTGTACAGCGTAAGAACGTGATGAGTGGTGGCGGTCTGCCTGGTAAACTAGCCGATTGTTCCAACAAAGATCCCAAGGACTGCGAGATATTCCTTGTAGAGGGCGACTCTGCAGGTGGCTCTGCAAAGCAAGGTCGTGATCGTTACACACAAGCCATTTTGCCACTCCGTGGTAAGATTCTGAATGTTGAGAAAGTTCAACGACACCGCGTATTCGAGGCAGAATCTGTTATGAATATCATTCAATCGATTGGTGTTCGATTTGGAGTAGAGAATGAAGGTGACTTCGAGGCCAATACTGATAAGCTCCGTTACGATAAGATTATCATCATGACCGATGCCGATGTCGATGGTTCACACATTGACACGCTGATTATGACGCTATTCTATCGTTATATGCCGAAGGTTATCGAGCAAGGTCATTTGTACATTGCTACCCCACCCCTCTATAAGTGTACTTACAAGAAGGTAAGCGAATATTGTTACACCGAACAGCAGCGACAAGCCTTCCTGGACAAATATGGTAATGGAGTAGAAGATGGTAAAACCATCCATACACAACGTTATAAAGGTCTTGGTGAGATGAATCCTGAGCAACTTTGGGAAACAACAATGGATCCAAAGACACGCCTCTTGAAGCAAGTAACGATAGAGAACGCTGCGGATGCTGATGAAATCTTCTCAATGCTGATGGGAGATGATGTCGAGCCACGTAGAGAGTTTATTGAGAAGAATGCAACTTACGCTAATATCGATGCATAAGTCATTATAAACAATAAATAAATATTACTCCCCTCCTCATGAGATAAGGAGGGGAGTCTTTCTTTTACCCAATAACAACCTAAACAATGAAACGAATCTTATTCTGTATATCCTTATTAGCAATTTTTGTCAGTGTTAAGGCACAACAACCGGCAATGCGATTATGGTATAACCAACCTGCTCATTTCTTTGAAGAGAGTCTTCCCTTAGGTAATGGCAAGTTAGGTGCATTGGTTTATGGTGGTACTCAAAAGGACACAATCTACCTGAATGATATCACTTATTGGACAGGAAACCCCGTTGATCCAAACGAAGGATTGGGTAAAGCTAAATGGATTCCAGAGATAAGAAAGGCTCTATTTGCAGAGAATTATCGCACTGCTGACTCCTTACAACACTTTGTTCAAGGCGAACAATCAGCCTCTTACCAACCTCTAGGAACATTGAATATCATTAATCTAAACACAGGTGCTGTCTCTAATTATTATAGAGAGCTGAACCTAGATAGTGCGTTGGTGCATATAAGCTACCAACAGAATGGTATTCAATTCACACGTGAATATTTCGCAACTCATCGTGATAGTCTTATAGCCATACACATTAAAGCTAATCAAGCAGGAGCCATAAACCTCCGCATCCAACTGACGGCACAGACTCCTCATAAGGTTAAAGCAACGAATAATCAGTTGACAATGACGGGGCATACAACAGGTTCAGAAACAGAGAGCGTACACGCTTGCACGATCGTAAGATTATTACCTCAAGGTGGAAAGGTTATAGCTTCTGATAGCACGCTCACACTAACCAATGCTGATAATGCCACCATATACATTGTCAATGCCACGAGTTTTAATGGTTTCGACAAGCATCCCGTCAAAGATGGGGCAAGCTATATAGACAATGCTGTCAATGCTGCTTGGCACACACAAAACTTCACATATAATGAATTCAAAGACCGACATATAAAGGAATATCAGCAGATTTATAATCGTGTTAAATTAAAATTAGGAAATAAGGAATATACGAACAATCTGCCAACGGATCAACTCCTGCGTCGCTATTCATCATCAACAGCACCACTCCCAGAGGCTGCACAACGCTATTTGGAGACCCTCTATTTCCAATTTGGACGCTATCTCCTGCTCTCTTGTTCACGTACTCCAAATATCCCTGCCAATCTTCAAGGATTATGGACACCGCACCTATTCTCACCATGGCGTGGGAATTACACGATGAACATTAACCTCGAAGAGAATTATTGGCCTGCCGATCCAGCTAATATGTCAGAAACTATCCAACCGCTGATTGGCTTTGTCAAAGGTTTGTCGGCAACTGGTAAGCACACTGCACGCAACTTCTATGGCATAAATGAGGGCTGGTGTGCTGCTCATAATAGTGACCCTTGGTGCAAGACTTCCCCCGTTGGAGAGGGAAAGGAAAGCCCTGAATGGGCTAACTGGAACCTCGGTGGTGCCTGGTTAGTCAATGCGCTTTGGGATCATTACCTATATTCACAAGACAAGCAGTTACTTCAAAACACCATATACCCACTTATGGAAGGCTCTAGCAAGTTCTTCCAACAATGGTTGGTTACCAATCCCAACAAACCAAACGAACTGATTACAGCGCCTAGTACTAGCCCTGAGAACGAATATGTAACAGATAAGGGTTACCACGGAACAACCTGTTATGGTGGTACGGCTGACCTAGCCATTATCCGTGAATTATTCATGAATATGCAGCAAGCACGTAAGTCTCTTGGTTTGAAGCCTGACAAAGAGATAGATGATAAACTGCATCGCTTGCATCCTTATACTGTAGGTTCTCAAGGCGACTTAAACGAATGGTATTACGATTGGAAGGACTATGATATACATCACAGGCATCAGTCACACCTAATAGGATTATATCCTGGTATGCACTTACAGGCGCTAGCTAAGCAAACGAAAGATTCCACAATCTTAGCCGCAGCACGCCAAACACTCATTCAGAAAGGCGATGAGAGTACAGGATGGAGCACTGGATGGAGAATCAATCTATGGGCACGATTGGGTGATGGGAACCATGCTTACAAGATTTACCAAAACCTTCTTTCATACGTCTCACCCGAAGGGTATCGTGGGAAGGATGCCGTGCATCATGGTGGAACCTACCCTAACCTCTTCGATGCTCACCCACCTTTCCAAATTGATGGAAACTTCGGTGGTACTGCTGGAGTATGTGAAATGCTGGTGCAAAGTTCGGTTGATATGACGGCTAAGAAGCCTATTTACAACATCCACCTCCTCCCCGCTCTACCCGATGCGTGGGCGAATGGAGAGATAAAAGGTATAAGAACGCGCGGCGGTTTAACCATCGACATGAAGTGGGAAAACAAACTTGTAACGTCTTTACAAATAAAAGCCGCTACAGATGTAGACGTCAACATCACTTATAACAATAAGTCTTCAAAAATGAAATTAAGGAAAGGTGGGATTATTAATATCTCATCTTGTAAATAAAAATAAGGTGTCATGAGTAATCAAATAAAGCTAGCTGAGGTCGACGTAGCCCATGCAAAATACGTTTACCCAGCAGGGAAATACATAGACAATGACCTGATATTGTTCGAAGATATGGCAAAAGTGCCCCTCCCTTCGAGATCTTCTCGCATGAAAAGTCTATTTCTAGCACTCTGTACTGACGGCAAAGCGCAATACACAGTAGATACTCATAAGCATGAAGTAAGCGAAGGAGATGTCATTATCATTAGTGAAGGACAAGTTGTCGGAGACTATCAGCTATCCCTAGACTGCAAAGGTATTGCCATTCTTTTGTCGTATAATTTCTTCAACAACATTGTTAGTGGTATCCATGAATTGTCTGCTCTCTTCCTCTTCGCACGTACACATCCAGTCTTTCATCTAGATAAGCATCAAACGAAGGAACTGGAGAATTATATCTTCCACATCAAAGAGAAAATCATAGATACCCAACATCGTTTCCGCAAGGAACTTGTGATGACAATGCTAAAAGCTCTCATTTACGACATGAGTAACATTATCTATCAGTTCCAACAACTGGAAACAGAGGGGCAAACACGTGCAGAAGTAATCTTTAGAGACTTCATTCAAATGGTTGAAAAGAACTTCCGACATGAGCGTCGTGTCAGTTGGTATGCTAAGAATCTATGTATTACTTCGAAATATCTATCCGAGACGATTCGAACAATCAGTAAACGAACACCCAGCGATTGGATCGATTCGTATGTAGTACGTGAGCTTTGTGTCATGCTGAAAAATAGCACGATGAGCATAAAGGAAATAGCCGATGAACTTCATTTCGCTAATCAGAGCTTTATGGGTAAATACTTCAAAGAGCATGTAGGAATGAGCCCTTCATTATTTAGGAAGAGTTGACAAGTGTACAAGTTAATAAGTTGACGAGTTAATACTGGTATCGTCAGGGAAATTACCTAATACAAGTAATAGGTTTACTTGTCTATTTTTCACTTGTCAACTGCTGTGCAACCTCACATAACTCACCATACCATTCAGCTCCAAAACGCCGAGTAAGTGGCTCTTTTAGGAACTTATAAAGGGGAAGATTCAGTTCTTCTCCTTTCTTTCGAGCATCTGCACAGATCTTCCAATGGTGATAATTGATACCACAAGTACCATTCTCAAACTCCTTTACACGGATAGGATATAGCGAACAGGAGATAGGTTTCACAAAATCAATATCCCCTTTTCGATACGAACGTTCCAATGCACAGAGGCAACATCCCTTGTCATAACAGGTGAAAACACAATCCTTTCCACCGACAATACTCGTTACTAAGTCGCCTTCCACATCCGTATAAGCAACGCCTTGCTTATCTATAACGGCTTGAGCTGATGCTGACAAATCCCCCCAAACAGTATCTAATACATTCTCAATAGCCATTGTCTCATCCAGTGTCACTGGTGCTCCAGCATCGCCATCTATACAACATTGACCATGACACTTATCTAAATCACAACAGAACTTGACGTTTATGATATCAGGAGAAACTAAGACGTTTCCCACCATGAATATATGTTCGTATGTATTACCCATCAACTTATTCTTACCTTAAATCATTACATCTGCAAGCTTCACTACTACCATTCTATCGGTTCAATAGCATGCTCTTTTAAGTATTGGTTACAACGGGAGAACTGGTGTTGACCAAACCATCCACCTCTATTAGCTGATAAAGGAGAGGGATGAACACTCTCAAGAACAAAGTGTTTATGCGTGTCTATCAATGCTTTCTTACTACGAGCAAAACTTCCCCAAAGCATAAACACCAAATGTTCCCGCCCATCACTAAGAGCTTTAATAGCCGCATCCGTGAACACTCCCCACCCCAGTCCTTGATGACTATTAGCCATGTGCGCACGAACAGTTAACGTGGCATTCAATAAGAGAACACCCTGCTCTTCCCAACGAGTTAAGTCACCAGAAGTCTTTACAGGAACACCTAAGTCGCTTTCAATCTCCTTATATATATTCACCAAAGAAGGTGGAAGTCGCACACCATCAGGTACTGAGAAACTCAAGCCCATTGCTTGTCCTGGTTCATGATAAGGGTCTTGTCCAAGGATAACAACCTTAACCTTATCGAAAGGACAGAGGTCAAAGGCATTAAAAATCAGCTTACCTGGAGGATAACACGCATAATGTTTATACTCCTGCTTCACCTGTTCGCTCAGTTGTTGGAAGTAAGGTTTCTCAAACTCACCACCGAGTTTTATCCCCCACGAGGGTTCTATCTTTACTTGCATAGCTTTAACTCTTTGCCTGCAAAAGTACTACAAAGTTCTGAGATAACAAAAAGTCGTGCCTTTCGACACGACTTCCTCTATATTAATTTTAGCTTAATTCAAGTTGAATTAATCAGTAATTAGGTTCTCACCTGTCATATCTGAAGGTTGTTCCAAGCCCATGATATGAAGGATAGAAGGTGCTACATCAGCCAAACGACCATCCTTCACTGTTGCAGAGTTATTATCAGTAACGTAAATGAATGGTACTGGATTTAGTGAATGGGCTGTATTTGGCGTGCCATCAGGGTTAATTGCGTTATCAGCATTACCATGGTCTGCAATAATGATAGCCTCATAATCGTTAGCCTTAGCAGCCTCGATAACCTCCTTTACACAATGATCAACTGCCCAAACAGCCTTTGCGATGGCATGATAAACACCTGTATGACCTACCATATCACCATTAGCAAAGTTCACAACAATGAAGTCATATTCCTGTGTATTGATAGCTCCAACAAGCTTATCCTTCACTTCGAAAGCACTCATCTCAGGCTTTAAGTCGTAGGTTGCAACCTTTGGAGAAGGTACAAGAATACGATCTTCACCCTCATAAGGCTGTTCTCTACCACCATTGAAGAAGAAGGTTACGTGCGCATACTTCTCTGTCTCGGCTGTATGAAGCTGACGCTTACCAAGACGACTGAGGTATTCTCCTAACGTATCCATCACATTCTCCTTAGGGAAGAGTACATATACACCCTTGAAGTTAGCATCGTATGGTGTCATACAATAGTACTGCAAGTCCTTGATTGTATGCATACCTTCCTCTGGCATATCCTGCTGTGTCAACACTTGTGTCAACTCTTTAGCACGGTCGTTACGGAAGTTTATGAAGATAACAACATCACCTTCTTGGATTGTTCCATCTACAGAAGAGTTATTGATAGGCTTGATAAACTCGTCAGTAACGTCTGCTGCATAGCTATCTTCAACCGCTTTCACCATGTCAGTAGCCTGAACTCCCTTGCCCTCAACGAGTAGGTCGTATGCTTCCTTCACACGATTCCAACGCTTGTCACGATCCATTGCATAGAAGCGACCAACGATTGAAGCGATATGAGCACCATTGCTGTCACACACCTTTTGAATCTCTGCGATAAAACCAGCACCACTTTTTGGGTCTGTATCACGACCATCCATAAAACAATGAACGTACACATCCTTTAGATTGTATTCCTTTCCAATCTCAATGAGTTTGAATAGGTGATCCAAAGAAGAGTGTACACCACCAGTTGAAGTAAGTCCCATCAAGTGGAGTTTCTTACCTGTTTTCTGTGCATAACTATATGCTTCAACAATACCAGGGTTCTTTAGGATGTCTCCTGTCTGGCATGCCTTGTTAATCTTAACCAAGTCTTGATAAACGATACGACCGGCACCTATATTCAAGTGACCTACCTCCGAGTTACCCATCTGACCATCAGGAAGACCTACATCTTCGCCTGATGCCTGCAACTGAGAGTGTGCACTAACAGCGTTCAAGTAGTCTAAGTAAGGTGTAGGAGTATTATAAATCACATCACCTTTACCATGCTTTCCGTTACCCCAACCATCGAGGATCATCAATAAAGCTTTCTTTGCCATAATTTTACCTTTATATTTTACACTATTATCTACGTCTTGCAAAGATAGTGCCAACGATAACCAAGAGAATATATACTCTATTTGTCGACCGCAGCCTATCTTTTGCAAAGGTACTATAAAAGTCTAAGATGATAGCATAAAGCCTACTGATTTTTGATTTTCAATCGATGAATTAAAACAGGTTTAACAATGTTCTTTAATACGACTAAACATTATTATCCAGCTTCAAAAACAACACCTTTACATTCGGAAACCAACGGGTATATAAAAAGGCATACCTTTCTTAGGCTTTGAAGTCCACTTCCATTTAGGCATTAACTTGGCTACACGCAATGCTTCTTCATCTAAAATAGGGTCAACGGAACGCACTACTTTGAAATTACTGCATGTCCCGTCAACATCTACAAAGAACCCAATAATAACACGACCTTGTACACACATATTTGCAAGAATAGGTGGATAACGCAAGTTCTTAGCGATGAACTCTGGTAAATCACCAGGAAAGAAAGGTCTCGGACCGAGCTCACAAACAAAGTTCTTAGTACTATCCTTCTTCTCTGTTAGCACTTGTTTGCAGGTATCAACTTTGTTTGTATCACTCTTCGCAGGCTTTATCTTGTCTAAAAACTCCTGCGAAGGATCTGCACACATATAACGCCATGTAGGTCCAGAAGGGGCAATTTTCTTCGGTTTCATCGTTCTTTTACGATGCTGAGCTGTAGCATTTCCAATCATAAGAAAGCTGATTAAAAACGCAAAAAACAATTTCTTCATCATTACCATACACTTTTAAATATTCTTATTCAACATTTCTATCAGTTCAAAATATCTTTATCATCTAAAAAGAAGAGTTACTCCTCATTTTTAACAGAGCCTTTCTTCCACTTCAAAAGAGCCCCTCTTCACATCAAAGAAACGCCCTTCTCAAATCAAGGAAAGCATCTCTTCTTTTTTCTAAAGCAATATCTTGGAAATCAAGCTATTGTATTCTAACTATCTTCCGATAGGCTACATCCACTTTTTTGAGGTGTTTAGAGAGGTCTCCGAAACCTTTTCTATTCAAAACCCGCACCAGTGCTTAAACGCAATCACACCGCTGCGGGTTTATGAAATGCAGATGACAATCATTGGAACTAATCGTCAATGCAAAGGTAAGGAGGATTTTGCTTCAATGCAATAGCACTCTTATTGTTGACACAAAGATAATGAAAAGACGTCTCAATCACAAGCACTTACAAAGTTCACCTACCTCTCTTTGACACAAAATTATAGTTCTCAACATCAGCAAACTTGCCTTTTCCACTTTAATTATCTATCTTTGTACACATGAAGAGAAAGTTTCTTTTATTATTTATCTGTCTTTTGTCGTTGCTATCATGCAGTCAAAAGAAACTTCCACATTATCCAGCTACAGATGATGGGATTACTCGTATGCACCTTGATAGTGCCGCTATATATACAAAAAAACATGATTTACACAAGGCAATGTACCAATTAAAGGCCGCAGAAAAGCGCCTTTTCAACGTTACAGAGGATTCGCTAAAGTTTCTTACTTACTATCACATTGCACAAATTAATGCTCAAGATGGTGCTTACAAAATTGCTTTAGAATATTTAAAGCATGCGGCACGAAATGCTAATGACGTGAAGCGTAGCCACAGAATGACTGATATATACATAGAAAAAGCCTTTATCTACAATCAAATGGGCAAACGGGATTCCGCTCTTAACAGCTTACAAAGAGTTGAGAAGTACAAACCTCGCATTCGAAAGGACCAAGAGAAACGGATAGAAGAGATGCGACAACACATCAAAAGGCACCAAATTGTCGCCATATCACCAGGTAAAGACATTGAAATTGTACAACTGCAAGACCTTTATGAGGTAGCCTTAGCACAACGCAAGGCAGTTGAATTGAAACTTTATATTGCTTATCTCCTCCTTACACTCATCCTCGTTTCAATTGGAATTACGATATGGTTTCGTCGCCGTATGCGTCAACAACTTCAGTTCTATCGCCAACAACAACAGGAAACAGAACATAATATCCAACTAACACTACGTCGAAAAGATGCCACGATAGATGAGATGAAGGCAGAAATAGATAGCAAGCTCGATGAACTCAATCAACTTCGGTATTCTATCAAAGCCCACAATAAAAACATAAAAACGTCCGATTCCATCGAACAAATCAAACTCGGAATCGATACCTTATATACTATCTTAAAAGGAGGAAACTTATCACAGATGGGCAAAAGAGAGCAACAAGCTCTTAACATGATTATGCCCAACTATGATTACGAACTATCTTATATCCTCAACAATCCACGCTTTGCGCTCACACCAAAGGAGTGTTTCTATTATATTATGGAGCATTATGGGATAGAAGATGACCTGAAAGCACAAGCATTCTGCTGTACAGCACAAGCCATAAGGTCTATTAAAAGTAGACTTAAAAAGAAACTGGAACAGAACTAATCACTGCATCAAGAATCTTGCTGCATACTCTCCCATCTGTTTATAACCTGATGGATTAGGATGCAGCCAATCGCCAATTTGCCATTCACGACGCAACTGCTCCGGTGAAGAAGGATCTCTCATAAGAGCATCAAAATCGATGAATCCATCAATTTCACGTGTTGTTCGAATCCATGAATTGACTATTTTACGTGCCTTTTCACGCTCTTCTGTGAAATAACTACGGCATCCACGGAATGGAGTTATCGTACCCATATAGACTTTCAAACCACGTTGACGTGCTTTCTTTATCATCACTTGATAGGCTTCAACGAGCTTTCGTGCAGTCTCTTCTGGGTTGGTTGACGTCCCTATATCATTAATTGCTTCAAAGATGATAACGGCTCGCAAGCCTCTTTGAGCAAGTATATCACGATCGAATCGATCTTTTCCTGGCTCACCTAAACCTACTGATAAGATTCGATTATTACCAATACCTAAATTCAAGACACCAGTCTTCCCAACTTTAGAAGGATTAGTACCTGCACCATTATTCAATGCTGCTGAAAGGAAATCTGGCCAACGATCTTGAGCATTAGTTGTACTTCCTTTACCATCTGTTATACTATTACCAAGGATGGCTATACTCGATGATGTCGCGTCAAGAACATCAATCGCTGAGATATTAAACCAATGGTCTTCCTTGAAAGCTGTTGTAAAGTCTGAGTACGCATTAGTCGTTCCACGAAGAATATAAGAGGTGGTGCGCGACCCCATGTGAACGGTTGGTTCCTTCGGTGCTTTTAGATAATTAATAGTGATAGAAACACGCTCTAAGGGTTGTAACTTAAACTTTAATGCATCAGAAAAGACTGCTTTTCCAGCAGGAACAATTACTCCTCGCTTCTTTCCAAATTGTAAATACTTCGCAGAAGTCTTATATATCTCTGAGCCATTACCCGCTTTTGCAATATATACACTAGCTATTTCTATTGGTTCCGAAGATAGTTCATTGCTAAGTTGTAAACGAATCACATTTCCGCCAATACTAACCTTCACCACCTGACGAACAGACCTATTAGTCATCTGATTGTTGTAAGGCATAAATGACTTATCAACTGTTTGTGGCGCACAAGCCCATGTTCCCACCCAATGTGATTGCTGAGCATGGGCAGTCAGAGCAATGAATAACAATAAAACAAATGCAATTTTACGTGTCATATTATAACTATATTTAATCCTGAATACCAATTCTTACCGATTTAATCGATTATCTCTTTACTTCAAATTTTTCAATTTGTATGCGTCATGCACGTCGCTATTTAAAAGAGAAGAATGACGAGTAAGACTTTCTATCTCACCTTTTATATATTCCTTAAAACCATCACCTTCCACTATACGAATATCCTTAAAAAGTCCAAGAACAAACCTACCGAGTCCACGATAATCACAAACTTCAATATTAAGAAGCCATATATCGTCTTTTACCTGCGTCAACAAATAGGCTCCTTGTGGGTATTCTTCAACAAAAAGGTTGCGTGATAATTGTCCAAGAAGAAGTTTCACACGATGCCGAAGCTCCCCACTAAACATAAAGATATCAGTGAAAACTTGTCGATGTTTATCCTCATGTAACCATGAAGTATCAAGTTCATCAACGCTTTCCATACGTGATATCTTGAAAGTCTTGTTCTCTCCAGACAGTATTTCATGGCATCTTACATCCTCATTGTTATGCAAAAGAAGGTAAGGTTCTACTATTCTGTCCTTTATTGTATGGCTATGTGGACTAGAATAACCCAATAGTTTAACCATGTGTTTATGCTCCATAGCATTTTTCAAAACCTTTAAATTGGTTTCAATCTGCCGATGAATTGGTGAATTTACAACTACAGAGAAGTCATAAGCGCTTTCTATTTTCTGTCGAAGTTGATTGATCATTAAACTATTATTACCCTCCATCACCAAGAGACTATGGATTATCTTCACCTCAGAGTCACTCCATTGAATACGCTGAAGAAGTCTTACAAAGAAAGGAGACCGTCGGTCAATATGATAACATCCATCATGCTTGAATACTATAAAACCTGCACGTTTGATAAAATCAAGTAGGTAATAAAAATTGCGACGAGATAAGTCCATGCGTTCACACAAGTCTTGTATCGCATAGTTATTACCATCAGATAAGAGGATGATAAGTTCCAATTGCTTCTTTAGTTTATCAAATCTCATGACTTATAGTTAGATACTTTAGAAATCAAAAGATAGTTGTCCATCTCCTAAAAGGTTATAACTTTTTCGATGAAATGGTGTTATTCCATATTTACGAATAGCCTCACGATGCTTCTTTGTGGGGTATCCCATATTCGACTGCCAGTCATATTGAGGATATTCCTTAGCCAACGAAAGCATGTAATCATCACGATATGTCTTAGCAAGGATAGATGCTGCAGCAATAGAAAGATACTTGCCATCACCTTTAACTATTGTGGTAAAGGGTAAATCTCGATAGGGTTTAAAACGATTTCCATCAATGATAATTGCCTCAGGATGTGTTCCTAACTGATCTAAAGCACGATGCATAGCAAGAAAAGAAGCATTGAGAATGTTTATCTTGTCAATTTCTTCGGGTGTAACAATACCTACCGCCCATGCAAGGGCATCACGTTCTATGATCTCTCGGAGTACATAACGCTTTTTAGCTGACAACTTTTTAGAATCGTTTAGCATGTCATTCTCATAGTTCTCAGGTAAGATGACGGCCGTAGCATAGACGCTCCCTGCAAGGCATCCTCTCCCGGCTTCATCACAACCAGCCTCTACTAATCCTTCATAATAATGACTTTTCAACATGAATAACGCATCTTAATCGTTAAAGAACCTTTCCTTCTAAGTATATATATAACAAACATTTTCCTTTAAGAGAACATCCTCTACACAAGGCAAAGTTACTTTTGTAAATGCAAACCAAAGATGGTTCTTACACCTTATATATAATATATAGCAACAAACAAAACCAAAACGATATGAAAAAAGAAATTATTTTCGATGAGCAGAACACTTCTAACAACGACCTAAGTAGACTCTTTAAGGAGGTTAGTCTTTAGCTACATGCATCTGTAGAATGGCTTTGCAGATACTATAGTGAAATCCTGGAATAGGAAGTAAACAGCCGACAAACATCGTACATAACACAAGTTCAAATAGCATTTATTCTATCAGCATTCCGTGTAATGTCGTCTATCTGGCTGCATATTATCACTATCTTATGGTTCATGCGAAGTCTCTGGATGTGTAAAAGAAGATGAACTTTGAATGCGGAATTATAGACTTTCTTCTACTTGACGTACATCCTTTTTCATGTTTATAGCTACGATGAAGCTAAAAGATAATACGCTTGGAAAACAAAGTCTCTACACTTATGCACAAGAACAAACCAATTTCAACACTAAAACATCTGTAGCACTCGCTTGATACCAGACACCAAGGTGTCTACTTCCTCACGGGTGTTATAAAGTCCGAAAGAGGCACGAACAGTTCCGAGAACACCCAAGCGGTCCATCAAGGGCTGGGCACAATGATGACCAGTCCGGACTGCAATGCCAAGTTGATCGAGGAGTGTACCGAGGTCCATGTGGTGGATATTGCCTACATTGAAGCTGATAACGGCATCGCCACTATCACCAACATGCCCGTAGATGTGCATTCCTTCTATCTCACACAACTGCTGAAGGGCATAATGTGTGAGGTCTTGCTCATGCGCAAAGATGTTATCCATTCCCAAAGCAGAGACATAATCGAGGGCTTTGGCAAGTCCGTGAGTAGCTACATAGTCGGGAGTTCCAGCTTCAAACTTCAATGGTGGACGCTCAAAGGAGGTCTTCTCAAAGCTGACATGCTCTATCATCTCACCGCCACCTTGGTAAGGTGGCATCTTATCGAGCCATTTCTCTTTACCATAAAGAACACCTACGCCCGTAGGACCATAGACCTTATGCCCACTGAAAGCAAGGAAATCACAATCTAAATCCTGTACGTCAACAGCAAAATGCGGTACGCTTTGTGCACCATCAATCATAACTGGTACACCATGTTCGTGGGCTATCCGAATCATTTCCTTTACTGGATTGATGGTGCCAAGAACATTACTTACCTGCATTACACTGACGAGTTTCGTACGTTCGGAGAAGAGTTGCTCATAAGCCTGTAGGTCGAGAACTCCCTCATCGGTCATTGGGATAACCTTCAGAACAATCCCTTTGCGCTGTTCTTGCAACTGCCATGGAACGATATTAGAGTGATGTTCCATTGTAGAGACAATCACTTCATCGCCTGCTTGCATACATCCTTCAGTGAAGCTGGAGGCAACGAGGTTCAGACTCTCCGTCGTTCCACGTGTAAAGACAATCTCCGTAGTGGAGCGAGCATTGATAAACTTCCGCACTGTTTCGCGTGCCGCCTCGTGTAAGTCAGTTGCCTGTTGCGACATCCAGTGTACTCCACGATGCACATTTGCATTCACATTAAGATACTCTTCACGCATGGCGTCCAGCACACAGAGCGGTTTCTGCGTGGTAGCACCATTGTCAAAGTAAACCAACGGCTTACCATAGACGGTGCGAGAGAGTATCGGGAAGTCTTCTCTAACTTTATTAATATCGTACATCTTCTATTGGGTTAATGGGCCATATTAGGCCTATTGAGCTAATAAGGCTATTGGGGCTATTGGGCTAATAAGGCTAATTAGTCCAATAAACCTTAGACCTAATTACTTACACAAGTTGCAACCTTCGCACTTATCAAGCTCACCACGGAAGCGCTTTTCTACCAAATGGTGGAGACGGTCACGCAGTGGTTCGAGTTCCATCTTGTCGATAACTTCATTGATAAAGGCAAACTCAAGGAGGAGTTTAGCTTCTTTTCTATCGATACCACGTTGCTCCATATAGAAGAGAGCGGCATCATTGAGCTGCCCAACCGTTGAACCATGATTACACTGAACATCATCAGCATAGATCTCAAGCATTGGCTGCGTGAACATTCTGGCAGTCTTGCTGGCACAGAGGTTACGGTTATTCTCTTGTGAGAGTGTCTTCTGTGCGCCCTTACGAACGAGTACACGACCGGCGAAAGCACCCACAGCATTCTCGTCGAGTACGTATTTATAGAGTTCGTTGCTTGTGCAGTGAGGCACTTGATGGTCGATAAGTGTGTTGTTATCAACATGCTGATTCTTGTCAGCTATCACACAACCATTACAGAAACATTCGCTACCCTCACCCTTAAAGACAAGGTCGAGCATGTTTCGAGTTACTCCATTGTGCAACGTGATGACGTTATGACTTGCACGTGAATTGCGTTGCTGTTCGATATAAACATTCGAAACACGTACATTCTTAGCATGTGTCTCTTCCATACAGTTCAGTTCCAGGTTCGCATTATCACCCACAAAGGCTTCGATCACCTGTGTTGCAAGGAAGTTTCGGTCGTCAGCTGCGTGGTCACAGAAGAGGAATTGCGCCTTAGCACCTTCTTCGAGCACAATAAGTACACGACGATTGACCATCAAGTCAACATCAGAACGGAGGATATTTATCACCTGCACTGTACGGTCAAGTTGCACATTCTTAGGCACATAGATAAAGAGCCCGTCTTGTGCTAACATCGTATTCAGTGCCGTAACAGCATCTTTCTCAGTGTCAGCCAGCTTACCATAGTACTTCTTCACCAACTCTGGATGCTCTTTAGCCACACGACTCAAGCTATCAATGACTACTCCATCGTTGAGTTTTACGTTTGGAAGTGCCTTCGTATAGAACTGATCGTTGACTATAAAGTAAAGAGATGTACTGAGATTGGGCACATCACATCTAAATGTCTCGTATGGATCAACGGGTATTTCAAGTCTGTTGAGGTTCAAACCATAATCTGGTTCGAATAGCTTTTGCATGTCCGTGTACTTATAGCGTTCCACCTTCTTTGATGGAAAGCCCAGCCGACGGAAATCGTCAAAAGCCTTATCGCGCACCTCATTCATCACAGGAGCAGCGTGATCCTTTATGATTTGCTGCGCATCTGTGTAGAGGTCTATATATTGTTTTTCGCTTTGCATGTTTGTTTTAAGAAGTTTTGGAGCAATGAAAGAGCAGTCTTTGTAATCCTTTTTTACCGTTTATTACAACCTAAAAAGATGTTTTATAACTCTTTGAGAACCACTATCTTACAGACAATTAAAAATCTCTTATAAGACAATTTGAATTCTTTTATAGGACAATTTGAATTTTCTTATAAGACAATTTCAACTTTCTACTAACTCTTTTCCAACTCGCTCCATTATGTAAATACTTTTTCTTACACGACGTTATCAGTCGTTATCCACTTCTTCCTTTATCCAATCGTAACCGCGTTGTTCAATCTCCTTCGCCAATTCTGGACCTGCCGTCTTCACGATACGACCTTTATAAAGCACGTGAACAACGTCTGGTTTAATCATATCAAGCAGTCGCTCATAGTGCGTAATGACGATGTATGAGGTTTTATCAGTATGCATCTTGTTAACGCCATCAGCTACAATGCGCATGGCATCAACGTCAAGACCAGAGTCAGTCTCGTCCAGAATACTAAGTTTTGGCTCCAACATTGCCATCTGGAAGATCTCATTACGCTTCTTCTCACCACCCGAAAAGCCTTCGTTTACACTGCGACGAGAGAGTGTAGAGTCCATCCCCACCAACTGACGTTTCTCACGCATGAGTGCCATAAACTCAGCAGCCTTCATTGGTTCTAATCCTTCATAGGCACGCTTTGCATTGATAGCAGCCTTCATGAAGTTAGTCATACTCACGCCAGGTATCTCAACAGGATATTGGAAAGAGAGGAACAAACCCTCGTGAGAGCGGTCTTCTGGCTTCATCTCCAATAGGTTTTTGCCATTAAAAATAGCCATACCATCGGTCACCTCATAGAGAGGATTACCCGTCAGTACGGCACTCAGCGTTGATTTACCCGAACCATTAGGTCCCATAATAGCATGCACCTCACCATCTTTTATCGTGAGGTTGATACCTTTTAATATTTCTTTTCCTGCGATGGTAGCATGCAGGTTTCTTACTTCTAACATATTATCTTTGCTTTAATTATCCTTCACTAAAAATGAATTAACAACATCTAACAACGTATCGAACACGAAATCAGAGAAGTGATACTCACCACGAGCCATCTTTTCTACTCTCTCTTGCTCTATTTGCTCTTCAAGGAGCGAGGACGAATAAGCATCTTTACCAAAGAAAGACTTTGATTTCTTCTTGTAAGCAGGCAAGTTACCTATCATCTCCGAGCCCGTAACTGTACGATAGAGACGAGTATCAAAGGGCTTGGGTGTATACGGCAACCCCATCACCGACCGGCATATAATCGCCGTATCCTGCTTTACTTGCTCATCAATCAAATACTTCTGCCACGGCTTTATCTGCCATGATTGGGCTTGAAGCATTGTTGTAAGCAGCAAACCAAACGTGATAAGAATGACCTTTCGCATGTTGTTTATTCAGTTATATTATCCTACTGTTCCTTCAAGTGTTACAGAGAGAAGTTTCTGAGCTTCAACAGCAAACTCCATTGGAAGTTTGTTGAGAACATCCTTCGCATAACCATTGACAATCAAGCCGACAGCATCCTCGGTAGGAATACCACGCTGATTACAGTAGAAGAGTTGGTCCTCACTAATCTTCGAAGTAGTTGCTTCGTGTTCAACAATAGCAGTATCGTTGTGGATGTCCATATAAGGGAATGTATGTGCACCGCAATCGGAACCTAAGAGAAGAGAGTCACAACTTGAGTAGTTACGAGCGTTCTCCGCATTGGCTGTAGCACGAACCAGACCACGATAAGAGTTCTGACTATGGCCAGCAGATATACCTTTCGAGATGATTGTACTCTTCGTATTCTTACCCATGTGAATCATCTTCGTACCCGTATCAGCCTCTTGGTAGTTGTTTGTCACAGCAACAGAATAGAACTCTGCCTGTGAGTTATCACCTTTCAACACACAAGAAGGATACTTCCAAGTAATAGCCGAACCCGTCTCTACCTGTGTCCATGACAGTTTTGAGTTTACACCACGAAGCTCACCACGCTTTGTAACGAGGTTCAAGACACCACCCTTACCGTTCTCATCACCTGGATACCAGTTCTGAACAGTAGAGTATTTCACCTCAGCATTGTCTAACACAACGATTTCAACTACTGCAGCATGCAACTGATTCTCATCACGCATAGGAGCAGTACAGCCCTCAAGATAGCTAACATACGAATCATCATCAGCTACAATCAATGTACGCTCGAACTGACCAGTGTTGATCGCATTGATGCGGAAGTACGAACTAAGCTCCATCGGACAGCGGACACCTTTAGGAATATATACGAAGGAACCATCACTAAAGACCGCAGAATTGAGTGCTGCAGAGTAGTTGTCACGATAAGGAACAACACTTCCAAGGTATTTACGCACCAAGTCAGGGTGCTCTTTGACAGCTTCACCAATAGAACAGAAGATGATTCCCTTCTCTGCTAACTGCTTCTTAAAGGTTGTCTTCACTGATACTGAGTCCATGATGGCATCAACAGCCGTCCCACTCAGTGCTAATCGTTCTTCCAAAGGAATACCTAACTTATCGAAAGTCTTCTCTAACTCTGGATCAATCTCCTTATTCTTAGGCTTCTTCGCCAATGGATCAGCATAATAAGAGATATCCTGCAAATGTAGTTCTGGCAAATGCAAGTGTCCCCACGTTGGTATAGGGAGCGTCTGCCAGTAACGGAAAGCCTTCAAACGAAAATCGAGGAGCCACTCTGGTTCCCCTTTCTTCTGCGAAATAAGTCGAACGACATCCTCGTTCAAACCCTTCGGAATGACCTCCGTATGTACATCAGTCGTAAAGCCGAACTCATACTTCTGCTCTGCGACTTTCTTTACAAATTCATTATTCTTGTTCTCAGACATTTGTTTTGTGATTAAAGAGAGGAGAGGCTGTTCAGTCGTTAAAGAGGTTAAAGGGTGTCAGAGAATTCAAGATCAATACTTACAATTGCCGTAGATCTCTTTATCTCTAACGTTTAGCCCATCTGAAAAACACTCTTTACCTTTCTTATACCTATTGCTTGACGCATCAAAACCTATCGTTCCTCTTCATCCGACAATAGGTCTTTTTAGCTCTCACCATCTCTATTCTCGATACTAAATATACACTCTATGACCATACAAGATGTATGCCATGAAGTTCTACGGCAACATTTGTTACCATGAAGAAAAAACCGTCTTTACTCCTTTACCGGAGAGAAGACGGTTTTTTTATGTTGTTACAATTTCTGTTCAACCTCAATCTCCGTGAAGGTTTCGATGATGTCACCCACCTGTAAATCATTATAGTTGACAAGCGAGATACCACATTCGAGACCCGTTGCGACTTCCTTCACATCATCCTTATAACGCTTCAGAGCATCAATAGGAGCTGTATGAATAACAATACCATCACGGACTACGCGACCTTTATCCTTGCTATGAACCTTACCTTCAGTAACCATACCACCGGCAACCGTTCCAACCTTGGATATCTTGAAGACTTGTTTCACCTCAAACTGACCAGTGACAATCTCCTTCTTCACCTTGTCAAGCATACCCACCATCGTTGACTTCACATCATCGATAGCATCATAGATGACAGAGTAAGTATTGATCTCAACACCCTCACGGTCGGCCAAGCGGCGTGCATCGGCAGAAGGACGAACCTGGAAGCCGACAATGACAGCATCAGAAGCAGATGCTAACATAACGTCACTCTCAGAGATCTGACCTACCGCCTTACTGATCACGTTCACATTAACCTTCTCTGTTGACAGCTTGATGAATGAGTCAGACAATGCCTCGATAGATCCATCGGTATCACCCTTCACGATGATATTCATCTCATGGAACTCACCACGAGCGATTCGGTGAGAGATATCAGACAGAGTAAGACGTGTTTGTGTACGCAAGCCCTGCTCACGTTGCAACTGCTCACGCTTGTTAGCAATCTCACGTGCCTCCTGTTCAGTCTCCATAACATGGAAGGTATCACCAGCTGTTGGTGCACCATTCAGACCAAGGATAATAGCTGGTTCTGCTGGTCCTGCACTCTCGATGCGTTGGTTACGCTCATTGAACATAGCCTTGATACGTCCCCATGAAGTACCAGCGATAACGTTATCACCAATCTTCAACGTACCATTAGACACAAGAACCGTACTTACATAACCACGACCCTTATCGAGTGATGACTCAATAATAGTACCTGTAGCCTTACGGTTAGGGTTAGCTTTAAGATCCATCATATCGGCTTCAAGAAGGACTTTGTCAAGAAGCTCATTTACTCCCAATCCCTTCTTAGCACTGATCTCTTGACACTGATACTTACCACCCCACTCTTCAACGAGCAGATTCATCTGTGACAAGTCTTCACGTATCTTATCAGGATTAGCTCCTGGCTTATCAATCTTATTGATAGCGAATACCATTGGTACACCAGCAGCCTGCGCATGCGCAATAGCCTCCTTGGTAGTAGGCATGACAGAGTCGTCCGCCGCAATGATGATAATCACGATATCGGTAACCTGCGCACCACGAGCACGCATAGCAGTAAAGGCTTCGTGACCCGGAGTATCAAGGAAGGTAACCTTACGGCCATTCTCCAATGTTACACTATATGCGCCAATATGCTGGGTAATACCACCTGCCTCACCAGCAATCACGTTCGTGTTACGGATATGGTCGAGCAAAGAAGTCTTACCATGGTCGACATGACCCATGACAGTAACGATAGGAGCACGTGAAACAAGGTCGTTCTCATCATCAACCTCCTCGCTAACAGCCTCCTGCACCTCAGCACTGACATACTCTGTCTTGAAGTCGAACTCATCAGCAACGAGATTGATAGTCTCAGCATCCAAACGTTGGTTGATAGAAACCATGATACCGACAGACATCAATGTTGAGATGACATTCGTTACAGGAACATTCATCATTGTAGCCAATTCTGAAACAGTAACGAACTCTGTCAGCTTCAATATCTTACTTTCCTTGCGCTCTGCCTTAGCCTCCGCATTCAGACGCTCTTGAACAGCATCACGCTTCTCCTTACGGTACTTAGCACCCTTCTTGTTCTGGCTCTTACTTGTCAGACGAGCAAGAGTCTCCTTTACCTGACGTGCTACTGCCTCATCATCAACCTCTAATGGTTTCTGATTACGGTTGCGGTTCTTCTTACCCGCATTCTTGTTGCCACCGCCATTGTTATTACCTTTCTTACCATTCTGGTTTTGCTGTTGATTAGCGGCAGCATTGATATCTACGCGTTCCTTATTAATACGAACGCGTTTTTTCTTGCCTTGACCATTATTCTGACCAGCCTTCTCCTCACGCTCTTTACGGCGTTCTTCCTTACTCTTCTTCTTAGGACGAGTACTCTGGTTCAGCGTACTAAGGTCTATCTTACCTAAGACATTCACCTTAGGAGTATTCAAGATTTTCTTCTCATTCTTGGTCTGGAACAAGCCATTATCCTTCTTCTCTTCTACAGCAGCAGGCTCAGCCTGAGGCTTAGAAGTAGCAGGTTCGCTCTTAACCTCTGGTTTAGTCTTCACCTCAGCCTCAACAACAGGAGCCTCCTTCTTTACAGGCTCAACCTTCTTCTCTACTGGTTTCTCAACCTTAGGAGCCACCGGTTTAACCTCTTCCTTGCTTGTTACAGGCTTTTTACTTGTCTCATGCTTCTCAACCTCCTTCTTCTCTTCTGCTGGTTCCACGGCAGCTGCAGCAGGAGCAGGAGCAGGTTTTTCCTCTGTAGGAGCAACAGCTTTCTTAGCAGCGGGTTTATTCAGCTGATCAAGGTCTATCTTTCCGACAGGTTTATACTGCTGGCGTTCAGCCTTCAAGATCGTCTCACCTTTATGATCAGTAGCGCCTTTCTTCTCCTTAGTCTTCTTCTGTAAGAGTTTAGCTGCGTCCTTCTTTACCTCCTTATCATTATTGAAGGCACCTACGAGAGCCTTATACTGGTCCTCGCTTAGCTTAAAGTTAAGCTCGTTCTTCACCTCGCCTAACTCTGGCTTCTTCTCCAAGAACTCCACTGCCGTTTGGAGTCCTATATTCAATTCACGAATTGCTTTGTTTAATCTGATGCTCATTAACTTTATTTTACGGTGTAGGGTGTTGGTTGTTGAAATGCCTTTTGGTAGAGAGGGGTTCCGAACATGGAGTTGCTGAATAGTCACACCCGTTAGCTTTCAGTCAACAACCATCACCCACCAACCAATCACCTTTTACTGTTCAAACTCTGATCTCAATACGTTCAACACGCTGTCTACGGTCTCTTCCTCCAAGTCTGCCTTTTCTATCAACATCTCTCGTGGAGCATTGAGCACCTGACGTGCTGTGTCGAGTCCGATACCCTTGATGGCATCGATAACCCACTGGTCTATCTCATCAGAGAATTCATCCAAGTAAATATCCTCCTCTGCGTTCGTTTCGTCAAGTTCACGGAACACGTCAATGGTGTATCCTGTCAGCATACTTGCCAACTTGATATTCATACCACCACGACCGATAGCAAGACTAACCTCCTCTGGCTGCAAGTAAACCTCGGCCTTCTTATTCTCTTCGTCAACTGTCAAGCTGCTCACCTTAGCTGGTGCAAGTGCGCGCTGAATGAAGAGTTTGGTATTTGCTGTCCAATTGATAACATCGAGGTTCTCGTTGCAAAGCTCTCTAACAATGCCATGAACACGGCTACCACGTACACCTACACAAGCGCCTACTGGGTCGATACGCTCATCAAAGCTCTCAACTGCAATCTTTGCACGCTCACCAGGCATACGAGCAATCTTACGAATAGCTATCAAACCATCGTTGATTTCAGGTACCTCAGCCTCAAGCAGACGCTCAAGGAACTCTGGAGCAGTACGTGAGAGGATAATCTTTGGATTATTATTCTCGTTATCAACGCGATGGATCACTGCACGAACAGTCTCGCCCTTACGATACTGATCACGTGGAATCTGCTCGCCCTTAGGGAGAATCAACTCGTTATTCTCTTCGTCAACAAGCAGTACTTCACGTTTCCAAGTCTGATAAACCTCACCAGAGATAATCTGACCCACACGGTCCTTATACTTATTATATAGAGAATCGTGCTCCAGCTCAAGAATCTTAGAAGCCAATGTCTGACGAAGATTCAAGATAGCACGGCGGCCAAACTTATTGAAATCGACCTCTTCACTAACATCTTCACCAACCTCATAGTCTGCTTCTATCTTACGTGCATCCGTAAGGCTAATCTCCTTATTCTCATCCTGAACCTCGCCATCAGCCACAACCACGCGATTACGATGTATCTCGAAATCACCCTTATCAGGGTTTACAATCACGTCGAAGTTTTCATCGCTACCGAATATCTTTGCGAGAACATTACGAAAGCTCTCTTCCAATACACTCACAAGTGTTGTGCGATCGATGCTCTTGGTGTCTTTAAACTCCTTAAAGGTCTCGATCATATTCGGACGCTCTTCTTCTACTTTTCTTGCTGCCATAGCCTTTACTTGAAACTTATTATATATTTTGTATACTTTACTTCATCCATCTTGTACGCATGGTCTACATCCATTTTCACTGGACGCTTCTTTCCTTCCACTTGTACTTTCTCATTAACTGCAACGACGAAATCATTGCCATCAACGCTCTTCAAAACGCCTTTAACCTTCTTCCCATCCTTATCCAACACCTCAACTTCCTTTCCAATGAAGTTCACATACTGTTGAGGAACCTTGAATGGCTGTCCTAGACCAGCAGAACCAACTTCTAACTCATAATCCTCCTCATCACGTGAAAGGCGATCTTCTATATATTTACTCAGCTCTACACAATCCTCTATCCACACCCCATCGGCATGATCAATCTCAACGACAATCTTGTCATCTGAACTGATTTGAATGTCAACTAAGAAGTATTCCTTACCTTCCAGCCACTCGTCAACGAGACTCTTTACAACGTTTTTATCTATCATAAGCGTTTTAATATGAAAAATGAGGAGCTATCGAAAGCCCCTCATTCCTCTGAACGTGTGCAAAGTTACAAATAAATTCGACACAAGCCAAATGTTTTCTACTTTTTCTTAAGACTTCACTTGTTCTAATACATATAACGCAAGTGATGTGTAATAAGACTTTCCAACCCGAACTAATCCAATGCTCCTTAAAGTAAACATACTTTTAATTATTCCCCAAGCTAGCCTTTCTTGTGAAGCAGAAAACGCTCTATTTAATTAGGGGAAACAATTACTTTGCTTTAAAATAATCTAAAAGTTGACTATAAACAGATTATTTAATAATTATAAATAAACTATTTTCTCCACAAAGAAAATTCCTTTCACAAGTATATCGATACCCTTTAATAACCAAGAAGATGCCCTTTGATTACTTCAAAGGGCATCTTTTCTCTTTAAGAAGGTATCTATTGATAATCTTAATAACTTACGCTTTATCTAATACTTACTACTTTTTAATATCAACAGATGGTTGCAGTATTTTCTTATATGCAGCTGGATCTTTCAACAACTCTACTGCCCTTTTCCATTGTTTGTCGAACTGCAAACTATTTTCCATTGATCCTCTCTGGTAGTAATAAGCAGAAACAAGATCACTTGTCAACAATTGTTTTAAGGTTTGCTTGTTGTAATCAAGATCCTTAGCAATGTTATGATTGAGCTTTTTCTCCAATGCATCGAACTCAGGTTTAGCGTCATCATAATAACCTTCAAACCTTGCTAATTTCACGAGACCTTCTAGATATTTCTTGCTTTCACGATCATATTTGAAGCCACTCTTTAGCACTGCCTGCTTAAAGTCTGCGTAATCTGCATCGGAGATAACAAAGTTCTTTGCAGGAGCAATTGTAGGATGTGTACTCAAATACTTCAATTCCCAATTCAACATCACTTCACTTGAATCACGTCCAGATGAGGTAAGATAAAAAGCAATATTAGGCAAAGAGTCTGGTTGCACCTCAATATCTGGCTTAATACCTCCACCATCTCTGACCTCACGACCATCAGCAGTATAGAACACATGCGTCAAGGAATCTGGCACGTGTTCGGTGTATCCACCATTAGAATGTTTATAATTGATTGCTTGAATACAACGTCCACTAGGAATATAATATTTACTGGTTGTCAACTTCAAATTAGCATTATAAGGAAGATCCATTGACACTTGCACAAGCCCCTTTCCATAGGTTCGTGTACCAAGAATAACCGCGCGATCCAAGTCTTGTAAACTGCCACTAGTAATTTCACTGGCACTTGCAGTCTCATCATTCACTAGAACAACTATCGGCATAATAGTGTCTATTGGCTCAACAGTTGTCTTATATTCTTTATTTGCGCGTTCTATCTTTCCAATGGTTTTCACCAATGTTATGCCCTTAGGAACAAACATATTAACAATATTGATAGCCTCTTGCAAACTACCACCTCCATTATTTCGAAGATCCAAGACTAGCGACTTCATTCCTTGTTTCTTCATATCAAGAAAAGCACGTCGCACATCCTTTGAACAATCAGTTGTAAAGGAGTTGAGATTCAGATAACCTACTCCATCATCCTGCAAACCATAATAAGGAACAGCAGGAAGTTGAATTGAACGACGTGTAATCTTAAACTTCATCTTCTTACCTGTTGATGGTCTCTTTATCGTGAGGACAAATCGCGAGCCAGCATCACCACGTAATCTATTACTTACATAGGAGACATCTTTACCCACCATAGACGAGTCACCAATAGCAAGAATAATATCCCCTTTCTTCAATCCAGCCTCTGAAGCAGGCATATTTTCGTATGGTTGATCAATAATCGTATTCTTTATAGCAAAGTTATAACGTATCACCGCACCGATACCAGCATACTTACCTGAGATCATTAGGTCAAGGTCTTTCACCTTATCTTCCGGATAATACACCGTATAAGGGTCCAACGAATGAAGCATATAATTAATACCATTACCAACGACCTCATCTGCATTGAGGGTGTCAACGTACATCAAATCGAGGTATTTATATATTGCAGAAAAGGTCTCAAGGTTCTTTGCAACCTTAAAATTATGATCCTTGTCCGAATTATTTTGTGCCACTGCAGCACCACCAAAAGCAAGAATCCAAAGACAGAATACTATGAATAGTTTTTTCATCACGTATGTTTTGTTTGTAAGTTATGAGCTTATAGGGGGCAAAAGTACATTATTATAATGGAAAATACATAATTAGCATAGGAAATTAAAGTATTTTACTCTTTTATTGAAATTTATTCTCAAAATATTTGGTAGTTACAAATAAACATCGTACCTTTGCAACCGCTTACAAGAAACAAGCACCTGCTTCAGTAGCTCAGTTGGTTAGAGCACCTGACTGTTAATCAGGGGGTCGTTGGTTCAAGCCCATCCTGGAGCGCATAGAAAAGGAAATTCTCAATTAGAGAATTTCCTTTTTTTCTTTTTCTAAGATAACATATTCACATTAAAGCCCCACTCTATTAGCTATCTACTTGCTTTAATGACTTATTGTGTTAACAAGGAACATAAGTCGTATTGACTATTTACACTAGTAGTTCGAAGATTCCTAAAGGATGAAGAATACAAAGGAGTTTAAAAAGGGCTAAGACCTATAAAAACGAAGAAAAATATTTCTACTACCAATTTTGGCACCCTCTTACCGAACATAAATCACTAAAATCAAAACAACTACAGCAATTGTTAAAAATGACATCAACTATAATTAAAACTAAATTAGGGCTTTTTCAAATAGGAAAAGGTAGCAAAAGCAAGAATAAAATCATAAGAGAATACACCCTATCGATACTAGAAAAGAGTTTCCACAAGTTTAGATAAGAAGAAAGAGATATGCTACAACTAAGGAAATTGCAACATATCTCTTTTTGAAGAATCAATCACAAAGATTGTTTATACCTATTATTGTACAGGCTCAAAGGATGTGTGTAAGTTATCTGCATCCAAACAAAGGGTAAACTTAAAGCGCCCAGGAGTAGTAACTTTCCACTTCACATCACCACCAGCTCCTTCATATCTAAACATATTCAATTGGTGATTAACAGCAGGATCAGCATTCGACTCTGGAGCAAAGAAGAATTGATCACCCCAGTTCGTACCAGTATTTACCTTGATTTCTCCGTTCTTAAATTCTCCTGTCCATGAGTAGATATAAGGATAACGAGGATTCTCTATCTTAAATAAACCTTCTGATGATCCAGGATCCCAACCAATAGAACAACCATCACCAACGATTCGGATTGTTTCACGAGTTGGTAATTGAACAATGTTCACGACACGACAATCCATGAACTCATCATTAATATCAACAATAAATGTTCGTGTGCCAGATGCTGTATTCGTAAAGTTTGAGACATTACCCTCATTAACAAACTTCAGCTTCTCACCACTATCTTGACCATAAGCAGGACGATCTGATGTAGGTGATGTTGTGAAATAATAACTACAAGGAGTTACAGGGAATGTACCTTCATAAATACCAGAGCCCAACTGACGCTGACTTAGTCGTTCTACACGTTCAGCCCCCGTAGCATCATCCTTGAGATGAGCATAAAGGTACATTGGAGTCTTCTCATAACCAGTCACACTAAACTCTACCATTGAGGATTCTGGCTTAATATATTTGATTTCATTATTTATCAACCCTACTACTTCCGCTGTCACAGAAAGCTTTGTACCAGCTGGAACCCACCGAGCTATTATATCATTAAGCTCCTTATGAGTGAATGTAACTTCTCGTTTTTTACCTATAGAAATAAATTCCGTATGGTTATCACTCTTTGATTCTGTGGCATAGAGTCTAATACTATAGGTGATTGAATCATAGTCCTTAATAGGACTTTTCACCTCATCCCACTTGAAAGTAATAGCGGGCTGACCTTCTTGTCCCTTATTCAAGACCACTTCAGGAACAGATGCTTGAATGTGCATATCATCTGGCTGATTAGGTAGTTGAAAATAAGTAGGATCTTCATTACAAGCAGTAAATGCTAGAAGGATACTAAGAAGTCCGAATATTTTATTGATTGTCTTCATTGTTTTCGCAATTATAATTCATATTTCATGTTGGACTATTCGCTTTCCCAGAATGGACCTTGCACCAAGTTCGGGTTCTTCTCATATTCATCAATATATACAGGCATCCAATAATATTGACGCTTCCAAATACGATGTTGGAAGACTGTACGCTTATAGAAGCTAGCTTCATCACCTCCCAAAGAGTTCATACCGTAACCATCACCTATCATCTCTGGCAAGTTTTCTGCATCTTTCCAACGACGGATATCATACCAACGATTGTCTTCAAAGCACAACTCTACTCGACGTTCTGCACGAATAACCTTACGAAGTGCAGCTTGGGAGTTGTCTATATGAATATACTTATCATCCTGAAGGCTTACATTATCAAATGTATACTGACGTACACCAGCACGCTCACGAATACGATTTAGATATACCAATGCCGAAGAACGAGCTGCAGGATCATCAAAGGCTTCGTTTTCTGCTTCTGCATAATCCAAATATGTGAAGGCTAGACGATAGATGAAACCTTGTCTATCAGTAATCTTTCCCGTCTTAACATTATCTGTCAAGTTAATTGCCTTACGAAGAAGATAACCATTCTGAGGTGCATCGTGCGGTGAACTTGATCGTACATTATCTGTATGGTTATATAGCATATCAGCCTTGCGACCAACATATGTAAGCCATGCACCATTATAAGTTACTGCGTTATAAAAACGTGGTTCACGATTACAATACATATTATAGGTGTGTGGAGCTGTTACTTCTCCCATATGACCTGTACCATATTCCCACTTTGTATTTCGTGTATCAGTTACTGTAGAGAAACCTTCTTCACGATAGTTAGAGTTGGGATCATTTATAGGAAGGCCATTCTTTGCAAAGAAAGCATCCACAAGACCTTGATAAACACCAAGTCCATTACCACCACCAACTTCACGTACAGAACACCAATTGAGCAATCCTGTAATGTCTTTATATGCGTTGTGCTTGGTTACTGGGAATGTTATCTCATGATTTCCTTCGCTCCAACGTTTGATGTGAACATTATACGTTGACATAAATGGGTCTATCGAACCATCATCATTATACTCTTTATATAATTCATATCCTGCTTTCTCAGCCTCATCAATACATAGCTTACAAGCTTCTGCAGCCTTTTTCCACTTATTGGGGTCATAAGTTTGGTTGAAAATTAGCTCTCCATTCTTGTTCTTATAATTGTTATACCAAGAGTTACCATTTACTAATGGACTTGCAGCAAAGAGCAACATACGTGCACGAACAGTAAGTGCCATGACCTTTGTTATCCGCCCATACTTTGAAGGGTCAGCATAAGTAGCAGGTAAAGCATTAGCAGCTTCTAGCATTTGTTTATCACAATAGTCAACGATATCATCGAACTTTGATTGTCCAACCATCAATTCCGAAAGTGTAAAATCAGATGGAGTAATATAGTCTGGCTTGAATGGTATACCACCATAAGCCTCTGCAGCTTGCCACCAACCATAAGCTGTTAAGAACTTCAACTCGTTCTTGATATTGTCAACTTCACGCTGAGGAAGGTCTTGATCAGGCAATGCATGCAACATATTCTCCATGATGTAACCATGGCGAATATACTTAGGCATATCCCCCCATAGGTTTCCTCGCCACGAAGAATTTATCGTCCATTGTCCAAACAGCTTCGGAATTGTTTGATCCCAACTCCATTGTTCCCAACGCCGTGATGGTGTTAAATCATCAGCAAACACCTCATATCCATCTTCTGTTAAGGCAAATTTATCTGGAGTATGGATGATATTATAAACATAAGACAGCATTCTATAAACCTTATCACGATTTGTGAATACAGTCTTCATGTCTAGTTCTGTATCTGGTTCTTTGTCAAGATAATCAGAACAAGACGTTGTTGCACTTAAGGTCAACAAACCAATTGCAAAGTATTTAGCTATTTTTATAGATTTCATAATTAACATCATTAGAAATTAATGTCTACACCAAACTGAATAGAACGATTCATTGGATATCTTAAACCATCACTCGTTCCCAATTCTGGATCCCATAACTTAAACTTAGAGAAGGCAAAGAGGTTATTGCCACTGACATACACACGCATACTCTTTACATATAGACTCTTAAGCCAGTTAGTATTAAGTGTATAACCAAGTTCTATTGTCTTACAGCGAAGGAAGCTCATATCCTTCTTCCACCAAGTTGAGGCACGATAGTTATTAACATTAGGTCCATAAGTAAAACGTGGCCAGAACGCATATGGATCTTGATTATCAGTAGTCCAACGATTGCTGATATTCTCACTATAAGCATTCCCTTGTACAGTTGTACCACTACCTGGTATAAAATATGGTGTACCACCTATAATACGATGAGAATCTCCAACACCTTGGAAAAAGAAGTTAAAATCAAAGTTCTTATAGGCTATCACACCACCAAATCCATAAACAATCCGTGGATCAATAGTACCCCCAATGAATCCAGCATCCTCTTCTGTAATAGCATTATCACCATTCTTATCAACATACTTCACATCACCTGGTTTGAGATTTGTACCACCTACACCACTTTGTGATGGGATACCTGCTTTCAATGAGCCATCGGCATTGAAGTCATCATTCGTAAATAATCTCTCAGCTGTGAGTCCTTGAAGTTCATAAAGAGATCGACCTGTCTGTGCGCGATAGGTACCTTTCTTCTTTTCTGGTTCATCATATTCATCAACACGATTCTTTGCGTATGTAAAGTTAGCATAAGCAGAGGTGAACCAATCCTTATTCCATTGCTTATGGAAGTTAAGACTCATCTCTACACCACCATTAGTTACCTTACCAAAGTTTGCCCATGGGTTATTGATAAATCCGCTTTGTGAAGGAATAATACTACGTTTCATGAAGATATTAGATCGCTTCTCACGGAAGAGGTCAAGGTTAAAATCAATCATATTCCATAGACCTAATTCAAAGCCAAAATTATACTTCTCTACCGTCTCCCATGTCAGATTGCTCACGCCAATATCACCCTCACTGATACCTTTGACATCCCCTTCATAATTAACCTGCCCCGTTGTTCCCCAAGTATAACCTTGAGCAGACTGATTCAAAGTCGTTAAATAAGCAAAACGACGTCCCTCAATCTTATCATCACCAGCCTTACCAACGCTGGCACGGAACTTTATCTTATTAAAAATGTTATGATACTTCTGCATCCAAGGTTCCTCACTCATTAACCAGCCAACAGCAAGCGAAGGGAAGAAACCAAATCGCTTACCTTTGGCAAAGTTCTCTGAACCATTATAACCAAAGTTGAACTCTGCAACGTAACGATTATCATAAGTATAAGAGAGACGCCCTGCTACACCTTGTTTACGATAATCTTGAATATCACCATCATCATAAGCTTGTTGATTATAAAGGAAGAGTGCATCTACATCATGCTTTCCGAAACGACGGTTATACAACATATCTGCTTCAAAGTAAACACGTGTATTACCATACTCACTTCCCTTACTACTACCCATGGACTCATCTCCTACACTTCCTTGAAGGTGTAACAAATTACCCTCTGCATCGCGTCCTGTTGCAGGAAGAACTGTTCCTGGATTGGCAGTACGACTACGTGTACTCTTGTTCCAGCGGTCAAAACTAAAGAGAGCTTTCACCTTTAAACCAGGAGTAACCATCTTCAAATCCTGTTCTACTGAGAAGAGTGTTTGAATCTTAGAGCTTGTATAGAAGTCATATCCATGCTGTGTTACCGTTTCCCACGGGTTAGCTCGATTCGATACTTTTGGTATTGTTCCATCACTATAACGAATTGGAGATACGAAGGGTAACGTTTCAAATGCCTGCTTGAAAGCGTCATCAGTATTACAGCTCTGCTGTCTAAAACGATTCAAGAATCCACCAATATTCACACGTAACAAGGTTGTCTTAGTCACATCCATGTCAATATTAGAACGAAGATTGAACATCTGATTATTGGTTGAATTATCAAATGGCAATGATTTATCTTGTGCTAACATACCCGTTTCACGGAAGTAAGAAGCCACGATGGAATAACGGAGAAAGTCGGAACCACCGCTTACATCTAGGTTAGCACGTGTTGAATAAGCATATTTCTTCGTAATAGCATCTATCCAATTCACATTCGGATAAAGGTCCGGATCATATCCACTACGTGTTCTGTCTATCTGTTGCTGTGTAAAAGGAAGAGGCGCGCTAGCTTCACCTGCGAGTTCATTGAGTAAACCCATATAGGCTGGTGCATCTAAGAACTTTGGTAATTGAGTTGGCGTATTAACCGATTGCTCAACATGGAACTTGACCGACGGAGCACCAATCTTTCCATGTTTTGTCGTAATAACGATAACACCATTAGCACCACGAACACCATACATGGCACTTGCAGAAGCATCTTTTAATACCGAGAAAGATTCTATCTCGGCTACATCAACATTATTAAGATCACGCTCAACACCATCTATTAACACCAATGGTGCACGTGTTCCAGAGAAGGTGCTAATACCTCGAATCCAGAAGTTAGAATCGTCATATCCAGGTTCACCAGAGCGTTGAACTCCTATGACACCAGATAGTTTACCAGCAAGATTATTAGATAAAGAACGAGTGTTACCAAACTTCAAATCATTAGGTTGGATAGTCTGAATGGCACCAACAATAGATGCTTTTTTCTGACTACTAAAGCCCGTTATCACAACTTCATCAATATCCTTCGTCTCTTCTTCAAGTACAACATTCAATGATTTTGCACCTGATACTGATATTGTCTGCTTCTTGTATCCGACGTAAGAAAACTCTAATTTATTCTCACCTTCAGGTACATTGAGGGAGAATATACCGTCAATATCACTAATTGCACGTATTGGACCATTGGTTCCAACTACCGTTATGGTAACTCCAATCAAAGGTTCTTTCGCTAAGTCAGTAATCTGACCTGTTACCTTATAAGTCTTTGTTTGCTGACTTACCATTAAATCAGTAGGGGTTGCCATGACAGTATTTAAGGCACCACCAGAGAACAAACACGCAACAAGGCATGCTGTACTTAAGGTACGCCTATTAAGCATACTACGGCAAAAAAACATTTGCTTTTGTCTCATTATATTTAATAGGTAAAGTTAATAAATACACTCTTTACATGATAAATTGAGTACATCTCATCAAGGTGTAGTTTAGATTCTGTTGCAAAATTAAACATTTTACTGCAGTTACCTAAGTTCTATTAGTATATGTATAAAGAATTTCTAACAATGGAGTTCGCATCTCCCTGACTATCAACAGAGTCTATTTTCCTTTATAAGAAAAAAGTATAAAACAATAAAAGAAGGTGTCTTGACTAAATATATCGATTCCATCGAAGGAGCGTTTCTATCGTGGTTTATAGAAAGAAGGAATCATTACTAAGAAATAGAATATAATAAGAGAGGATACACAAGACTCTTATGAAAGAGCCGATGTATCCTCTCTTATTATAAATAGACGCTTTGTCTCTTACTTACTTTGATCTCCAAAGACCATGAAGATTGCAATATTCACGAGCGTAAACCTCCTTTGCATCAGTCTTGAAAACAGCAACAGGCTTTTCACTTGGGTCTAAGTACTTACGTAAAACCTCGTTGTTTTCAGTAATCAATTCAATCCACTGGATAGAATGCTCAGCTGTCATTGGGTGCTCAACCTCACCAACTGTAACGCGATAACCGCCTTCTATCTTCTCAACAACTGGTACATGCTTCTCTGTAGCAGCATCTGTTGTGTTCTCTTTCAATAGTTGCAAGTCACCTAATTCACACTCGCCTCCAACTAATACTTCTACTAAACTGCCAGTCTTTGGGCACTTATATACATTATTTCTTGTCGCCATAATAAATTATTAATTAATGTTCGAATGCAAATTTAAGAGTATTTGTTGGAAGAAAGAAAACTATTCTTTGTAAATATTACAAGCCTTACATTATTTAACAATTAGCGCTATTAAATGAGGAAGAGAGTAGAGTTTAAGGGAATAAGATTCGAGACTTAACATGAAAAGAAAGGAAGGTGAACACCGCTGTGCCCACCTTCTTCCATCGTTATTCAAAACTTATTATCTGAGAAAGCATATCGTTTTGAATCATTCAAACATAAAACCTTAAACCTGAACTTATTAATTCTACATCATTTAAAAGTATGAGATTAAACCCGAACTTATTAGTTATACATCATTTAAAAGTATGAGTTTTATACTGAAACAACCTTCTTGACAGCTACTGAAAGTATGATTTTCAGCAGCTTTTATCTATTTTATAACAACCTTCTCACCCCTATGAATATAGATTCCGGGCTGTGTGGGAACACTAGAAAGGCATTGCCCAGACAGGGTGTAATAATGGTTATCGGTGCTAGCTGGTGCTTCTTTACCACGTACATTATCAATCTTGGTCACGCTAAAAGTCACATCATTCACCTTATATTTCCCATCTTCTTTCGTACTTGTAACCACAAAGTAAGAGGTTTTATTCACTCGTTCAATATCAAGGGTCTGGTTATTAGCAGCCGTTGTAGCCGTTCCTATGTTAAAAACAAAGTTAACATAATCATTCGCCTTATTAAGCGTATAGTCCTTATAAAACCAGGTCTTACCATTCACTGTAGCCTTATTTGTCACCTTATCACCTGGCCAAGACGTTCCGACATGAGTACCACCCCAAGAGTGAATATTCACATAATCGTTCCAACCCACCTGCTCCGTATTCACGTAAACACGGATAGTTTGAGGTACGAAAGGCGCCGGCTGCTTCACCATATACGTGCGTGTGAGCACCTGCTCCCCTACTTTACCATTCGACAACACTGCCACCTTTAATATAGTCTTCCCCTCAGGCAATGTGATTTCAGCACCATTTGCCACCTTATGACTACCTATCGTCGGTGTTGAACCATCTAAGGTATAAACCAATCGAGCGTTATCATCAGCAGAAACTGCCACCAGTTTAACCTTCAAGTTCTCACTTTCATAACTTCCACTCGCCTTATCCGCCCATGGCAATTCAGCCTCTCTTGCAAGATAATAAGCGTAATGATAGCCACTCAACAGCTTTGTGTATCGAGCAGAAGACACATTCAGTTGGTTCGCACCTTTACCCACAACGACAAGCAAATTGCCCTTCTGTCCCGTCACAACATTGGCATAATAATCCTTTGAAGAGCGATACATCTGATACGCACTCTCGTTAGTAATCCCTGCCAACTTGCGTGCGTCAATCATAGCCTTTATCTCTTTAGGATAGGCAACATAATGTTTATAGAACACACAAGGCGTTCCTGGCATAGCTAAAAGATAGGCATTAGCAGCCAACGTATCCCTTCGGATAGGGTCTTGTTGTTCTGAAACAGAGCGATACTCAACGTCATGGTTCTCAACGAAAGTCACTGAATAACACTTGTAAGCACCATTATCTACATTCAAACCCGTAATAGTACTATTGCCTAATTTACGCCAATCCTGACTATTGATAGCATCACGAACGGAATAACGGAAGGCGAAATCAAAGGCGGCACTACACTTTCCCGTACCATCAATCCATGCCTTTACCGTATTCGCATTGCCATCCCAATACTCGCCAACAGAGTACTTCACGCCTGCTGCCTTATTATAATCACCAACATGCGAAGCGCCAAATCCCTTCACCATATCATATCGGAAGCCAGCATAACCAAGGTCATTGAGCAAGTAATCTTCGTATGCTTTGACAATCGTTTGTACGTTCTGACTCTTGTGATCAAGGTCGCGCATACCGCTCCAATCCTCTCCTTCATCATTATTCCTACTTAATTGCACGCCCTCTTTCCGAGCCTGTTCGCCCGCTTTTCCGCGATCATCATTAGCGCAGACATCAGTTGACTGGTGCTGATAAGAAACTCCCTTATATGTCTCGGCAGGGAATCCAAACCATCCATTATTCGTTCCGTGATGATTAATCACTACATCGGCAATCGTCCCAATATGCTTCTCTTTGAAGGTACGAATCATACTCTTGAGTTCTGCCTCCGTACCGAACGATGAGTTCTGATTGAAGTAATAGAGCGGATCATAGCCCATCGACTTCGTTGCAGCAGCCTTACCACTCTGCGGAACCCATACAAGGTCGAAGTAACCCGATAGGTCGTCGGCTTTCTTTTCAAGCACTGTCCATTGCGAATCATCGAACGAATCCCAATAAAAACCTTGTAACATCACACCACCATAACTGCTTGGCCAACCTTGTGCCATCGCACAGATGCAACATAAAGAGGCACATAAACTTGTCAAAATACGTTTCATGTAGATTTCAATTTTTAGTTAATTCTTGTCAATGAGCACAAAGTTAGTGATTTTCAACACATTGTCTATCAATACAGATAATGGCATACGCTTTTTTGCATGCAAACGTTTGCACTTCGAGCTAGGTATAGTTACGACCACAACTAACGGCTATGCCCTCCCCACGTCTTCCTTTCCTCCACCCTACGATACGCTCATTCTGATTCAAGATAATACACTTTCAATCACTACCAATGCATAGTAATGAGAGTTTCAAGCATTGAGACTGTGCGTTCCATATATTGAAACCCTGCGTTCCATGTATTGAAACCCTGCGTTCCATGTACTGAAACTCTACGTTCCATGTACTGAAACTCTACGTTCCATTTACTGAGATAATAAGTTTCATAGGCTGAAACTTAAACAAACAATATATACCACTAATGAAAAAGACTATCATTGAAGAGGAAAGATAAGTCTTTATGACATACAAATAGCGTACTTTAACGTTTTTCTTGATCATAAACAGCTTATTAAAGTATAATCGTTACCTTTGTAATCTAATACAATAAAAATCATTGTCAAGCTTTACATTTCCACCTTCTGAGCTGTAAGAATAGTGTATGATACATGAAAATACTGACATAGAAAGACTCTTCAAATGCTATTACCAACCGATGTTCCGGGTGGCAAAAGGGATTCTCTACGATCAAGATGAATGTAAAGACGTGGTGAGCGATGTGTTTGCCAAGGTCTTTGAAGAGGGTATAACACTGCTTCCAGAGACGGAGGAAGGCTATTTGATAAGGGCTGTTCGCAATCGTTGTCTGAATATTATTGCACATAAAGACATACGAGAAAGAACCTCAAAACTACTTTTGAATGATGCAGAGACTATTCTCTCCGAACATGACGAAACCCTACTTGACCGCCTAATGCTACTCATTGAACATTTAGAGCCGCCTATTCGTCGTCAGATTCTGCGCCTACGTCATGTGCAAGGACTACCCTTTCAGCGCATTGCCGATGACTTAGGAGTGAGCAGAGTAACTGTGTATCACCATCTTTCAGAGGCTATTAACATCATTAAAAGGCAACTTAACCAAGCAAGACAATGAACAACAAGCAATCAGAAGAGAAACAAAGGATATTCCTCAACATGCTGGACCATCCTGAGAAATACACGACGAAAGAGATAGAAGCACTGCTTGCGGATAAGGAGATAAGCTCGTTTGCATCCTATCTGGCTATGACTAAACGTGCTATGAAACGTCATGAGGAAGAGGACATAGACGTTAATGCCGAGTGGGAACGCTTTGCGATAGAACATTCTATACCACAAAGACGTAACTGGAAGCGGATTGCAGCATCTACTATCGGTATCATCTTTATATCAGGCTTGGCGTTTGCTGCTACAGTTCAGTTGGGTATTCTGCCTTTCTTTAATAGTAAAGAGGAGGTTGAAATACACCCAAAAACTCCTCATATAACGGCTACAGACTCTATAAAGAAGGCGCAGGCAGAACGCCAAGTAGTTTCAGACAGCCTTAACCGAGTACTCCTTCACAAGACAGATAGTATTCCTCCGCAACCTATTGTGTTTGAGGATACATCCTTGAAGACCATCGTTGATGCTATGGCAGCATATTATCATGTCGACGTGAAAGTGCTAAATCCAGTATCAACACACATCCGTCTCTACTTCAAATGGGATAGACAGTGTAGTCTTCAACAGAATATTGAACTGCTGAATGCCTTTGACCGCGTAAAAGTTAGCTATTCTGATAACACATTAACAATAGAGTAAAGCTATGGAAAGATATCTTATTATTCTGCTACTCCTCATCAGCTCGCATGGAGTATCAGCCCAACGTATCAGTCGACAATATAATAATGTATCCATGGCGCAGGCGTTGAAGGAGTTAAACTACCTGCAAAACCGATACACCGTGAACTTCATTTACAACGACTTAGAGGACTTCCGCATCACTACTAACATCAAGAACAAGAGTGTTCCAGATGCTATTGAACAACTCATAGGCTTCTATCCCATCCGAATGACACGTCGCGGAGACGTTATCATGGTGGAATGTACACACAAGACAAGGCGACATCTGACAGGAAAGGTCATTGATGAGACTGGGCAGCCAGTGCCTTACGCTAATATTCTACTATTGTCTGTTGTCGACTCCACTGCTATATCAGGTGGAGTTAGCAATGAAAGTGGTGTCTTCGTAGTACCATTTGAGCCATCAAAGGTCATCGCCCGCATTAGTTACGTGGGTTATAAACCAGTTTATCGTACCTTTTCAACAGAACAAGCAGGTATCATTCAGCTTCAACCCGATGCCTTAAAACTGAAGGAAGTGACCATTAAAACGTCCCGTCCACTATACAAACAGACCAGTGGAGGGATGAGTATCAACGTTGAAAATTCCCTTTTATCGAAATTAGGAACAGCTATGGATGTCTTAGGACAGCTCCCTCGTGTCACAACCAATGGTGATAATGTGCAGGTGTTTGCCAAGGGTACACCGCTTATATACGTCAATAATCGCAGAATAAGCGATATGAAAGAACTTACGGAACTAAAGTCTGACAACATAAAGAGTGTAGAAGTCATTACAAGTCCCGGTGCGCAATACGATGCACAAGTACAGTCTGTCATCCGAATCAAGACTATTCGCAGGCAAGCTGACGGTCTTAGCTTTCGCAATGATACTCGGATAGAATACAATGGGAAGTGGACAGGTTCGGAGGCAACCAAGTTTACCTATAGAACTAAGCACTGGGAGCTTTTCAATAACCTCACTTGGATGAACTATAAAGACCAAGAGAAGAATTATCTCTGCTCTCAAATACATACCAGTAGAGAGGATATTGAGACGCAACAACATATCAGATACGAGAGTAACCATAATATCCTTTCTGAAAATATTGGTGCTTCTTACTTGGTAAACGATAGCAATACCATCGGTGGAGCTTATCGTTATTACACCGACTATCACATGGATGGGTCTATAGATAACAACCAAAACATCTATAAGAATGGTACTTTAGAAGGAACAATAGCACAGAAAGGAGACGTGGAAGTGCGTGTTCCTGCTCGACATCAGGCAGACTTGTATTATGTGGGACGGCTTGGAAAACTTAGCATAGACTTCAATGCTTCTTACATGAGTATAGGCACAAAAGAAAGACACGCCCAATCGGAACACTCCAACGAGTTCCCTAATCGTGAAGTACACTCCACGGGTAACCAACACAGCAACCTCTGGGCAGGGAAACTGGTTCTTAGTCACCCGTTATGGGGTGGAAATATATACTGGGGAACGGAACTTTCCAGCACAAACTCACGTGGAGATTTCAATAACAAAGAGCAGATTGTAGCGGCATCAGAGACCAATATCAAGGGAAGGTATCATGCGCTATTCACTGAATATACCCATTCTTTCGGCAATTTCATACTTAACACAGGACTAAGATATGAGCATGTAACCTCCAACTATTACTCTTTTGGAGTGAAACAAGACGATGCCAGTAAACATTACAGCAATCTCTTCCCTTCCTTTTCCCTATCATGGAATCACGAGAAGTGGAGCTTTCAACTCAATTATAACAGTAAAATCCATCGTCCAAGCTACCGTACTCTGCGCAACTTCATACAGTATAACAATCGTTATGCCTATGAAGGGGGTAATCCGGAACTGCATCCTGAACAGATACACAACGTAGAAATAAACGGGATATATCGTTGGTTGAGTCTCTCGATAGGCTATAAGTACTACAAAGACGTGATGTTCTGGACTCATAAACTATACAATAATCAGGCTATCTCATTCTCTTCAACCTACAACTACGACCATTCTGAGAACCTTTATGCAAGTATCTCAGCTTCTCCTAAGTTCGGGTTATATCATCCAACAGCACAGTTTCATTACATGCAGCAGTGTTTCCACGCACCATCAGACGATGGAACATTAGTGAAGAACAGCCCTTGTTTCATCTTCTCATTAAACAATACGTTTGCTTTCAGTAAGTCTTTCATAGCGAGCATATACTTCAGAGCACGCACGAAGCTGTACGATGGATTCCAAACAATCAATGGATTCGCAAAGACCAATATATTTCTTCGCAAGTCATTCTGCAACGAAAAACTCATATTCACAATCTCGGCTGACGATATCTTCAAGTCCGAACGTGAGCGATGGACGCTTCATGGCTATGGAACAACATTAGACAAAGATTGCTACAACTACTCCCGCGCTGTCTCACTGACCGTCACTTACAACTTTAATGCTAAGCGAAGCAAATACAAAGGTACGGGTGCTGGCAATGCAGAGAAGTCCAGATTGTAGCCAAGCAGAACTCATATAATAGACATTATCAGCGTATGGTAATGGGATTTTCACGCCGTGAGACGGTGTGTATCAGCGCCTGATACTCTGTGTCTCACATACTTGAAACTCTATGTTTCATAGGCTTGAGACTGTGCGTTTCAAAGCTTGAGACGATGCGTTTCATAGGATGAAACCCTGCGTTCCATGTACTGAAACCCTGCGTTCCATGTACTGAAACGATGAGTTTCATAGACTGAGACTGGAATGAAACATATCTGACACGGGGACAGATATGCACAAAGAGCATAAAAAAGTGCGCTGGCTAACAACGAACCAACGCACCTTAAATATATAAATAGAAATTCAGAGTCTATGGAACAAGCTCCATTGTGCAGTGTGACTTGCTGTCACAAGAGAGATACAACTTGATGTTGTACTTACCAGCTGTTACGTTGATATTACCGCCCTTAAAGGTGATATTATCCAAAGAACCACCCCAGTCTAACACCCAATCACTATTCGCACGGAACTTCATCTCACCTGTTGTCAGGGTTACGTTATCAAGTTCCCAGCACTTTTGAGCCGCATTGTAGGTCATTGCTGCATCTGAACTCCAACCATTAGGAGTGGCAGAACCAATGATACCAACACTATTGATTGCGGTGTAAGTAATGCTTTGTGTGGTCAGATCAAGGTCTACCTTATAGTAGCCAGCAGGCTCTGTCATAACAATGTTAGCCCCTTTCTCTACAAGTCCCTGACCATAGTCAGTACCATCCCAATTCTGTTGGGTAGCAAACTTAAAGCCGTTCTGATTGAGATACATAAAGCCTGTGTACTTGCCATCGGCAGCTGGACTATAGAGCGGATTGCTGAATGACCAACCATTAGCGTCGCCCGACATATAGAGATACTGTGTGAAGGCAGGAGCTACACAGGTGACCTTTGCCTTTACATTCTGCGACAGACTATAGCCCTCGCCACGCTGTAATTTAATCTTATTGGTCACCGCCATGGCAACTTCATGCTGGTCGCCATTCTTACCATAAAGGTTCTCTATGGCTGAAACAAGTTCTGTACTCTTCACCTTTCCCGCATCGCTAACATTCAAGGTTGCCGTCTTATTGTTGTTAGAAAGTACGGCAGTCAAGGTCTGTTCAGCAACGGCATCAGTTGAAACCACTGATGGAGTAAAGAGCTGGACAGAGTCGGCTGTCACGGTATTGAAGTCGATTGCGGGTGCTTCAGCTACAGTGAACTTCACAGAGTTAGCCGTCTCCTCAGCATTAGACTGTGGCTTAGCCCACTCTTCATATTCATTGCTACCACAAGAAGCAAGGAGCAGTGCAGTACTTGCTAAGACTAATATCTTCTTCATATCAATTCTTGTTATTAAGAAGAAGGTGTGCCCTAAGGTCATGCCCAAAGGCACACACCCTCTAAAAGGTATCTTTTATTTGTTATTGTTTTACGAAAGAATACTGACCAGTGATGTCGTTGAAGTAAACAGTGTACGTTCCCTTCAAGTTACGAACGTTCTTGCCACCCTTAGTTGCAACACCGTATGGGAAGTTTTCAGCACCCCAGTTTACGTCCCATGTGCCATTGGCAGCAAACTTACAGCCTTCGCCATCAGCACCTGTAGACTTCTCTGTGAATGTCACTGTAGCCTTCCAATCGTGGTTCTCAACAACAGATGTCTCTGCAGTCATTGGTGTACCACCTGCAACAGTCCAGCCATCGTGCTTGCCTGGCAATGCCATTGAAGTATAGACAGTAGGTGCAGCACCAGTGTAAGGTACAATCTTCAACTTAGGATTCTTTGTATCGAATGTAATCGTATAGTAGCCTGCTGTTGGCACTTTAATATCTGATGAACCGCCATCGTTATATTTGAAATCACCAAAGCTTGCGCCTTGACCAACCTGACCATCATCCCAACTTGCAGGGTTCTTCTTCAACTTGAAGCCTGCTGTTGACAGATAACCAGTCCAAGAGATAACGCCCTTACCAGTCTTCTTGTCATATTCCTGACCTTCCTGTGGAAGCAAAGGTACGACCTGAGTATTGCCCCATGAGCCATCACCGAAGTTACCACCAACGAGATACCAGGTCTCAACAGGAGCATCAGATAGCTCAACATAATAAGAAGCAACACTCACCTTAACGGCATTTGAATAGATGGTATCACCCTTAACAATTGAGTAAACGCGTGCATAGAGGTCTTGACTTGCTGGCACATGACCTTCCTCATAACGCTCCATCTTCTCTATTGCGGTCGCAAGTTCGGCTGCACTAACTGACGTACTACATGTTCCTGTTGGTGTTCCTACTGGTGCGTAGTCGCCACGTTCAGCATCCATATCAACCACCTTGTCGACTGATTTAGTCCACTTATTGGTAGTTGAGAATTGCATACCATACTCGGCAGCTATCGGAGCACCATATTCTGGCTGTGACCAAGTGAAGTTCAACTTATCAGCAACCTTTAGGTCAACTGTCTGTGCAGCATAGCCAGGAGTGTTCAAGGTGAATGTCTTTGGTGTTTGAAGGGTTGGATTATGGTCCAAGTCCTTGTCACAAGCAGAGAACAGAGCTACACCTGCACACAATAACAATGAAGACTTTATTATTGATTTCATATTAATTATCATTTAATCATTTATGTTCTATTCGATAGTTCAATCTTCTTTCTATCCAATACTTAGCCTCTAGTGTGCGCCATCGGCTAAGTATTGGCATATACCTTAATTATATCCTTGGTTCTGAACAAGTTTCTTGTTGGCTGTCAAGTCAGATGAAGGAATAGGGAAGAGATTGAGGTGAGTATCAAAGTTACGGCCGCTCTTTACGCCACCCTTCCAACTCCAGTTATAGTTAACGTCACCTCCAAAGTAACCGAAACGCACGAGTGTGGTGCGACGGAGACCTTCGAAGTAGAACTCACGGCTCCATTCGTCACAGATCTGACGAAGAGAATAAGCGGTGTGAGTGGTAGCGTGCGCACGACGACGTACGTCATTGATATACTGTGTACCATCGGTTGTTGTCGTTCCACCGTTCATACGAGCATCAGCCTCAGCATATATCAGATAAGCTTCAGCAGCACGCATGAGGAAGAAGTCGGTATCAGGGAAATTAGAGTCATGTCCAGCAGAACCATCCGTCTTAAAGTTAGTGAACTTACAAACGGCAAATCCGTTGGTAAACACCTTTACCTCAGTTTCATTATTACCATTATCTACGTTTCTTCCATCACCATCGAAGAGTGCACGATCATCATCGGCAGCAGCTGGCATAGCGTAGGCACCAATATTAGGAGCGTCGTTGTTAGGGAAGAACTTCTGTACCAAGTCTGGGCGCATACGGTTACCACCCCATCCTGCTGTTGTGTTGTTACCCTTTGTTGTGGCATCCTTTATGTGCTCGCTGTTGTCGTTTGAGCCAGCCATGAGGTAAAGAGTTGTACCATAAGAGGTAGTTGTCTTACCATCTTGGAGGATTGGGAAGATAGCCTCAACAGATGCTCCATTCTCACCATTATCGCCCATGAAGAGCTGTTGATAAGCACTCCACTGTCCTTTCTTGGTTGTGTAGAGCTTGTAAGGAGAGTCGATAACCTTCTTTGCATATAGCTTAGCATTAGCCCAGTCAGCTGTACCTGTATATACCTCAGCATTCAGATAAAGACGAGCTAAGAGCATCCATGCAGCAGCCTTATCAACACTACCATAGCCAGCAGTAGCTGATGTCTTTGGTTGAGGTTCAGCCAATTTAGGCTCAACATTAGTCTTTAGTTCATCAACAAGCCACTTGTAAAGATCAGCACGCTCGATACGATCAGGCTTACTAGACGATATTGCTGTCGTAAATGGTACGTTACCGAACTCATCCAAGAGGTAATAATAGTTCAAAGCACGAAGGAATCGAGCCTCAGCGGACATTTTTTCGTTATAGTCGCCGTAGTCTTTAAGATACTGGTTACAGTAAGTAATGCCTACGTAAAGACGGTTATAAAAGCCCTTCAACATAGGGTGTGAAGCATCATAAGTATTGAAGTTGAAGTTGAGAATACCTTCATCACCACCCCAAGCACAGATGGCTTCATCGGTTGTAAGTTCCTGTGTATTGAACAACTGACGGATATAACCACTCGTACCACCATCTATACCATCGACATCACTATCGCCATTAGCTCCTCCATTACCAGCCATTGCGATGGTAGCATAACACTTGTTTAAGGCGCTTTCAGCCTTTGTATTAACCTTTGTCTTTAGATTTGGATCAATAGGATTAACATCCAAATCACCAGTACAAGAGGTAAGTCCTACAGACAGCATAAAGGCTGCTGCAGAGAATATATATTTAATGTTTGTATTCATTGTAACTACTCTTTAAACGGATTAGAAGTTCAAATTCAGACCCAAGATGAATGATATTGGACGTGGATAGAGGTTATTGTCAATACCATTGAAGACCTCTGGATCAAGTCCCTTATACTTTGTAAGACAGAAGACATTGTTCACTGTACCGTAAACACGACCAGAGATTCCATTCCATTTACCCTGTTTGAGGAGGTTAGCGAAGCTGTAACCAAGGGTGATATTATCCATCTTTAGGAATGAAGCATTCCGTACCCAGTAGTCAGTCTGTATAGACTTTGTCTCTGTGGTGAGCCAGTTATCAGCCAAGACATCCGATGGACGGTTTACAAGATACTTACTCTTTGAATACAACTCAGAGTTTGACATGTTAGCAACACTTGCGAAAGCATCATTGTAAACATAGTTACCAAGACTTGCACGGAGTGCGAAACCAAGGTCCCAGTTACGATACTCAAAGCGAGAAGCAAAGCCCATTGTTACAGGAGCAGCAGGTGCCTTGTAATAATACTTATCTGCATCTGTTATCTTACCATCACGATTGCGGTCTACAACTACACCTTCTATTGGCTTTCCACTCTTATCATATACCTGTTGGAATACGTGGAAGGAGTTGACAGCGTTACCTACATGCTGTGCCTGAATGTTACCACCTGTACCAGCAGAGATACCACCTGTTGGAACAAAGTAGTTCGCATCATTGCCACCGTTAAGATTGGTGATCTTATTATAATTATAGGTGAAGTTGTAATCCATTGTCCAGTTAAATAGCTTGGTATTAACGGCTAACCAGTGGATACTTGCTTCAACACCTGTGTTGAACATAGAGCCGATGTTGCTCATAACCTGATTGCGGAAGTTAGATCCAGCAGACACAGTTGCACTGTTAAGGAGGTCACTTGTCTTACGATAGTACCAATCAACTGTACCACTAAGACGCTGCTTGAGGATACCCCAATCTAGACCAATATTATAAGAGGTGGTCGTCTCCCACTTCAGATTCGGATCGAATGCCTTTGGACGAGCTAACGTACCATCACCATAGACTGGATAGTAAGACTCGCTACCAGTATTCATCTCATAAACGGCGAAATAGTTATAATCTCCGATACCTTCTTGCTGACCAGTCATACCCCAGCTAAGACGTAACTTGAGGTCAGACAACCAATCAATCTGCTTCAACATATTCTCCTCATTCATACGCCAAGCGAATGCGAATGAAGGGAATACAGCCCAGTGATCTCTGAAACGAGATGATCCATCATCACGAACAGTAGCTGTTACCATATAGCGACCATCCATCAATGACCAGTTAGCACGACCGAAGAAAGATACGAGGTAATTCTCTGTCGCATAGTCATACTTCGTACGATTGCGCTCTTTACCAGCAAGTGTTGCATCGTTATTGGTCTTTGGGAAGAAGCTCCAATACGAGTTGTGCGTATTATGCCAGAAGTGTGCCCACTCATAACCAGCCATGATATCAAAGTGATTCTTAGCCTTGTCGTTGAAGTCATGGTAGTATTGAGCGTAAGCAGAAAGCTGCATATTGCGCTTCAACTGTGATTCCCAACCATGTGAACCATAGTAAATAGCCTGTGGAGAAGCAGGATCAATATCTTTTGTCTGACGTCCTTTGGCAATATCAATACCAGCAGTAACGTGTAAACGGAGGTCTTCGAAACCATGTACCTTATAATCAACATCAGCACTACCTAAGAAGTCGCGACTAATGGCGCGTTCGTTCCTTAAATTGAGGATAGACACTGGATTCTTAGTAGCCAATGAGAAGAAAGTCTGTGGCCAAGTAGGGTCATTGAGCGCAGTACCATCATCCAACCACTGATAATAACCTCCGAAGTTATCAAATCCATTTGCACGAACAGGCTGAGTTGGGTCGAACTGGCGTGCAGCCTTTATCGCTTCACCATCGGCATAGCGGTTCTTTGTCCACATACCTTTTGCATTCAACGTCAACTTCAAATGGTCATTCAAAAGAGAAGGACTCAATGTCAAAGCACCAGTAAAACGCTCGAAATTAGAAGTCTTAATGATACCCTGCTGATTAGTATAGCCCGCACTTACACGATAAGGAAGCCAGTTTGCAGCTTGACCCGATACAGCAACGTTATGATCATGACTAAATGCTGTACGGAAGATCTCGTCTTGCCAGTTAGTATTTGCCTTACCCAAACGAGCATAAGCAGTAGGAACTTGGTTACCATTAGCGTCTAGTGTGTACAATGCCGTACCGAACTTCTCTGTTATAAGTTTACGATATTCATCGGCCGACAAAACGTCTAGATTCTTTGATTTCGTACTAACAGTAAAGCTTCCATTATAAGATATCTGTGTTCCACGACGACCCTTCTTTGTTGTAATGATGATAACACCATTTGAGCCACGAGATCCATAGATTGCCGTCGCAGAAGCGTCCTTCAAGACGTTAAATGATTCAATGTCTTGTGGATTGACAAGCGACAATGGGTTGGTGACACCCTTAACACCAGTTTGGTCCATAGCCACACCATCGATAACAATCAATGGATTGTTAGATGCGTTCAAAGACGAACCTCCACGAATACGGATAGTAGAACCAGCACCTGGAGTACCTCCATCATTCGTTACACTCACACCAGCAACTTTACCAGAGAGCATATCCTGTGCATTAACAACAAGTCCTTTATTCTTCCCATCAGGCTTCAGAGCTGTTACAGAACCTGTTAAGTCGCTCTTTTTAACGGCTCCGTATCCAATAACAACAACTTCATTCATCTGTTGAGCTTGGTCATCCTTCAACGTAATGACCATACCATTGGATGCAGCAACCTGCTGTTTCTGATAACCAATGTAAGAGATTGTAAGTGTAGCACCAGGTTGTACATTGACAGAGAAGTTACCATCAAGATCCGTTACAGTACCATTTGAAGTTCCATTAATTAGAACTGAGGCACCAATAACAGGCTCACCTGAAGCATCTTTCACCTGTCCTGTGACAGTAGTAGATTGTGCAAAAGCACTGACTGAAAGGCAGAGACCAGCGAAGAGCCCCATCACCTTAACAGGAAACTTGCATTTTACCTGCTTCATCTTTTTGTTAATTAAAGTGTTATAAATTGATTAAAGTATATATGTTCAGCATCATCAAGGTCGGTTAATAGCCGATTTTGAGAGGTTAGTAAGTGCAAAGTTAAATGAGAAAGATTACTTTCACACTTTTTGGGTATTAAATATGTTATTTAAACTGTGCAAACGTTTGCACACATAAAAAGGCTATAAATAAATTGACATAAGTCAAATGATTTGTGAAAAATGTGTATATTTGCGCTACAGAAGTAAATATATAAGGATAAAGGAACCTATTAATTCGGATGAACAATCAGCCCAGCATAACAATGAAAGATATAGCCCGAGACTTAGGAGTATCGGTTGCTACTGTCTCTCGCGCACTCAAAGACAGCCCAAGAATATCGGCTGAGAAGCGTGAAGAGATTAAGAGTTATGCGCGTGAACACAACTTCTTTCCCAATATCATAGCTGAGAGTTTGCGTAAAAGCAAGGTTCAACCATTAAAGATAATAGGTGTGATTATCCCTCAATTGTCGCATTTCTATTTCTCATCCATCCTCTCTGGTATAGAGGAGGAGGCATCTGCTAGAGGCTATCAACTGATGGTTGCTCAAAGTAAAGAGAAGTATGAGAACGAGGTAAGGATATGTAAAGCCTTCCACGAGAACAAGGTTTGCGGCATTATTGTGTCTCAGGCGAAGAATACAACGAAGTATGATCACTTCCAAAAGCTCATCCATCAAGGGCTACCTCTTGTCTTCTTCGATCGTATCAGCACAGGAGTCAATGCTAGTCGAGTTGTCGTTGATGATTATATGGGGGCATATGCAGCTGTATCCCACCTTATAGATACAGGTTGTAAAAACATCGCTTATTATGGTACATCACTAACCATGGAGATTGGTAAAAACCGATATAATGGCTATAAAGATGCGCTCTTGAAGCATGGATTAAAACCCGATGAACAGCTGATAAGAACTTGTGACAATCGTGCAGATGCAGAGTCTATAACCCCTGATGTAATGTCTTTATCCAATCCTCCTGATGCTTTCTTCGCTGTCAATGATGACACAGCAATAGGCATACTCTACTCTTGTAAACGTATGGGCTATCGTGTGCCAGAAGATATATCTATCTGTGGTTTCACGAATGGAGAGCGTGCCATTGCCTGCGATCCGATGTTAACAACAGTGGAACAACGTGGTATGCGTGTAGGCGAAGAGGCCGCTAATATCCTCATAGACCAGGTGGAAGGAGTGATACCCAAGACTCGTATCGAAAAGAGAATAATACGTACAAGGTTGATAATAAGAGGTACAACTAGATAAGAAAACAAAGTCTGCCTTCAAAAGATACTCCTTTGGAGCTATTAAAGAGGCCCTATAAAGAATATAAGTAATGAAACAAAAACCTAATTTAAGTTTCTGGCAGCTATGGAATCTGAGCTTCGGTTTCTTTGGAGTTCAGATTGCCTATGCACTTCAAAGTGCTAACATCTCTCGTATCTTTGCGACACTTGGAGCTGATCCACATAAGCTCAGCTACTTTTGGATACTCCCTCCTCTAATGGGTATCGTCGTGCAACCCATCGTTGGAACCCTATCCGACAAAACGTGGACACGCTTTGGTCGACGCATACCTTACCTATTTATAGGAGCAACTGTTGCTGTATTAGTCATGTGTCTATTGCCTAATGCAGGGTCATTAGGTATGGCTGTATCCACAGCAATGGTCTTTGGTTTGCTTTCATTGATGTTCCTTGATACCAGTATCAACATGGCAATGCAACCTTTCAAGATGCTTGTTGGAGACATGGTTAACGAGAAACAAAAGACACTCGCCTACTCTATTCAATCGTTCCTATGCAACGCTGGCTCCATTGCTGGTTATATCTTCCCCTTCTTATTCACCTTCCTTGGTATTTCAAACCAAGCTCCTTTAGGTGTAATCCCCGACTCCGTTGTTTATTCTTTCTATATTGGTGCGGCTATACTCATCCTTTGCGTCATCTATACTACAGCTAAGGTCAAAGAGATGCCACCAAAGGTATATGCCGAATATCATAGTTTGAAGACACCAGAAAACGAACAGAAGACGGGGTGGATGACCTTATTAAAGAATGCACCAGCCACTTTCTGGAAAGTAGGAGTGGTTCAATTCTTCTGTTGGTTCGCCTTTATGTATATGTGGACATACACGAATGGCACAGTTGCAGCAAATTGTTGGAACGTCGATATGCTTGCACATGATGCCACAACAACGGCAGGTTATCAAGAAGCTGGTAACTGGGTAGGTATCCTCTTCGCAATACAAGCCATTGGATCAGTCGTTTGGGCAACCATTCTCCCACAATTCAAGAATCGCAAGTTAGCCTATGCTCTATCGCTCATTCTCGGTGGTATCGGTTTTGTCATGGCGGCTTATATACACAACCAGTACGTTATGTTCATTCCATTCATCCTCATCGGATGTGCGTGGGCAGCAATGCTTGCCATGCCTTTCACCTTTGTCACCAACGCACTGGAGGGTTATGGGCACATGGGAGCATACTTAGGTCTCTTCAACGGAACGATTTGTATTCCACAAATCATTGCAGCTGCTATTGGTGGTTTACTACTTCAGTTAGTCGGTCCTGAGCAGAGTCACATGATGATTGTCGCTGGTATAGCCTTAGTATTAGGTGCTATCTCGGTGGGAGTCATCAAGGAGCATAAAGCAAGTGAATAGATAAATACATTACTTTTTTATAACTCTCTCTAAATCGAAAAGGCGTATCGGGAAGCGTTCCGATATGCCTTTTTACTTTGTAATAACTATAGCGAAGAAACAAAGAGAGCCTTTCCTTAAATTAAGAAGAGCCTTTCCTCAATGCAAGGAAATGCTCTTCTTGATGCAAGGGAACGCCCTCTTATGATATAAAGTTCTCTTTCTTGTGCCTACTCCTATTTGTGTTTCCTCTATTATTGGATATTACATCAAGGATTGTAAGGCTCTTGAAAGGATGATACTATTACTTAATTCTATCCAACATTGTCTGTGGAATCTTAGGCATTGCACCATCTTGCGTGCATACATACGCACTTACTTCAACCGCTAACTTATGTGCTTCTGGGATGCACATACCAGCGAGAATAGCAGAAGTAAAGCTTGCTGTGAAAGAATCGCCAGCACCAACAGTATCAGCGACATCAACCTTTGGCGTCTCTTGAAACGATTGGATATTAGGTGCAAAGACGTAAGATCCATTCACACCACAAGTCAGTACGAGCATATCAAGGTTATACTTGCCCAACAAAAGCCAGCATTTATTCTCTATATCAAGACCTGGATAGCCAAAAAGACGACCAATGGTGATAAGCTCCTCATCGTTAATTTTGAGGATATTAGCATGGTGGAGCGAGTTAGTGATAATCTCCTTCGTATAGAAGTTTTGGCGAAGATTGATATCAAAGATCTTTAGACAATCCTTAGGAGTCGTCTCTAAGAACTTCTGGATAGTCTGTCGACTGACACTACTACGCTGAGCCAATGAACCAAAACATACGGCACGACAATGCTTTGCGACCTCCTCTATCTCTGGAGTAAAGGGGATATTGTCCCACGCCACACCTTCTTTGATATCATAAGTTGGTACTCCCTCGCTATCAAGCTCAACTTGAACGGTACCTGTCTGATAGTCTACTTCAGGCATAATATAGTGTACGCCCTTTTGTTCGAAGGCATCGATAGTTTCCTTACCTAAGGCATCATTGCCTACAGCACTTATCGCTAAGGAATCATGACCGAACTGTCCTGTATGATAAGCAAAGTTTGCTGGTGCACCACCAAGCTTCTTTCCTTCAGGGAGACAATCCCATAGTGCCTCTCCGAGGCCGACAATTACTTGTTTCATATACGCTATTCTTTATTTGTTATTCATCTTTGGAATATAGCTGAAGAGGTAAAGCACGCCTACAACCATTACAAGTACAGCACCGAGCTGTTGGTTCATAGCATCGCTGGCAAAGCCCATGAAGAGTGGGAAGATAGTACCTCCAAAGAGTCCCATTATCATCAATCCACTTACTTCGTTTTGCTTATCTGGAACGCTCTGAAGGGCTCTTGCGAATATCATCGAGAATATATTGCTATTACCATAACCTACTAGTGCGATGGCAAAATATACGGCTGTATCACGTGTTCCAACGCCTAGCCAGACCATAGCAAGAGCCATCATCAATACCGAAATAGTGAAGAACACCTTATTATTCATTACTCTCAAGAAGAATGAACCAGTAAGACATCCAAGCGTACGGAAGATGAAGTAGAGTGATGTCGCAAATGCCGCATCATTTAAAGACATGTTGAATCTCTCCATAAGAATCTTTGGTGCAGTGGTATTAGTACCTACATCGATTCCTACATGGCACATGATTCCAAGGAAGCTAAGCAATACGATTGGTTTACCCAATAGGCTTAAACATTGTATGAAAGAACTTACTTTACCTTCAATAGGCTCTTCTTCGATAGGAGTTGAGAAGAGTAAAAGGGTGGCAAGGATACCTATTACAAGATAAATAGGGAATAGAACACGCCATCCGAGTCCAAAGGCAGGAATGCTTGCTTGTGCTCCCCACATGGCAAGATAGGGCGCCATGAAAGAGGCGATAGCCTTAACGAACTGTCCAAAGGTGAGTGTTGAAGCTAGATTTCCACCCTTCATAATGGTAGAAACAAGCGGATTCAACGAGGTTTGCATCAGTGCATTGCCAATACCTAGGAGTGAGAACGATACGAGCATAAGCCCGTATGATTCGCCAAAGATAGGGAGTAGCAATGAAAACAAGGTGATGATGAGACTGAGTAAGACAGTCTTTTTACGTCCAATCTTGTTCATCAACATACCAGTTGGCACTGAGAAGATGAGAAACCAGAAGAAGACTAGAGATGGAAAGACGTTAGCCGTAGAATCAGTTAGGTGTAAATCGTCCTTTACATAGTTAGAGGCAATACCAACCAAGTCCACAAAGCCCATCGCAAAGAAGCATAGCATGACTGGAAGCATAGCCATTTTATTGGTTTTCGACATAATGTTTAAATTTTTAGTTTGTGTAGTTGAATTATTCTAGATAATACTTGCAAAGTTACTTTTTTATGGTGGAAAAAGATTGAAAAACGTGTCCATTGATACAAACAAACACTTCTTTTACATGATTATTTATAAGTCAATAAACGAATTCTTCAACCTTTCCTCCCTTCTAACTATTCATCCTTTAATGCATGAACCTTCACCTTACATCCCTTAGCCACAATCTTATCATAAGGCTTAGAAGGGAATACAAGATTACTCATTGCGACCTTCCCGTCTATATCAAAGGCTTCAATACTACAACGATCAACAAATATCTGCATACCTTTGATAGTTCCATTGGTGGGCGCAATGGTCTTTGATTTGAAGTCATTATGGAACTCTGTAAGTCCACTCTGTGTGCGATCCATACTAAATGTACCATTCTTTCCATCATAAACCATTGTCACATATTCGTCTTTATCATTGCTCAATACAATAGAAGCATTGCTCTTGATATTGGTTACTTCAAGATAAGATGCCATTTGGAAACGTCCAGATGCTTTCTGTTCGAAGGCATTTAAGACCTCTGGAGAGGGTTTAACACTAACATACTCTTCACCATTATAATTATAAAGGCTCACATCTCGAGGCAAGCCATTGGCTGAACGAAACTGTTGAGTGGGCACTTGATTAGCATATTGCCAATTACTCATCCATGGAAGAACGACAATTCGACCATTAGGAGCATTACTAAACGATACCGTGGCATAATGATCTTTACCATAATCCATCCACTTTGTCACCTCTGGCTTTGATTCACAAGTGAACTTATGACCATCGAATGTTCCAACAAAGTATTGTGTCGCACTTCCTCCAAAGGGTCCTCCTGGATTGATATTACAAATAAGAACCCATTTATCACCTATCTTCAACAGGTCAGGACACTCCCAGACACCACCATGATTACCATATTCCTCACCAAAACAACTCTCATACTTCCAGTCCTTCAAGTTCTTAGAACTATAGATATTCATTTGTTGTCCAGATGCAAGAATAAGATTCCATTGGTTTAAATCATCATTCCAAAAGACCTTTGGATCACGGAAGTCAGGCACATCACTGGTGATTATTGGGTTGTTGGCATACTTCTTAAAGCTCATTCCATTGTCTGTACTATACGCAATACTTTGTGTTTGGGCATTACCAGCAGATGTATAAAAGGCTATCACAACATCTTTACCAAAACCAGCCGTATTCTCCTTGTCAACAACACTATTACCACTAAAGATAGTTCCAAGCGCATCAGGTTGTATAACTTCACCTTGATTTTCCCAGTGCATGAGGTCAGTAGACGTGCTATGTGCCCATGTCATATTCTCCCACTGAGAACCATATGGATTGTATTGATAGTACAGATGCCATACACCATCCTTATAAAACATACCATTAGGGTCGTTCATCCATCCATAAGCTGGAGTGTGATGATAGATAGGACGGAACTTCTCACGATTCTTAGTATCGAATACGCTCGACAATTTTATATCCTTCCAACAAGCAAAGTCCTTTATTAGTCCAATACTACGTTTATCTCCCGTGAATTGGATATCGAGCAATACATCACCACCATACTCACTGATATCGAGTGGAACACTATAATCAGTTTTATTGATGGCGAGCTTACAATTAAACTCTTTCACAACTTGGTTATCCTTGATAACACGAATATGCGCATTATGCTCATCCTCTTCCACTGGTAGAAGAATGTACTTATCCGATGTAATAACACGCTTAATGGCGTGGTTCTGACTTAAAAATGATTGTGCATGCATAAGCGTAGTACTTGTAAAAAGGCATATAGCCCATGTCATTAACTTTCTTTTCATTGCAGGTTATGTATAGTTATTTTGACTTCTAATGGACAAAGATAGGAGTTTTATCGATAATAACAACTATCTAATGATATGTTTCTTTCCGTTTTGTATGTAAATGCCACGAGATAGTTGAGAGCCCTCAATGCTTGTCCCCACATACTCTCCTTGTAAGTTAAAGACGGCATTGTCTTGTCTTTTAACCTGCTTTGTTGGTAGGTTTATACCCGTTGTTTCTTCATTGATAATGGTAACTGCTTGAAGGTTCTTTACTATTGTTGTACCATTCGAGAAGATACTAACGTCGTTAGCAGTAGTGCTTGTAGGAAAGAGTCGTACCGAGAAAGCATAACTATCATTGATGAATACGTCAAGAATACTATGGTCGAAGAGTGCACAAAGTTTCACATCTGTATTCTTAATATTGGTTGCTAAATAGCCTTTATATACTCCGTTATATGTCCCGTTGTCGTTGGTTATTCGAGATATAGCAGCTACATTCACGCTAACACTATTGTCGTTAGGATCGATAATAACCTTTGCACCATCAAGGAACTGTACTCCAAAGGCAACATTATTAGCAGAAAATGTGCCATTCACCATAAATGCTCGTCCGTCAACAGGGGCTAATGATTCCGTTCCGTTTAGTTGGAGATTGGTCTTAGTAACTCTTTGTCCGAATCGGAGACTAGCCAGTGCAACATCATAAGGCTTCTGTTTTAGAATGCCATCAGTCGATAGTGTCACCTCACGAGGGAAGCTATAAGTATGTGCCCACCCCATCTTATAGTTATCTTCTGATGACAATTTATCTGGAACAATACCCATGAGAATAGTCTTCCCATCCTTTTGCATGAAACTAGGGGATAAAAGTCCATATCCATCATGACTAGTCCCTTCAAGTTCTAACTGACGTGGGGTTTGGTTATCAGGATTAAATGACCCATCCGCATTGATACTTCCGACCCAGTAAAGTGTACGAACCCCCGCACCTGTTCCTTGTGGAGTTATAGTAAAGAGCCACTTGTTTCCCATCTTTGTTAGCGTTGGCATTTCCCAGAAAGTGCCGTCTGTTGTAGCATTATTACCATGAAAGAAGATCTTACCATCATTACTCCAGCTTCCATTTACAAAGTGATGTAGCGTGCAAGCACCGATGCCATTCTTCGAACTTCCTACAATGATATACTTCTCTCCATTGGCTTCAAAGTAATAAGGATCGCGGATGTCGTCACTAAGACCTTGCGGTCTACCATCGATGATAACGCCCTTTTTTGTCCAATTGATGAGTTCGTCATCATTTGGTGTAGCTTGAATCATACGTGCCTTAACATTATCAACACCTGTATAAATAACATTAGGCTTACCATTAACCATCATTAGCGCACCACTCCAACACCCTTTTATATCATAAGTTTCACTGGGAGCAATTGCAATTTGTTCCTCATTCCAATCTACAAGGTTCGTACTTGACAGATGTCCCCAATGCAAACGTGCCATATAAGGTCCATTGGCATTCTTCTGAAAGAATAGGTGATACTTACCATTATAGTAAATCAACCCATGTGTCTCATTCGTCCAATTAGCAGTAGGCATACCATGGAAGGTTGGTCGGAGTTGGCTATCAGCAAATCTACTAACAGATACAGGGAACATTACTTGTCCATCCTTTGTACCCATTTCGTCGGCAGTCAACACTTTATTGTATATGTCGATATCATCTATGATACCATTAAATGTATTGATATTGAATGGTCCAAACTTCTGTTCTTCATTTGACTTTCCGATATAGACCTTACCAGAACCAGGCATAAAGTCATTATTAATATTCCTCTGTGCTACCTGCTTACCGTTGTTATAAAGTGTGAGCTTACGCTTATCTCTATCTATCGTTGCAACGAGATGATTCCAGCAATAACAAGGAAGTTTACCTTGCGCTTTTACTATGGTTTCCCATCCATTGGCTGAACAGACGAAACGCCAGTCGCCTTGTGATGACACCTGAAAAGCAAATCCTTTCTTCTCTATTACATCATAGTCGCCAGCAATAGTCGCAAAAGTAGGATTGACCTCAGCCTCCTGAGCATTCATCATCGGATAAGTCTCCATCGCACACCAAAGAGAGAAACTAACCTTCTTTCTATCCACGTGCGACATATCTGTGGTGGCAATTCCGTATGTTGAGTAACCATCAGTACGTAGTCCTTTACCAATAGCAGCCGTTACAAACTCTGATGCATGCACTCCCTTCCATTCTATGTTATTGTCTGTACCATCTAAAGAAAGGTGTACAGCCGATTGTGCCATAGCTGTGTTTCCTCCCACAATAGAGACTAATAAAGCAATTATAACCGATTTATTCATGCCGTTATAGCGTAATTATATTTATATGTTCCGTGTCAAATCAACAAAACTAGTGTTAGAAAAGACTTTTATGTATGTTTAAAACCAACGCTCAATAAGACCTCTTGTGCCCTACAAGCTTGTAGAACAAATTATACAAACGTGTAGAACACCATCGAGAAAGGTCGACAAACAATTACTTCAAATAATCAATACAGTTCTTTGTGAACCGCTCTATATTATTTTGATAAATGTTTGTTGTTCCGTTCTCTTCCCATTCGTATGCAGAGAGACCAATAGCAATAATGCGTCCAGCATAGTTTGCCGTTGGATTGAACTCAATAACGCCTGCACAACAATAATCCTCTACGTGTCCCCATGTTGCAAGTACGGTTGAATTAGTCTCACCCTCAAAAGCCTTTACGACGTTACCCGCATTAGGTGAAGTCTGTGGTAAGCCATAGGCATTCAAATCCCACATACAGTTGTGATCTTCGCGCATACCTGGTCCTTCCAAGCCAAATGTTTCATGTGCGAAATCATGGTTAATAGTCAGACCTTCAAATGCCTTATGCGAACGATGATCGTAGGGTTCAGATTGTCCTGCACCGATAACAGCCTGCATGGTCCAATTATCTGTACCAACTCCACCGGTACCAGCACTGTATATACCTGGTGCAAAACGTTCACTAATTCTACCAATTGCAACAGAGAGTTGTGTCGCTTGCTTTGTTAAGAGAAGGTTACCACCTTCCTGTACATATTGTTTCAATGCAGCAATAGCCTTGTTGCTAATAAACTCGGAAGGTAGATTATTCCATCCCTTAGCTAATCCAATGCGGTCAATCTGAATCCAAATCATACTATACTCATCAGGATATAGGTTATCTAGGTCAGCTGGTGTGAGGATAACGCCATTCGGATAAGTCTTTTGAAACCATGTAGCTGCAGCCTTCTCATCATCATCTTCGATATCATTCACACTATTATAAGGAATGAGATAGCCCACCTTCGCATTTGCAGTATAAGCTACATTCTTTGTGACAGATTGTCCATCAGATACACGACCATCTACATAGCGTGCCTTAACCGTGTAGATTAAATCCTGGTTAATAGCTACATGCTTGTCAAGATAGCTTGTGAAAAGACTATCCTTGCCAATGAGTAAATGCTCGCCAAGTGCATCAGTCTTATACAAGTTAACACCAATTGCTCCTGTCGGATTTATCCATTTGAGTGTAACGTTACGCCCTGCGACATCAGCATTGAGATCACTAACCTTCTCAGAAGTAACTGCAGAAGGAATGTCTACATCAGAACATGAGCTAAATCCCATACCAACGATGAGTGCAGTGACAAGACTTAAATATATCTTTTTCATTTTGTTACGATGTTTAGTTAGATTTCTTTTAATCATTATGAAGTATCGATTGAGGTTATAGGAAAGAAAGAGACTACTTTCGTTCCTTTACCACCTTTTACTTATAGAGTCCGTGTGAATTATCTATTTCAGATACTGGTGCTGGAAGATAAACCTCATTCTCTGTTATACTACAACCCGTATAGTAAGGACGGAGTTGTGCCTCACTTTGCATATAAGTATTGACAGTAGGAACGACTATGTTCCAACGAATGAGGTCGAACCAACGCTGTCCTTCCATTGCTAATTCGAGTCGACGCTCCATACGTACAGCCTTACGAGCATAATCTTGTGTCCAACCAGTTGCTGGATAGAGTCCGACATAATAGCTAGCCTTGTTAGGGTCAAGGTCTACTGGACTATAGCTTGCGTCGACAGAGCGAGCTGCTTTCTGACGAATCTGATTGATTATATTACGTGCATCATCAAGGTTTTGGTTCAATTCTATTTCAGCTTCTGCTTTTAGAAGAAGAATATCTGCATAGCGAATAAGCATGAAGTTCAAAGAACTTGCACCCCATGGAAACCCTTTGACCATATCAGGCGAAGAAGGATCGATGAGCCCTTTCTTACCAGAATACTCTCCGTAGATATCCTTTGCACGACACCATTTATCGTTGTAAATATGTCCACGGAATGGGAAACCAATACGTCCTACAGTAAAGTCGAGGCGTGGATCTATGTTGTCTGTATAATCGTCTGTTAGTTTAACATTATTGAATGTTCCGTCAAGATAAGGTAATCCGTTTGCATCTGTGCGGAAGGCGTTGACAAGATTCTGGCTTGCAAGGAAGAAATCATCGCCATTCCCGAATAGATTACCATCACTATAAGTTGTGTTCAATAGGTTGTTCCAATTGATATGTGCGTTGTTATTTGCTGTTGAGAACTGAATAGCAAATATAGACTCCTTCTTATTATTGTAAGCTATCTTACTCATATCGCTAAAGTTATCATACAACTGATACTTCCCACTATTGATTACCATGTTCGCATAAGTCAGTGTATTTGTGTAGTCATCAGTCTGCGCATAGACCTTTGCGAGGATGGATGCAGCAACAAACTTGTTAACACGTCCCACCTGAATAGAGTTCTCTGGTAGTACGGCGACAGCGTCTTTCAAATCATTCTCAATCTTCTCATAGATTTGAGCCTTGGTAAACTCTGTATTTGTCTTACCATTCGGATCTTCTGTCTCATCGAAGTAAGCGATGTTCTTGAATACTCGATTAAGATCAAAATAGAAGTAGGCACGAAGTGTCTTCAACTCACCCAACAGCTCACTCTTCTCTGCATCAGATAGCTTTGAATCCTTGATAGCATTCATAGCTTTGTGTACACGAGAAATTGCATAGTAGTTATTCTCCCATTTGAAAAGGCAGGTTGGGTTGTCAGATGATATATTACTTACTTCTAACTGATGAATATTCCCCTCCATAGAGATACCACCACCTCCTTTGTAAGCATCATCAGAACGAACATCAAAGACCCAGTTTGTAATAGGACCAGCAAAGCTCTCATTGTTACCAAAGAAGTGACATTCAAGTCCAGCGTATGCCGCAGATAAAAGAGACTCAACACTATTATCATTGAGTTGTTCTTTCGTAATCTCGCCTTTTGGTGCTAAATCCAATGCATCATTACAAGATACAACTGTGAGAGATAGAGCTAGCATAGCTACGCCCAAGGCTATTTTATTATATATAACTTTCATTTCTTTTAATCTATTTAGTTACTTTAGAATGTCAAGTTTACGCCTAATGTGAAGGTTCTTGAACGTGGATATGGACCATTGTCAATACGTGATCCATAAGCCCCGAGTGGTACTTCTGGATCGAGACCCTTATACCCTGTGATAGTAAAGATGTTCTCTACCTGACCATATATGCTTAAGTTTGATACGTGAAGTGCTTTTAACACATTGCTTCCAAAGTTATATGAAAGCTTTATATACTTCAGTTTCAAGTAAGAGCCATCCTCTAGGAAGTAATTGCTCATACGTACATCATTACTGTTATCTGCGACAGAGATTGCAGGAATAGAAGCATTAGGATTGCTTACACTCCATGCATTGAGGACATCTGTACTACGATTTGTGCTAACACCACCATAGCTCATAAACTCTAACTGACGCTTAGTTGTGTTATAGATATCAAATCCAAAGTCGCCAGAGAAGAACATATCTAGTGACCAGTTCTTATAGTTTGCATTGAGGTTCAAACCAAGAGATAAGTCTGGGTTAGGGTCACCTATGATAGTACGATCAGCCTCATTGATAACATCGTTTCCATCTAGGTTTCGGAACTTAAGATGTCCAACTTGTTTTATACCATCAGCGTATACAGCATGGTTAGCGACTTCTTCTGCTGTTTTGAAAATACCATCACAAACATAACCATAGTAAACTCCCATTGGTTGACCCTCTATGATACGATAGTCACCACCCATAGATTCCACTTTATCGTTAAGTCTAGTTACCTTATTCTTGTAATGAGATATATTCAAAGAACCATTCCATTGCCAGTCACCATGCTGTGCTGAATGGTAAGCGAGGTTCAATTCCCAACCATGATTATCCATGTCTCCAGTGTTCATGTAGTACTGTGCATTCTCACCAGCAACAGCCAACGTTGGAGGGATGGTAATCATATCGCAGGTTTTCTTCCAATAGTAATCGAATGATAGTGAGAGGGTGTTCTTAAAAAGAAGAGCATCAAAACCAAGGTTGGTCTGTGTGGTAGTCTCCCATTTAAGATCTTTGTTACCCATACGCTTAACGGTCATACCACCAACTACATCTTTACCCGTGCCATTAAGGTCATAACTACCATTACCAAGATTGTAAGCGTATGTGGTGTAATAAGCATAAGGAGAATCAATGGCAGAGTTACCATTCTGTCCCCATGCGATACGTAATTTAAGATCGTTTAAAAAGTCGTTTTTGTGAAAGAACTTCTCTTCAGAAACACGCCAAGCTGCAGAGAACGCAGGAAAGACACCAGAGTTGTTGTTCTTAAAGAGGCGTGATGTTTGGTCACGACGTAATGTTGCACTGAAAAGATAACGATCCATGAAGTTGTAATCAACCTTTCCAAAAAGAGAGAATAACGCCCATTCACTCTTGTTTCCACCATTAGTTTGTGTTCCCTCACCAGCATCTAGCACCATATAGTCGGCATCCTCAAAGGCATATCCATTACGGAAAGCACTAAAACCATCAAATGAGTATTTGATGAACTCAGTACCTAGAAGGAAGTTGAAATGATGACGATCGTTAATATCGAGTAAATAGTTTGCTGTGTTCGTCCATGTGAAAGTATTACCTTCGCCATAACCACGATCTACACTATTATTGTCACTTGCTAAAATTCTACGACCTAAAGTCTGATTTTTGTATTGTATGTGTTCGTATCCTAAGTTCGTCTTTAAAGATAGACCCTTGATTGGATATATCTCCAAATAACCATTACCAAAGATACGCCAGCTATCATTCTCATTATCACGAGCATTGTAAATCTCCTGTAATGGGTTGGCAATATCAGAATTAGCCAACTTCATTGGAGAAGCGAATCTACCATCTGCATCGTAAACGGGGATAGCAGGGTGTTGACGCATTGCGGTATAAGGAATACCACGGTCAGCATTCGTTGCAACTCCAAGATTTGACCATTGGCTAACCATAAGGTTCTCTCCTAACTTCACATATTTAGATATATTATAGTCTGAGTTGAGGCGAACACTATAGCGACGATAGAAAGTTTTGTCTATCAAACCATTCTGTTTAATATAGTTTGCACTGAAGAGCATTGAGCCTTTCTCCGATGAATTCTGAACGCTTGCACTAAGGTTATGAGTCCAAGCAGGTGAATAAACTTCATCTTGCCAATTAGTATTAGAAGCCTTTATCTTATGCTCAGCATCAAGATACTCAACGAGTTTAGGCTCATTACCAGCACCATAGAAAGGATGAGATGGATGAAGACCTGCGTTCTTATTAGCCGTCCAGTAAGCTTGCCCCCACTGCTCAGCATTCATCATTTTATAAGTCTTTGCGATAGTCTGAAGTGATGCACTATAATCAACGTTTACCATTAAACGATTACCCTTACCTTTCTTTGTAGTAATGATAATAACGCCATTTGCGGCACGACTACCATAGATAGAGGCTGAAGAAGCATCTTTTAATACCTGAATGCTCTCGATATCTGCAGGGTTTAAAGAGTTTAGGTTTTCACTAGTTGCCACACCATCAATGATGTAAAGAGGATTTGATGCGTTGATAGTACTCATACCACGAACATGGATTGAGGAACTACCTCCACCAGGTGCTGCATCTGTGACAATGTTCACACCAGCTAATTTACCTTGCATAGAACTAAGCATGTTCGGTTCAGACTTACTCATTGCACCCTTCATGTCCATAACAGCAACAGCACCAGTAAGATCGGCTTTACGTTGAGTAGTATAACCTGTAACAATTACTTCATTCAATTCATTGGCCTCTTGCTTCAGCTTAATATTCATCTTTGATGAGGCTTTTGCTTCAATAGTTGAATAACCAATGTAAGAGATAGTGAGTGGAGACCCCTCGTTGGCTTTTAAACTAAAGTTACCGTCAATGTCTGTTACAGTTCCATTGGCTGTACCTTTTTCCATGATAGTGGCACCAATGACAGGTGCGCCAGTCTCATCGACTATGGTACCACTTGCAGTAATCTTGTTCTGTGCATAAATGATAGAACAGAACATAAGAAGTACTGCACTCAAAACGATTTTCCTTATTCTTTCCATTAAGAAAATGATTGATGTTAGTAATTTTGGATTTATGAATTCTGACGCAAAACTACTATTTGAAGATAAAAAACATGTGCAATTATCGTTCTCTCTATATAACAAATGTTACCTAGAGTTGATAATTGATAAAAATGTACGTTCTTAACGAAAATCCTTTTATTTAAATCCAAGAAAAAAGTAAGTATTTCCTCCTCATTTCTTCGGATTCTCTCCAAACTCCTCCTTATAACATTTAGAAAAATAGCTAGGAGTGGAGAATCCTACAGAATATGCTATCTCTGACACCGTACGTTCAGTCGTTTGAAGGAGATGGCGAGCACGAGTGAGACGGGCTTTACGTACGATTTCTACAGGAGAATTACCAGTAAGAGCCTTTACTTTCCGATAAAGCTGTACACGAGAAAGTCCGATTTCATCGCCAATCTGCTCTACACTTAAATCACTATTTGCAAGATTCTCTTGTATAATCTTTCGTAATTGTTTGAGGAAAGACCTGTCCGTTTCATTCGATAAATTACCGATTTGATCGTCCTCAACGCCTTTTGATAGTACTTGACTTAGCTTCTTCCTACTTTCTATAAGATTCTCAATGCGTGAAAGAAGCAGTCGTAAAGAGAAAGGTTTGGCTATATAGGCATCTGCCCCATGTTCATAACCTTCTGCACGTTGTTCGTCTAGATTACGTGCTGTAAGTAAAATGACAGGAATATGACTGATGGCCTTGTCTGTCTTGAGTTCTTGACAAAACTCCAAACCATCCATTATGGGCATCATAATATCCGACAGAATTATGTCTGGAACAATCCTTCTTGCCAATTCTAACCCACTCTTTCCATCACTTGCTTCGCTCACATTATAACTCTCAGACAACACAGTTCTTAGGTAAGTACGAATGTCATTATTATCATCAATGATCAACACCTCTGGTTTATCAGTCTGATAAAGCTGAATAAGGTCATCAATATGTCGTGCCTGATTAGGAATCTCTTGCGTTTCGGTGTAGTCAACCACCTGTTCAATAGAATCGGTTGATTGTTCTGTCACTTTTCCCTCTTGCCAACGAGGAATATTGATAGTAAATGTACTACCTTTTCCTATCTCACTTTTGACACTCACCTCTCCGTGATGTAACTCTGTGAAAGCTTTCACAATAGCCAACCCAATACCCGTCCCACGACCTGAATTTTTGGCTTGATAAAATCGGTTAAAGATATAAGCTAGTTCGTCAGAGGCTATACCACAACCATTGTCTGTCACACTAATGGTGACGTGTCCATCTTTTTCGATGGCTTTGAAAAGAATATTCCCACCCTCCGATGTATATTTCAAAGCATTACTAAGAAGGTTATAACAGATACGCTCTATCTTATCATGGTCTGCTCTGAGCATTATTTTTTCAGAGGCATCCATACTGATGATAATATGCTTTTTCTGTGCAGATGTATTGAATAGTTTAATCCATTGCTTCATATTCTCTGTAAGATTAAAGTCAGAGAGGCGAAGCTCCATCTTTCCATTTTGAACTTTACGGAAGTCTAGAATTTCATTAACCAATTGTGTCAAGACAAGCACATTACGTTGTACTATCTGAAGCATATTTCGTTGTTGTAAATTAAGGTTATCATCATGAATAATATAGTTCACAGGGTCAGCTATCAACGTAAGTGGTGTACGCAATTCATGACTTATATTTGTAAAAAACTGAAGTTTTGCTTTGTTGGCTTCTTCCTCTATTCTTCGCTTCATAAGGATGGTTCGATAGATATAAACCATAATACCTATCAGCAAGAGAAGGATTATGCTAAAAAGCACAATATACATCTTTTGATGATTATATTGCACTAAATAAGTATCCACTTTCCCATGAAGTGCATTGAGACGAGCAGTTTGCTTAATCATCTCTTCATTTTGCATAAGAAGAACATTAGCATTTGCCTTTGTCACTAATGCACCTTTTAGATAGTTATCACGCTTATAAGGCTTCTTCTCAAGGATATTCAATGCCAATTGCATAACGGCATCACCACGAGTAGGATAGATATAAGAAGCTTCTAAATTACCATCCCGCACATTCTCCATACCACCTCCTGGAACAGGAAGAGCATCTATTCCGACTATCTTTATCCCCTTTGCCCCATGTTTCCTAATGGCTTGCAAAGCTCCCAAGCCCATACGATCATTTTGTGCGAAGACATATTGGATAGGCTCTTGTGCTTGTGTGAGTATACTGTCCATAGCCATTACACCACTCTCTTTTACCCAATCTCCATGCTTACGAGCAATCACTTTTACCCCTGAATAATCCTTTAGTGCATCCATGAAACCACGATCACGTTCTATGGCGGGCGATGATGCCTTCAATCCACAAATCTCTACTATATTGCCTTTCCCCTCAAGTTGTTGAGCGATGAAATGGCCTATTTCGTGTCCAGCCTCATAGTTATCCGCCCCTATAAAGGCTGTATATTTCTTAGAATCTGTCTTCCGATCGAAAAGAATAACAGGTATACCTTTGTCGTATGCTTTATCAATAACGGCAGAGATTGTATGTACTTGGTTAGGAGAGACTATAAGAAGATCAACGCCTTCATTGATGAATTGATTAATTTGCTTAGTTTGTAAGCGATCGTTATCATTGGCTGATGCAAACTTCAAACTCACATTATCATGTTGATAAGTGCTCATCACTAGTTCGTTATTCAACTTATTACGCCATATATCTCCCGAACATTGTGAAACACCAATAACATATTTCTTCCCATTATTATCTGTGCAATTAGTGAGAAGAAGGGCAAGAAGAATCATCCAAATGTATTGTCTCATATAAATTCAGATCTTAAACATTATATTATAGAGGTACAAAAATTTACAAAGAGACACCCTTTCTTCTATATACGCAAATGTTATTCATTTATTCGTCTTTCATAGAAACCAGTACTTCAAATAAATAGTCTTACACACAAAAAAAATATCGACAACATCCTTTGAAGGACATTGCCGATACCTTTATCATATAATGTTTCTGTATTAGTCAGCGTATGGAATTGTCTTCCACAAACGGATAGGAGCCTTCATGATGAGACCTTCAACAAATCGTGAGTCGTTAACATAAGACTTCTTATGATCTTGATCTAATGGCGTACGTGTGTAAAGATAACAGTTGAAGAATCCACTTATATCGTCGGCAACAACTGAATATCTAAATGTTACAGACAACTTTGGTGCTTTGTGGGCATTATCTTGCATTGCACCACCACCAGGAGCTTGAGTTGCATAACGTCCACCAGCTGGTGCATCATCTGGTGTCCAATATTGTGCACACTTACCAATAGTGTTAGCATTAAAGTACCACCATGTTTGTCCTTCATTTGAACTGGCAGGTTTTGAAGGGTCTTTAGTTGATGCAACATCATATATACCTGCGTAAGGAACGATACGTTCTACATCATTTGGATATGTACCAGTAATTGGTTTAGCCCAGAAGTCTTCGTTAGCAATATCATCCATATCAAGAACAAAGCGTGGACCAAGATAACGCTGTTTAAGGATTGCATTGCCATTCTTGTCTTCCCAGCGCATAACATAACGATAGTCATTCTTGTCAATCCATGGTGCTGATTCGAAAACACCAGAACTTGCTCTTGTTAGAGGATTCTTGGCATAACCTTGGTAAGCTTGTCCTTCACCTGTATTGCTTATATAGCTTGGTTGTTTTGACAAACCAATCATATAAGCTATTAGATTTCCTTGGCTATCTCTTACACCCTTAGAGTAAGATTGGAATACAAGTTTCGTTCCATTCCAACCTGGTAATCTTGCTGGTGATACGATGCCCATAGAGCAGTTATATGTATTTCCATTATTACGGAATCCAGAGAATCCATAGAATTGTGGAAGAATACTACGCCAATATTCGTGGTGTGCAAACATATAACCAGCAGGAACCTTTGAAGGGTTATTAACGTTAGTCTCTATCTCACTATATGAATAACGTTGTGTATGTGCGACGTCCTGATTAGCATCACTTGAAAGTTCAGCATCAGTACCGAAGTTATCGTGTTTAGCAATATAGCTCAATGGAGGGAAGTTATATACAACACTTCCCTTAGCTGGATAGTTTCTACCAGACACATAATCAGCACGTGTACCATAAGCAGGTATCATATTGATAGATGTTGGTACAACCTTGTTTCCTGCACTTGTCTCTGTTGGTATTGCCATCAACATGAACTGTGTCTTAGAGATTTGTTTTGTCTCAACAGGATTACCAACTCCCTCTTGAGAGCTGTATATATTTATTGTCTGTTGTTTAGGAGCCATCCAAACGTATACATAACCTTTGTCAGAACCACCATTTGCAAGCGATACGAAGTCATTGAACTTATAATCGTAATAGCTAAGGTCATTGTGTATGCTGAATTTATTTGTTGAAGCCAAGCTTGTTATCTTAGCATCAGTAATAGCACGCTGAGTGAAATTAAATGCCTTGAATACCTTCTTATAATCATTTGATGTCGCATCATTGAGGACGCCATCTTGTGTATCAGCAAGGTCTGAAGTTGCTACATTATCAAATGAGCTTAGGTCGAACTGACCAACGAGAATGTTACTTGTGATGATACGGACACCATCATACTTAAAGCCGAAACCAGTATTGTTAGTCACCTTCAAGCGTACGATAGAACCAAATTGCTTGAAACGAACAGGAACATTTGCCTTAATTGTTTTCTTTGCTTGGTTAGTTTCCAACTTACGCCAACCGAAGACGTAAGGGATTTCTGCGCCAAAGGTTGTCTTGCTTCCACTTGTTGTAGGTGTATAATCTCCAACGAAGCCATCGAACTTAACATTACTATTTGTGTTGTCCAACTCTCCACCTAAGATACCACATACATACCATGTGCCTTGGCTAAGGTTAGTACCACTTTTCATCTCGAAAGTCTCGCTTGATTTCAAAGTCAACTTACCACCCTGTGTGTAAGTCCACATTGTCTTCACCTTTGTTACAGGCTGGCTTGCGTTGTCACTTTTGAATATAAGTATAACAGGAACCTTCGTGCCTGTGGTAAGCTCGTGCGCACTTGCTCCAACACCATTGTAAAGACCTTTAGCGGTTGGGAAACCTCCGTTGTCCTTTACTTCATAACCAATAGCACGACTAGTGGGGTGTACTACTGCATCACTCTGCATTTCACCTTCCATCGCCATAGAAACCTTTACACCAGGTCCATCATTATTAGTCGCATTTGTCTCTGATACATCCTTGTCTGCACAACTCGCAAATATCAATGTACAGAAAGCGATGCACGAATAAAGTAATTTCTTCATCTGTCTTTTAAACTTAATTATGTCTTGGGATTTCTTTGATCCCATTACGTTAATAGTCTTTTAAATTTTAGAAAGCTGTTGGGTTAGACTCTTCTGGGTCATCTGCATCTTCACCAGAATCAATACTACCATGTATACCACTTTGTGCATGGAATCCACCCTCCATAAACTCGTCAGTGTAAAGGCTTAACACCTGTGCGTTAGGCTTTACATAATCTTTCTTCTTCATATCAAAATAATCACTAAACGGAGTTTCCTCACCTTAATATTACTGAGGACGTTGAACTCCAAAATTATGGTTTATAATTTGTTATACAATCTAAAATTATCGAAGTTAATTGTCGTGAATAAAACAATAGTGGTTTTACACTCTTGAAAAATAGTCTTCCAAAACGGATGCAAAGTTAACTATAAATCGCACAATAACAATGTGTTAACGAGAACAATTTTAATATTTTAACTATAATGAATATCATTCCTCTTGATTCGTTATAAGTAAATAAGACTTAAAATGTAAATATTTGTCTATACTTTGACACGAGGTTATATTACTGAGAATTGTGAGGTTCTTGAGCATTTAAAGTTAGATTGAAGGTTGAGAAGAGAGGGAAAGGATTGTATGAAGTATTGACAATAGTTAGTAAAATTTTAATTATAGAATCTTACACAAACAGGATGACTCAGATGGATATCCTGGTTCGTATTCTTGAGCATACCAGTATTCTTGTCTCGTGAAAAAACTTGAATTTTGTTAGCATCACGACAAGCCACAAGGAGGAATTTACCATTGGGCGTGATGGCAAAATTACGGGGATGTTTGCCCGTTGATTGTTTGCCTACTCGCGTTAGCGTTCCATTGCCATTCACACGGAAGATCGTGATTCCATCCCCTTTTAGGCGTGTACTAGCATAAACAAATTTACCATCTGGGCTGACATGAATATCTGCACCTCCTTGCGCACGTGCATCATCAGCCACTAGCGTTTGGATTTCCTTCAACTTTCCTTCTTCATAAGTGAACACCGTCACTTTCCCTGACAATTCACTCATAAGATAAGCATATTTACCATTGGGAGAGAAGGTGATATGACGAGGTCCAGAACCAGCTTTCAGATGAGCGGCTATGCCGTGATCTTCAAGTTTTTTCTTATCCTTATCATAATAGAAGCTAAGTATCCGATCCCCACTAAAGTCTGTTGAAAGAATATAACCATCAGGGGCAAAGATAGCACAATGGGCATGAGGCGTATTCTGACGCGTCTTGTTAGGTCCGCCTTTTTTACTACTTACCATAAGAAGTGACTTATCCAACGTGCCGTTTTTTAAGATAGGGAATACAGAAATTGTACCACTCGAATAATTTGCCGTGAGCGCAATCTTTCCGTCAGTATCAACATAACATGGATCTGCGCCATGCGTCAGTTGAGAGTTCATCAATCCTAAGTCGCCCTTCACAGGGTCAAAGCTGATGGCATTAAGTGCTGCTGTGGCATTGTTTTTCTCGCTTACAGCATAAATAAAACGCCCATTCTTGCTAAAGGTGAAATAAGAAGGATTATCGACTTTTAACGAGCTGAGTTCCTTTGCAGAGCCATTAGAATCATCAAAAGAGAAGGAATATAAACCCTTACTTCCTGCGTCAGTATAAGTACCAACAACCATCTTAATGCCGTTTTCAGCTCTATTCAGACCAGGGATAAGAGCCAATGTAAGTCCCAATAAAATAGCTTTTGTTTTCATTGAATAAATGTTTATAGGTGTTTGTTTTGTTATTCAGAGAACGCTATCTAGCAATGCCATACAGAATCTCCGAACGCCTGCAAAAGTAAGGAAAAGTTCTAGAAAGATTCGGCTTTTTTACTTTTTTGACTTCATGGCGCAGATTTTAAAAAAAATGAATAGAACTTTATTAAAAAGGGTTTAAATGGTTCGAGACAAATCTGTTCGTTCAGCACCTTCCGTCGAAACGGATTCCAGCACTTCAATGCAGATTTCTTTAATCCAGCGTTAAAAAGTTCGCCTTCATACACGGAGTATCGCAAGAGGCAAGAGAAAGCACAGAGCACCTTTACGAACAATTCGTCGACTAGCAAATTCGCTAACTCGAGGGAATCATTATATTGATTTTGGAATTTTATTTTTTGGATTATCTTAGTAATCATAACGCTGGATTTTTCGTTTAACAAGTTACAGGTCAATGGTTTTTAATCATCAATGCAAAGATACGAAGAATCGAAGAAGGAAGCAAGAAAATGAGGGTAACGAGGAGGTGTTAGTGCTCAACAAAATGACGCAAACACTGATAACTAACTAATAATCAGCATAATACACAAACACAGTTTTCGCATTTACGAGTGAAAAAAAGCCTCCCCCGACCCCTCCGAAAGGAGGGGAGTTCAATTCGCTCAGAGGAGGAAACAAAAGATATTATTACAAATCTTCAGCAAATAGGACATCCCCTCCTTTCGGAGGGGCTTGGGGAGGCTTCCCATGTTACACCGTTACACGTTACACGTTACATTTTTGATGATGGTAATATGCAGGGGCAGGGGGAGAGAAAGTTTATTATTATATATAATATATATATTATATATAATAATAATTTTATTTATATTTTAATTTATAATTTATTTACCTTAAAAATCTACATTTTACTACTATTCGTCTTATTATGCCTTTTTTTGCCCTTAAATTCTACAATTTTTATCCCCTTATTAACGTGTGAGGTATAAAATGTAACGTGTAATGCGTAACGTGTAACATGAAAAAGCCTCCCCCGACCCCTCCGAAAGGAGGGGAGCCCTTTCACGCAAGAGGCGTACAATAATAACGGGTAATTAGCATGCAAGCTAACGTGTTTATTACTATAGTTATTACTCCAGTAATCGAAAAGTAATCATAGTTTTGAACTTTGATTTTTGAGTAGACACGTTGTGGGCACACATCCCCTCTTTTCGGAGGGGCTTGGGGAGGCTTTGTCTACTCATCTACCTCGATGAAATCGGGCTTTTTTGAAGATTATAGCCTCGAAGAGAGGGGATAATTACCCCTGGCGAGGGCTTTATAACCTCACATTAACCCCTTCTGTTAGAGTGCAAAACTGTGTAAAAAACACTTACCAAAAACATTCACATTATAAAAGCAATAACAAAACATGCCCCTCTCTTTATGCGATTTTGCAATATCCTCCTAATAGAGATCTCGGATTCCCATCCTTTGAAAAACAAATATATTCGATTCCAAAACTATAATCCTCCCTCTCAAAACCTTATATTATTTAGCACTCAAACCAGTTCTTTTTTGTGCTAAAAACCATTCCTTGCACTAAAAACCTTATCCTTATAGCACTAAAACCTCACTTTGCCCTGCTTTTCATTATAATAATTTTAGTGGTCTTAAAATAAACATTTTTGAAGATGAGAAAGCATTATAACAAGAGTATTTTTATTATTATGATGATAAAAAAAGCACGATTTCTTATGATTGGGGAGGACAAGAAGAGGATGATTGGTTAAATAATCGTAAATAACACAGAATGGTTATAGGAAATCATATATATAAGGTAGAAAACAATTACCTTTGCAGTCCGATTATTATAGGGGTACTCTTAGAGCCCCATACGAATCATGTTAATAGTGTTGTCTTTGGCCGGGCGACATGGTTAGGCAAAGCATGTTCGTGAAATAGAAAACGTTTTTTAGTAGTAAAATTATTAATTTTTTAAAATGGACACTTTAAGTTACAAGACTATTTCCGTTAATAAGGAAACAGCTAAGAAAGAGTGGGTCGTTATTGACGCGAGCGATCAGATTGTAGGTCGCCTTTGCTCTAAAGTAGCTAAGTTACTTCGCGGAAAGTACAAGCCAACTTTCACTCCACACGTAGATTGTGGTGACAATGTAATCATTATCAATGCAGCTAAGGTTGTATTCTCTGGCAAGAAGGAGACAGATAAGGTTTACACACGTTATACTGGTTACCCAGGTGGTCAGCGTTTCAATACTCCAGCACAGCTTCGTGCTCGCAAGAATGGTATTGACAAGATGATTCGTCACGCCGTAAAGGGTATGTTACCAAAGGGTCCTCTAGGTCGTCATTTGCTGGATAACCTTTATGTTATCGACGGTACAGAGCTCAACGGTCTCGAGGCACAGAAGCCAAAGGCAATTGATATTAACCAGTATAAATAATAAGGAGAAAGATGGAAGTAATTAATGCAATTGGTCGCCGTAAGAGCGCAGTCGCTCGTGTTTACCTCTCAGAGGGCACCGGTAAGATCACAATTAACAAGAAAGATTTAACTGAATTCTTCCCATCAGCTATCCTGCAATACGTGGTTAAACAACCACTGCAGTTGCTCGGTGTAGAGGGTCAGTATGACATTAAGGCTAACCTCGATGGTGGTGGCTTTACAGGTCAGAGCCAGGCATTGCGTCTTGCTATTGCGCGTGCATTGGTAAAGGTTAACGCAGAAGATAAGAAGGCATTGAAAGCTCAAGGTTTCTTGACTCGTGATAGTCGCTCTGTTGAGCGTAAGAAGCCAGGTCAGCCAAAGGCTCGTGCTCACTTCCAGTTCAGTAAGCGTTAATATTTTTCTTTGGTCTTTATAATCTTGAGAATTTATATGTACATTTAGTATGTTCGTATTAAAGACATAAAAGGTCGAAGATCAAAGAAAAAGAGTTTAGTATCTAAATTAATGAGATTCCTTTATCGGGGGACTACTCATTGATTGATTCTAACAAGCCTGACGAAGCTTATTCGTCAAGAAAGAATTAAAAAGAAAGTAAACAAGTAAAAACAAAACAACATGTCAAGAACAAATTTTGACCAGTTATTGGAGGCAGGATGCCACTTTGGCCACCTCCGTCGTAAGTGGAATCCAGCAATGGCGCCTTATATCTTCATGGAGCGCAATGGTATCCACATCATCGATCTTCACAAGACAGTGGCTAAAGTTGATGAAGCCGCAGAAGCACTCAAGGGCATTGCTAAGAGTGGAAAGAAGATTTTGTTTGTCGCTACTAAAAAACAAGCTAAGGAAGTTGTAGCTGAGAAAGCTGCATCTGTTAATATGCCATACGTTAATGAACGTTGGGCCGGTGGTATGCTGACCAACTTCCCTACAATCCGTAAGGCAGTTAAGAAAATGACGAACATCGACAAGTTGATGAACGACGGAACATTCTCTAACCTCTCTAAGCGTGAATTGCTCCAAATCTCTCGCCAGCGTGCAAAGCTCGAGAAGAACCTTGGTTCTATCGCTGACTTGACTCGCTTGCCATCTGCACTCTTCGTTGTAGATGTAATGAAAGAGCACATTGCCGTTAAGGAGGCTAATCGCTTGGGCATTCCTGTATTCGGTATTGTTGATACTAACTCTGATCCTAAGAACATCGATTATGTTATTCCAGCAAACGATGATGCAAAGGATTCAGTAGCAGCAATCCTTGGTGCTTGCTGTGAGGCTATTGCTGAAGGTCTTACAGAGCGTAAGGCTGAAAAGGCCGATGAGAAGGCTAATGCAGAGCAGTCTGAAGTAGCACCAGAGGCTAAGCCAAAGCGTTCTGCTCGTAAAACAGAAGAAGCTCCAAAAGCTAAGAACGAAGCACCAATTGCTGAGTAAAAAATGAAACATAGTGGGCGCTGGTGAGTGCTAATGAACTCTTGTATCTTTTGAGATATAGGTTCATCATCTCTCATCAACGCCCACATTATTTAATAATATTAGAAAGGAAAAACAAAAATGGCTGTATCTATTGAAGATATCAAGAAGCTCCGCGCTATGACTGGCGCAGGTTTAGCAGATGTAAAGAAGGCTCTCACAGAGGCTGAAGGCGACTTCGACAAAGCAAAAGAATTGCTTCGTGAGCGTGGTTTAGCAATTGCGGCTAAGCGTTCTGATCGTGAGACATCTAATGGTTGTGTGCTTGTAAAGCAGGTTGATGGCTTTTCTGCTATGATTGCTGTTAAGTGCGAGACCGACTTCGTGGCTAATGGTAAGGACTTCATTGCATTGGTTCAAGAGATTTTGGATGCTGCTGTGGCAAACAAGTGCCAGAGCCTCGATGAGGTTAAGGCATTAAAGCTTGCTAACGGAGAAGATGTAGCTACTGCTGTTCAACAGCGCTCTGGTGTAACTGGCGAGAAGATGGAGCTTGATGGTTATAACTTCCTAGAGGGTGAGAATGTATCTGTTTATGATCACATGAACAAGCATACCCTTGCGACTATGGTTCAGCTCAATGAGAATAACGAGGACGCTGGTCACAAGATTGCGATGCAGGTAGCAGCAATGAAACCAGTTGCTTTGGATGAAGCTTCTGTACCACAATCTGTAAAGGATGAAGAGTTCAAGGTGGCTGTTGAGAAGACAAAGGAAGAGCAGGTTGAAAAGGCTGTTGTAGCAGCTATTAAGAAAGCTGGTATCAACGCAAACTTGGTTGATAGTGATGATCACATCGAGTCAAACATCAACAAGGGTTGGTTGACCCGTGAGGAAGCTGACAAGGCGATTGAGATTCGTAAGACTGTTGGTGCAGAGAAAGCCGCTAACCTCAACGAGGGAATGATTCAAAACATTGCTAAGGGTCGTTTGAACAAGTTCTTCAAAGAGAACTGTTTGGTTGATCAAGAGTTCCAATTTGGTGATGGTGATAAGCAGAGCGTTGGCGAGTGGCTTAAGGCTCAAGGTAAGGATTTGAAGATCGTTGCTTACAAGCGTTTCACACTCTCTGCAGACTAATCAACGTATATCGTTAAAGCAAAATAAGCAAGGAGTTGTAGGAAAGCCATCAGGCTCCTGCAACTCTTTTTTAGATTATTAGCTCATCAGAATCATGACTGTCCATATTGATGGGATTAATGGTTGTGGATGAGATAAGCAAGATAAGATATGAAAATATTTGCAGTCGGCATGAATTATGTCGGATACAATAAAGCACTAAATGAGCCGTTATTGAAACAAGATGATCCTGTTATCTTTACTAAAGCAGACTCTTCTCTATTGAAAGATAGGAAGCCTTTCTTCATTCCAGATGAGTTAGGAACTATAGAATATGAAGCTGAAATCGTTGTAAGAGTTTGCCGTTTGGGTAAGTCTATATCCGAGCGTTTTGCCTCTCGATATTATGATGCTGTAACAGTGGGTATCGACTTTACGGCACGTGACTTACTAAGGAAACTGAGCCAGCAGGGACTTCCTTGGGATATGAGTAAGAGTTTCGATGGAGCTGCTGCACTAGGCGAATGGGTTTCAAAAGATAAGTTCTTGGATATTCAACGTCTTCGCTTTCACCTTGATGTCAATGGGGAAACAAAGCAAGAAGGATGTACGAGCGATATGATCTATAAGGTGGATAAAATCATAAGCTATATTAGTCGGTTTTTCACACTAAAGACTGGAGACCTTATTTATACTGGTTGTCCTACTAGTGGATTCCCTGTACATATCAACGACCGCCTTGAAGGATATATAGAAGAACGTAAGGTACTGGATCTTCATTGTAAGTAAAAGGTATAAAAGCTATTTATCAAAACAAAGCATAAGGATTGAGTAACTTATAATAAGTCCCCTACAATCATCAAAAAGAATTATTAAGTCAATGACGAAACGAATAACTATTCTTTCCCTCATACTTCTGTTGAGCTGTATAACGATGAGTGCACAACAGAAACGATTCTTCAATCTAACAGTTGAAGATGTTACGATTGACTCACTCTTACCTCATTTCCATTACGCTATTCCCGTTGGAGAGAATTATACGGACTCTATCTATGAGCTAGAGATACGCTATCCAGAGTTCATAAACATGAGCCCTGAGGACATACAACATTATAATTCTCTCACAAAGCAAGTACCTCCAACATTGCCAGAGATACACCAACAGATGACGGTCGAGCGTAAAAAGGGTGTGTTAGAGTTCTCTTTAACACCTATCGTAGAACGTGATGGCAAGAAACAGTTCCTTGTTAGCTTTATGATAGCACTCACATCACGTCCGAAGTCGTTGAATGCTAAGAGAGGTATGAGATCTATGATGAGTACTAGAGCTGGTGGGCTTACGACTTCAGAGGTATCCAATCGTTATGCTAAACATTCCGTCTTATCTACTGGCAAATGGGCAAAGATACGTGTCCCAGCTGATGGTGTGTATCAATTAAGTAATGACTTGATTCGACGAGCTGGCTTCACCAATTTAGATAAGGTGAAAATCTATGGCTATGGTGGGCATCTCCAAGATGAAGAACTGACAGCTAATTATATCATATCGCATGATGATTTGAAAGAGGTTCCAACCTATACAAGCCATGGTAAGAGACTATTCTATGCTAAAGGTTCTGTTAGTTGGGATAGCAATTCAGCCACTCGACGCACTCGCAATCCCTATTCTGATTACGGATATTACTTCCTTACAGAAGATAACGCAGGTAATCCAGCATCCATATCAGATAGTACAACCTTCTTAAATAGCTTTTATCCATCAGCAAATGACTACCATTCATTGCACGAGGTAGATAACTTCAGTTGGTTTAATGGTGGTCGTAATCTCTTTGAAGAGACTCCATTAAAATTAAATGAGGGCAAGGTCTTCACTTTAAAGAATAAGGCAAAAGCCAGCACAGGTATCTTGACTGTTGCTGTGACAACAGGTGACTACACATCAACCATTAAGGTGGAAGCCAACGGAAGAGAACTCGGTGAGATACATATTGCACCTGGTGACTCCTTTGATAAAGGTTATGAGGTTATCAGAGATTATGCTGTATCAAACCTCCAAAGTGTAGATAGCATCCGACTCACGACGATCTCAGGTGGTCCAACAAGGCTCGATTATCTCACAATGACCTATCCAACGCCTGCCCCAGCACCTTCACTGAGTACATCATTCCCAACTCCAGAGTATGTATATAATATCACCAATCAAGATCATCATGCCGATGAGCCTGTCAATATGGTGATTATCATCCCAACAAGTCAGAAGCTCTTACAACAAGCTGAGCGCCTAGCTGATTTCCACAGAACACATGATAACATCTCTGTACGAGTTGTCCCTGCTGACGAACTATACAACGAGTTCTCTAGTGGAACACCTGATGCAATGGCTTACCGACGTTACATGAAGATGTTATATGATCGTGCTACAAATGCACAGACCATGCCCCAGTCACTCTTGCTCTTTGGTGATTGTGTATGGGATAATCGCATGAACACCAGCTCTTGCCGTCTATTGAATCCAGATGATTACCTACTTGCTTACGAGAGTGAGAACTCATTTAGTGAGACAGACTGTTATATTAATGACGGATGGTTCACGCTGATGGATGATGGTGAAGGAGCTGACCTTCTACGTCGAGATAAGGAGGATCTTGGTGTAGGACGATTCCCTGTTACCAATGCTATTGATGCGAAGACGCTTGTTGACAAGACGATTAATTACGCATTAAATAAGAATGGAGGAAGCTGGGAAAATGTACTTATGTTCATGGGGGATGATGGCAATAATAATATCCACATGCGCGATGTGAATGAAACTGCGGAATCGGTATCATCCGCCTACCCTGCTTATCAAATAAAGAAGGTGATGTGGGATGCTTACCCTCGAATCTCTACTGCTACAGGGAACACCTACCCAGAAGCTAGTGCGCTTATCAAGCAACAGCAAGCACAAGGAGCATTGATAATGGATTATGCTGGGCATGGTAAAGAAGATCAGATTTCACATGAAGCAGTACTCCGTCTTGTTGACTTCAAGAACTTCTCCAATACAAATCTTCCGTTATGGATTACTGCCAGTTGTGATATTATGCCGTATGATGGTGTGATTCCAACTATTGGTGAAGCGGCTATGTTGAATAGCAAAGGGGGTTCGGTAGCATTCTGGGGAACGACTCATACAGTATATACTTATTATAACAAGGCTATCAATACTGCCTTCTTAAAGCATGTGCTAAGTCTTACAAACGGAAAGCCTACCACACTCGGTGAGGCGCAACGACTCGCAAAGTGCGAGCTAATCAACTCTAGTAGAGACCTTACACCAAACAAACTGCAATATGCCCTCTTAGGTGATCCAGCTTTAGCCCTCAACCTCCCAAAGCTACAAGTGAACGTAGAGTCAATCAATGGTCAGGCGGTTAATACTGGTAATACTATCCTTATTAAAGGTGGCTCAATCGTGAAGGTGAAAGGCTCTATCACAAAGGATGGTAATAAGCAAACGAACTTCAATGGACTCATCACGGCGGTCGTAAGAGATACCAAAGAACTCGTAACATGCAAGAAACAAGACCAGTCTGCCGACGTAGCCTTCACCTATTACGACCGACTGAAGACGCTTTACAATGGTACGGATAGTGTGCGCAATGGCGAGTTTGCACTTACTTTCGCTGTACCTCGTGACATCAACTATACATCAGGTACGGGCTTGATGAACTTCTCTGCTATCAACGAAGACCATTCTCTCATGGCGCAAGGATATGAAGATAGATTCAATATTGATGGGTCAGAAGTAGTCTATAATGACTCTATCGGACCATCTATCTACGCTTACCTCAATTCTCCTTCTTTTGTCGACGGAGGCAAGGTGAATAGCACACCATACTTTGTTGCACAGATAACCGACAAGGACGGAATCAATGCGTCTGGCAATGGGATTGGTCATGATATGCAGTTGTGCATAGATGGTAAATTGACACAAACCTACCTCCTCAATGATAACTTCCGTTATGATTTCGGCAGTTATACTTCGGGCACAACGGGATACAGTCTACCCGAACTATCAGAAGGACCACACACCTTGCAGTTCCGAGCATGGGACATCCAAAACAATGCGTCAACAGTAACGCTCCACTTCAATGTAGTCAAAGGGCTTGCCCCCGATATCTATAGCGTCAGTGCATCGAAGAATCCAGCTTACAACGAAACAACCTTCATCGTATCGCATAATTACATGGGTTCGAATGTGGATGTAGAGATAGAAGTATTCGACATGAGTGGACGCTTACTCTGGCATCACGTGGAGTCAGGCGTATCATCAGGTAATGCCATCTCAACCAACTGGAACCTGATAGTAGATAATGGAACACGATTGCAAACAGGCGTCTATCTCTATCGAGTTCGCCTCAGTTGTGATGGTGCAACAAAGGTGTCAAAGGCTAAGAAACTCATTGTTTTAGACAATAAGTAACATAAGTAAGACGTTTTAATCCATGATGTAAGCTGGCAAACTAGCTGCATCATGGATTCTTTATATAGCAATATTCCATAAGCAATTCAAGTAAATAAGATGAATAAAAAGCTTCGTTTATCCTTCTTAACCATGGTCGTTATGACCTCCTCTGCCGCATTCGCACAGGGCACAAAGAAGGATATGTTCAACCCAGTTACTACCTCCGTTACCTCACAAACCATTGCTCCTGATGCACGTGCAGCAGGTATGGGTGATGTAGGAGCAGCCACTGACCCAGATGTCAATTCCCAGTATTGGAACCCTGCAAAGTATCCTTTTAATATATCTCGTGCAGGTGTCTCTTTGAACTACACCCCGTGGCTTCGCCAGTTGGTGAGTGACATCGACCTCGCTTACGTAGCCGGATATTATCGCATAGGTGATTATAGTGCTGTATCATCCTCCCTTCGTTACTTCTCTTTGGGTGAGGTGCAGACGAATGACGGCTCTAATATGACCATCAACCCATACGAGATGTCATTAGACGTAGCTTATTCTTTGATGTTAAGTGAGCACTTCTCACTCGGAGCCGCTGTGCGTTGGATTTATTCCGACCTCACGTATGACTATAAGGAAGATACATCTCCCGGTTCCGCCTTTGCAGCCGACCTCTCTTGCTATTACCAGAATTATATCAACATTGGTGAGCGTGAGTGCCAGTTAGGACTAGGCTTGAATATCTCGAACATTGGTTCTAAGATAACGTTCGGTGGCGATAATCGTTCTGAGTTCATACCTACCAATCTCCGCTTAGGTGCCGCATTGATGATTCCAGTTGATGAGTTCAATAAGTTCACCATAGCTGCTGATGCAAACAAGTTGCTAGTTCCAACTTACCCCAAGCGTAATACGGGTGAATCGCAAGTAGATTATGACAACCGCTTGCAGAAGGATTACTACGATGTATCGTCTATCTCGGGTATCTTCAAGAGCTTCGGCGACGCACCCAATGGATTCTCTGAAGAGATGCAGGAGGTGCAATGGAGTGTGGGAGCTGAATATACCTACAATGATAAGTTCTCACTTCGTGCAGGTTATCACAACGAGAGTGAGAATAAGGGAAACCGCAAGTACTTCACCGTAGGTGCTGGATTCAAGATGAATGTATTCGCACTAGATGCGGGCTATGTCATTGCAACGGCTAAGAACAACCCACTCGACCAAACGCTCCGATTCTCCCTATCATTCGATATGGATGGTATAAAGGACTTGTTTAAGAGGAAATAGGCAAGCCTCCCCCGCGGGGCTATCATCTAACAGATATGACAAATATTACTCAATCAATCCCATCTTTCCGCATTGGAATGGGTTACGATGTCCATAAACTCGTTGAAGGGCGTGACCTCTATCTCGGTGGTATAAAGATAGAGCACAGCCTTGGATTGCTCGGACATAGCGATGCGGATGTCCTCATTCACGCCATTTGTGATGCACTACTCGGTGCTGCTAATATGCGTGATATTGGTTATCATTTCCCAGATACCGCCAACGAAACATTGGATATGGACTCGAAAGTAATCTTACGTAAGACCATCGAACTACTTGCTACAAAGGGTTATCGTGTGGGCAACATCGATGCAACCGTATGCGCTGAGCGTCCGAAGATAAATCCCCACATACCAGCAATGTGCGAATGTATAGCCTATATCATAGGTTGCGACATCGACGCCGTATCCATCAAAGCCACCACGTCAGAGCGAATGGGCTTCGTTGGACGAGAAGAGGGTATGGCGGCTTATGCGGTATGCCTAATAGTAAAGGTGTAAAGGCTAATAAAGACTAAATAAAAAACGGCTGATAGCGATTCTTCATACTGCTATCAGCCGTTTTTATTATACGGATATTCCAGGCTTATAAAGTCTAAGAGTCAGGCTCTCCAGTATAGATTTTCAGCTTGCGTCTCGCTTTCCAATAGACTTACCAAAGGGTGATAATAAAATCAGCTTATATTACAAGAAACAATCTAATCCTATCAAAGAGCGTCTGTTTCAGCGGCAGAACATCAACGTTTCACCTGTTTGCGAATCGTTTCCCACCTGTTCCAGCATTCCTCTTTCACGTGTTGCGCATTTCTTTCTCACGTGTTCCTCATTCCTTTCTCACGTGTTGCGCATCATTTACACACGCATATAAAGTTAGTTTCATCATGATGAGACACAAGTTTCATCGTGAAGAGACACTAGTTTCATCATGATGAGACACTCGTTTCACCATGGTGAAACTAAAAAAAGATACGGAACACAAAGACGCAAGACGCATGAGAAAAGAATGGGGAACACGTGAGAAAGGAATGAGGAACGGGTGAGAAAGAATGCGGGAACCTATGAGACAAAGAGCGCAAACAGGGTTCAAGCGATCGTGGCTTTATACAGAACTTACCATTACTGGCGTTAGAGAATACTTGACATCAAATGTGAATCTAATGCTTTATCCCCTTTGCCGTTTCAAGAATTATCCTTATTTTTGTCGCACATAACTACTTTAGAACAATTTATGAAACGTTTCTTCCTATCATTATTATTGCTTGTTGCAGTCCTTCAATGCGCTATTGCGCAGAGTGATAAACCTACAACAATTTCCGTTTATCCGGCAGTAAACGATGCAACGGGGCTTATCAATAGGATTAGCGAGAAGCTATTGCCTTATCAGAAGCATATTACTTCTAAGTCGCTTATTAAGTTTATGAGTCGTGTTCCCCATACGTATACTGGTGATAAGGGTCGTACAACAGAGGAGGATAGAGACTCATATCTTGTTAATTACACTTACTTTTATGTGGCAGGGACTAATCAGTCTAAGGTGCAGAGTCTTTTAGATCTTGCAAGGGAGAAACATTTATATGATACCACCCGCTATCGCTTCTTGTTCTCTAGTGGAGAATCCGCATTAGAGCCGTCTGCCTTATATGTTATAGACCTAAAGAATCCCTACATAATTCCATCGCTTTCGTTTACAGATGTACGTTTCAGCAAGGGCTCTTATGGTGATTTTGTATTTAAAATAAGTCTTACACATGGTGCTGCGGATGCTTTCACAAACCTTACCTATCACGAAATAAATAATCTGATACTCTTTTTAGTGGATGGTAAGCTCCTCACATCTCCTTGTGTTCGAAGTGTTATCTCTACTAAGACGCTCGAGCTATCATTGGGGTTTAGAGAAGAGGAAGGTCAGAAACTATTGCCGCATCTGAAGGCTGCTGTGGTGAGTGATTCTGCTTATACGCCCCTTTATCGTCCGCAATACGTATTGGGTGATACGCTGACTTATCGTGTTTCTTTCCCACAGAGTAAGGGTACTGCACAGCGTTCGCACACCTTTCAACTCATCCCAAGGCTTGTGAACGATAGTATAACACGGATGGAATGTGTGGTAGATTCTATTGCTCTTACCATTGACGAGTTCTTTAAGGAAAACAAGGAATATAAAGACTTTGCTAGTTACTTCGTCTATGAGTTGCGTAATAACCATTTTATGATTGAGACAGATCAGTCGTCTCACTTTGTTGTGCCTATGTTGAAGGATTTACCAGCATTATCCCATGCGTTGGAGACCTATCTTACAACGCATAGTGCAGTGGTCAAAGTGATGGGATTGTCTGGGCATAATGACTTGGAGCAGGTGGCTGAAAGGCTGGCAGAAGCCTGGGATGGATTCTTTGAACAAGGGTATATAGAAAGCATACTACCGGAATTGAACGTGATGACACAGCTCGATAATCGCTTTTCTAATCAGCAGACACAAGGCACATGTTACCTTTATTTGGAGGATAAAATAGCAGAATATACGATCACGAAGATGGATGATGGACTAGTGATTACGCTTACTGTCAAGGCAGATAAGAATGGTGGGGCAAGAAGGTACACCTATTCTATCGACCAGCGTGGACTGATACGACAATTGAGGTATGAGGCGATTGCTAATGCGAAGGTACCTCGTAATGCCGTGAGCCCAACCTTCCGTGTTCCTTCGAGCTATCTTATAGAACGCATAAGATAGTCGGCTGTGGTGATAGCAGCGTATGACTTTAGAACAAATAACCAAATGATAAACCTTATAAAACGAATTATCCTTATTTTTGTCGCATATAACTACTTCAGAACAATTTATGAAACGTTTCTTCCTATCATTATTATTGCTTGTTGCAGTCCTACAATGTGCTATTGCGCAGAGTGATAAGCCTGCAACGCTGTCAGTCTACCCAGCCTCTCAGAATGTGGCAAGCCTTATTCGACCAATCAACAAGAAGTTATTGCCTTATCAGAAGCATATTACATCGAAGTCGCTTATCGACTTATTGGGCTTTATCGACACAGAGATTGACAAAGCGAGCCCTTCCCCTACTGATGATGCCTTGTTCTATGTTTCTGAACAGAATAGAAGTATGGTGCAGAGCCTTTTAAATCTTGCCAAAGAGAAAGGATTGTATGACACTTCACATTATCAACTCTTGTTATCGAGGTCACCTTTGGATAAGGATTTGTATGACTTACACGTCATAGACTTAAAAAGCCCAGTGGCTATCCCCACATTGTCAATCACGGATGTGCGTTGCGGCAAGAGCTCTGATGGCTATCCCGTATTCCAACTAAGCCTTACACGTGATGCCGCAATAGCGTTTACGAAGTTGACTTATCAAGAAGTAGACAATAATATTGTGGTTCTTCTGGATGGAAAGTTCCTCGCCACGATGTTTGTTGATAGTGGGGTTTCCACTACAGAGATAGAAATTCCGAATGAGATGGGTGCGGTTAAAGCGGAAGAGGTTGTGCAACGCCTGAAGTCAACGGCTGTAAAGGAAGCTCCACTCAAACCACTTTATCGTCCGCAATACATGATAGGTGATACCTTGACCTATCGCTTCACAGCTCGAAAAGAGGAAGGTAAGCAGAAGGAATCCCATGTATTCCGTTTCATACCAAGACTTGTAAACGACAAGATGACACGCATAGAATGTATTGAAGATACCCTCCACGCTGCAAATGAAAAGGAGATGCGTGAATATGAAGAAGTCTTTCAGAAGATAATAGATTATACTTGTGACAGGTTACGCAAGTGTCATATTATGATAGAGACTGACCTGACAACACACACAGCAGTATCGACATTGATTAACTCCAAGACGTTCCTTAAAGAGATAGAGGAATATCTGATAGAGAATGCAGCTATGTTTGGTGCGAGCAAAGAGGAAATGCAAGGAGCAGCCAAGCAGATGGCTGAGGAAATATTGAAGGAGGTGAGTGCAGACTTTACGGGTGATAATATGGCACGTCGGTTACCCGAATTGGAGGTGATGACGGTAATGGATTATTTCTTCTCTGAGGGGCAGACACAAGGCACGTGTTACTTCCCTTGTGCGAAGAACTTAGTCGATTATACAATCGCACAGGCTAACGAGGGACTTGTTATCACGCTCAAGACAAAGGATAAGGATAGTGATACGGAGGAAAGATATATCTACCATATAGATAAGCAAGGACTCATACAGCGGTTAGAATATCAATGGATTGTCAAACAGGAAGCAACAGAGAAGGACAAAGGAATGTCAGATGTTGAAGCTTATGGCTATCTCATAGAGCGCATGAGCTAATCGGATGGTATGAATGAACGACGAATTAGAATGTAAATTATCAAACATATAGACTTTATGAAACGTATAAGCCTCCTCTTATTAATGCTTATTAGCTGTCTGCAAATGTCCATGGCGCAAGCATTGAAGCCCGTGCAAATATCATTTTATCCAGTAGTACATGACCCACACGAACTACTGAAGTCGATTAGTGATAAGCTCCTACCCTATCAGAAGCATATTACGACACGCCCATTAGTGAAGTATTTCGGACGCTTTAATGACGAGATTTATGGGAATCAGAATGCAGCGGAAGCTAACTCAACAGCGGCTTTCAAGAAGCGTTTCGGGACCTTACCCGATACAGACGGGTATGTTGCAGCAGCGGCGGCAGATGCAGCTGATAATGGAGAAGATGTTGCTTTCCACATGAATTCGTATGTGCAGGTGAATCCACAGGATGAGAAAATTGTGATGAGGTTGCTAAATCTAGCACGTGAGAAGCAACTCTATGACACGTCACGTTACATCTTTGGCTTTGGTATAAACGAACTGATGGATGATTGGCTAATCCTTTGTGCCTTAGATAAGCAGTCGCCTTATGCCATACCTACGGCCTCATTCACTGCCGTGCGTAAAGATGAAATCTCTGATGGGAGCGTTACTGGTACACTAAGGCTCACTCGTCAGGATGCAAAACGATTAGTCAAGCTCTATAATAATCTGCAGAAGGATGATGTGTACATGGCGATTGATAATAAGTTACAATGGCCAATTGATAAAAAGAATGTGCCAGTCAACAGAAGAGTCTCATTTTTTCAAGAGATAAAGAATGTGGCAGAGGGGCAACTATTTATGAAGCGTATGCAGGCATCAGTTGTGAAAGAACCCACTTATAAGCCCTTACTTCCATCGCAATATACTGTGGGTGATACGCTCACTTATCGTATAAAAGTGGATTGTGAAATGAAATGGATAACGGGAACACATACCTTTAAACTTGTCCCGCTGGTGGTTAATAATGATCTTTGTCGCCTAGAATGCATAGTAGAGGGGCTAGATGTAAAGCTGCCTGATTGGCAAACAGGTGCATACGACAAGGAACTAAATAAACTTGAAGCTAAGACGTTGCAACAGATGCTCAAGCAGCATTTTATCATCGAAGCAAATAATCTGACGGGAGAGACCAACGTTGAGGTGAAGGATCAGAAGATGTTCGATCAGTGGTATAAGAACCTCAAACGATGGTGTCAAGAGGACTGGAAAAGGAATAGAAAGTTCTCTAGAGTAACTGATGAGACGATGAGGACAACTGAAGGTGAAAATATCTTATATCACCTGGATAACTTCATAAAAGATGGATCATTTATACAATATATGCCCGAGTTAACGGCAATGATTGGACTAGAGATGCACTTTGATGAAGGTGAGACCACTGGCAGAGAGTACTTCGACCTACTTGGTGACTATGGAACTTATAACATATCAAAGGATAAGCAAGGGTTTGTCGTATCGCTTAAAGGCGACCCCGAAGTGAAAGATGGTGATCTTGTTGATGAATCAGACCCAGCCATACAGGATATGAAGACTAGGATTGATTCTTACGAATATCGCTTTGATACGAAAGGAAAACTACTGCAGATAAAGGGTGATGTGCGGAGAAATCTATATTATAAGGACTTTGTAATAGACCGAGTGATGTAATCCATAAAAGTAAACGCCGATACTCTCAACGAGCATCGGCGTTATCAGTATGTTTAACCAAAAATCTTTTTATGTGAAAGGGGAATCTCACGACTACCTTTGCTATCACTGATCAATCGTTAAACGTTTTACCTAAAATAAAATAACTAAAAACCTAAATCTATTACTACTAACCTAAACAATCTATTAACCTTTTGACAATGCAAAGGTAGGATGATTCTCACTTCCTTGCAACATTTTACTTATGTTTTATCAAGATAACGCCCCTTTCTTGACGCAAATCAACCTTCTGTGCCCGTAAACAACTAATATTTTGTTACTTTCCTTGTGTGTTTATGCCTTTTCTTGTAACTTTGCTGAAAAGGAAATAAGCGAATGAAAGTTCTGATAGTAAATACCAGTGAGAAGACAGGTGGTGCTGCTTTAGCTGCCAACCGACTTAAGGACGCTCTGAATAACAATGGCGTAAAAGCAAAGATGTTAGTACGTGATAAACTGACGGATGATATTACTGTTGTTGGTTTATCACATACTTTACGCAATCAATTACACTTTCTTTGGGAAAGATGGACCATATTTTGGCATCTACACTTCAGTCGTAAGCACCTATTTGAGATAGATATTGCTAATTCTGGAGTTGATATCACAAAGCTACCAGAGTTTAAAGAGGCTGACATTATACACCTCTCTTGGATCAATCAAGGAATGCTTTCGCTGAAAGGAATCCGCAAGATCCTTGATAGTGGAAAGCCTGTTGTTTGGACAATGCATGATATTTGGCCTGCAACAGGTATCTGTCATATCACACTAAACTGTCTGCGTTATCAGTCTTATTGCGGTAATTGTCGCCTTCTACCCAATGGTGGTTCTACAAAGGACTTATCTAATAAGGTGCTTCAGCGTAAGAAGAAGATGCTTGAAGGACGCAATATCATGTTTATAACGTGTAGCAAATGGCTCGAAAAGGAGGCAAGCAAGAGTGCTATTCTTGCTGGACAACAAGTTTTCTCTATCCCCAATCCCATTGATACACATGTTTTTCATCCCACAGATAGGAAACAGGCTCGCATAAATGCAGGACTTCCTTTAGACAAGAAAATTATTCTTTTTGCATCACAACGCGTAACAAATGTAAACAAAGGAATCTCTTATCTCATTGAAGCCTGCCATAAGTTAGCAAAGGATTATCCAGAGATAGTCAATAAAACAGCTATAGCCATACTAGGTGGTCATGCAGAGAACCTAAGAGAGGAATTCGACTTTGAAGTCTATGAGTTGGGATATATCAACGACACTCAGCGTATTGTAGATGTCTATAATGCTTCTGATGTTTTCGTTTTACCTTCTCTCTCAGAGAATCTACCTAACACCATTATGGAAGCAATGGCGTGTGGTGTACCCTGTGTAGGCTTTAAGGTGGGTGGTATTCCGGAAGAGATTGACCACAAGGTAAATGGTTATGTTGCAAAGTATCGTGATGCTACTGACCTCGCACAAGGACTTCATTGGATTCTAGAAGAAGCCGATTACCAAGACCTCTCCTCATCAGCAATAACAAAGGTACAGCGTAGTTATTCTCAACGTAGCGTCGCTTTGCAATACATTAATATATATAATGAGGCAATGGCCTTTAAGAATTATCGATTATGATTACGTTTTCTGTTGTCACAATAACCTATAACGCAGCTACTGTCTTACGTCCTACTCTAGACAGTGTATTGATGCAAAACTATCCTCATGTGGAACATCTTATTATTGATGGAGCGTCAACTGATGATACAATAAGTATTGCTAAGGCTTATCAAGAACAATCTGATAATGCAGAGAATGGGCATGTTGTAAAAATCCAAAGCGAGCCAGACAAGGGACTCTATGATGCTATGAACAAAGGGCTACAATTAGCAACAGGAGACTATATTGTATTTATGAATGCAGGTGATCGCTTTCCTGATGCTGAGACATTAAATAAGGTAATGTTAGCAGCTGTCGTGGGAGATGGTGAAGAGCATCCAGCTGTCCTCTTTGGAAATACAGATATAATTGATGACAAGGGTAATTTCTTGTATCACCGTCGACTAAGTCCCCCAGAAAGACTTACTTGGCGTTCTTTCCGTCAGGGCATGGTGGTATGCCATCAAGCCTTTTATGCACGTATGGATATTGCTCGCTCTCTTCCTTATGACATATCTTTCCGTTATTCAGCAGATGTTGACTGGTGTATAAGAGTTATGAAAGAGGGGGAACGGCGACACCTTCTTCTACGTAACATACATGCTGTCGTTGCTAATTATATGGAAGAAGGACAAACAACCATTCATCATAAGGATTCCCTCAAAGAGCGTTTTGAGGTGATGAGACGCCATTACGGACTTCTTACGACAATCTTGCTCCATGCGTGGTTTGTTGTTCGTAAAGTATTTAAATAGCTTTTCTCCTCCTTTTAAAGGCCTTTAAAGCGTACTATTGTTTGTTAAGGACTATAATTTACAATGCTCATTTATCGTTTAATTAGTAAGTTATAAAACGAAAGACTATGGAACGAATGAAAACAAAACTTGTAGTTGTTTTGTCGCTGATAAGTCTATCAGCAACAGCACAAACAGAGTATAGTGGAATTGCAGGCGCATCTCCACATTTGGTTAAAGCACGCCAGAAAGCAGAGGCAAGAGCACACACTGCAACTCCAACAAAGCATCTTACGCCTGCGCCTCAACCATCTTCTGCAACAAAGCCTACTACCAGCAAGAAGGTAGAAACTACTAGAGTTGAACGAAGAGACTCTGGCGAGACAGAGGTAAAAGATGGTTTGCGGACAATGTCACGTGGCATAGGTCGTGTTGTAAAACGCGAAGTGAAGACTATGGGCGAGGTAACCCGCAAGATAGGAGAAGGTGGTAAGAAGTTCTTTAAGAAGCTCGGTAAAGGCATCTCCGACTCATTCAAGAAAGATAGTACTGACAATCGGTAAGTACTTTCCGTGCTATTCCTTTCAATAAAAATCACACCCACTTTGGGTTACATAAAGCCCTAATTTAGTTTTAAAATTAGCTGCTGTCACTTTTAGCACTTATAATATTATTCTGTAATCAGTATGTTGTGCACACGAAAATGATGACAGGAATGACAGCAAATTACAAAAGCTATCCTAATAAAAAACACCTCGTTAGAATAAAATATCTAACGAGGTGTTTTTGTATTATCAATTAATTCGTTTACTTACTAATCTTGAGAATCCATCCTTTGTCTACCTTCGTGTATCGACCTAGACGATTCAAGCGACATAACTTATCAATCGTTACACCATACAACTCAGCAATAGACTCAATAGTCTCACCTTCTTTTACTGAGTGATAGATAATCTGACCAGTACTACTTGTAGCTTCTGTGCGTGGTGTGTGATTAGAGAAATCAGTATTGTAAGCCTTCTCTTGACGAGTAGAAGAACTCTGTCCACGTGTGCCTTGAATGTTTTCACGAGAATAACCAAGGCTTGAAGAAGTACCACGAGCAGCTGTTGCTTGTTCTGACTCTTGTGCTAGTGTACTCTTATGGAACACATAGTAGTCGCCAGTAACATCCTGATGAGCAAAGTCGAAGAATAAAGCTGGGTTCAAAGCAACGCCAGCAAGACGTGTTTCAAAATGCAAGTGAGAACCAGTAGAACGACCAGTATTACCACCTAAAGCAATCGGCTGACCAGCACGAACTGTCTGGTTAATTGAAACAAGCTGTTTTGATAAGTGTCCGTAGATAGTTTCAAGACCATTGTTATGGCGTATTACAACATATTTTCCATAACCATTTGCATCGTACTTAACAACACGAACCTTTCCAGAGAAGGCTGCGCGGATGGTATCACCGATGTAGACTTTAATGTCCATACCTAAGTGGCGACGTCCCCAACGGCGTCCGAAGTTACTCGTAATGACGCGACTAGGAGTTGGCATATGGAATCCGCGGAGGTCAATCTTGTATACATCAGGGAGGTTACCACCCCTATGTGCATAATTGTTATTCCAATCGTTGTAGAGTTCAGATGCTGGTTCTTCAACTTCCTCAGATTCACGTAAGCGACTAATAACCATTGTATCAAGTGCTTTAGCTCGTCTATCAATTGGTGCCTGACGTGCAAGCAAGTCTTGTGCGTTAGCTGTGTGGGCTGTTAGGGCGAATAGAGATGTAAGTGCGAAAGTCCTAACAATTCTTTTAAACATCATAATCAAGTTATTTTATTTCTGTACTATGAAGCCTAAAAAGGCCGGAACAAATTGTTAAGTTCCTATCTCTTGACATGTTGAAAACTTATAACAAAGAATTGAACTAAGTATCAAAAGACTTCGCAAAGATAAGGAAAAAATGACAAAAAGACAACAGGTTAACAGTTTTTATAGGCTGTTTAACAAACGACTTTTATATCTCTTGATTCGTAGATGATATATGTCAAGCCGTTTAGAAGTGCATATTGTGAGAGCTTTCGACAAATTAATTTTAAGAGATCGCAGCCCAGTTTATGTTAGTCTTTCTTAACGCTTTAAGTCTATCCCATAGTAATTTATATTCATTCTTTTGGCAGGTTGGGTCACTATCAATTATCTTTTGTGCTTCTTCACGTGCCATTTGAACAAGCTGACCATCACGTGCTATATCGGCAATCTTTAAGTCGAAGGCTATACCACTTTGCTGTGTACCCTCTAAATCACCTGGACCTCTTAGCTTCAAATCGGCTTCTGCGATCTCGAAACCATCATTCGTATCACACATAATGTCAATTCGCTTACTCGTTTCCTTTGTGAGTTTGCGATTAGTAACAAGTATACAATAACTCTGTTCGGCACCTCTTCCGACACGTCCACGCAACTGATGGAGCTGAGAAAGCCCAAAACGCTGTGCATCAAGAATAATCATTACACTCGCGTTCGGTACATTCACACCCACTTCTATCACTGTTGTAGCAACAAGGATTTGCGTTTCTCCACTGACAAACATCTGCATTTCTGCCTCTTTCTCCTTGTCCTTCATCTTACCATGAATCTTACTTAACTTGAAGTCAGGGAATATCTCACACATAGCAGCGTATCCGTCCTCGAGGTTCTTGAGGTCAATTCGCTCACTCTCTTTGATGAGTGGATAGACAATATACACCTGTCTGCCCAGCTTTATCTGCTGTCTTATACCCTGATAGAGGCTTGTCATTTGGTCATCATACTTGTGTATCGTCTGTATGGGCTTGCGTCCTGGTGGCAACTCATCAATGATACTCACGTCTAAGTCACCATATATCGTCATGGCAAGGGTACGTGGAATAGGAGTAGCTGTCATTACGAGGATGTGAGGAGGATTGTCACTCTTACTCCATAACTTTGCTCTTTGCTCCACACCGAAGCGATGCTGCTCATCAACAACAGCCATCCCGAGGTTTTGGAATTGCACCTTATCTTCTATGATAGCATGTGTTCCGACAACAATATGTACACTTCCATCCAAAAGCCCAGCAAGTACTTCCTTACGTTTCTTGCCTTTCACAATGCCAGTCAGCAGTTCTATGCGTAAGTTCATACCCTTGAGAAACTCCTTGATAGTCTGTAGGTGTTGTTCTGCAAGTATCTCCGTCGGTGCCATCATACATGCTTGATAGCCGTTATCGATGGCTATGAGCATAGACATAAGAGCTACGAGCGTCTTACCCGAACCTACATCGCCTTGCAAGAGACGATTCATTTGTTTGCCAGACATCATATCTGCACGTATTTCATGCATCACTCTCTTCTGTGCACCAGTAAGTTCAAAGGGTAAATTATGCGTGTAGAACCAGTTAAATTGTGCTCCAATACGATTGAAGATATCCCCCCGATACTTGCGACGATGGTCACTTGCATAGCGAAGAATATTGAGTTGAACATAGAAGAGTTCCTCAAATTTAAGGCGTACACGTGCTCGCTGCGTATCATCTACCGTCTTTGGATAATGAATCTTACGCATGGCTGCATCACGAGAGATGAGGTGTAAGGGACTAGTAATGAATGAGGGAAGGGTCTCGTCAAGCGGAGTTGTGAGCTTACTAAGCAGTGTTTTCGTTAGTTTCTCCATTGCTCTAGAGGTGATACCAGCCTTTTTCATCTTCTCAGTCGTTATATAGAAAGGTTGCATACCCATGTCATTGAGCTGCAACTGACTGGCATCGTCGATATCAGGATGGCTGAATTGAAAGCGTCCGTTATAGTAGGTTGGCTTCCCAAAGATGATGTATTCCTTATCTAATTGATAGTTTTGATAAATATACTTAGTACCATTGAACCATACAATATCGCATATCCCATGACCATCCGTAGCGTGTGCCACAATTCGTTTCCGACGCTTCCCGACTTCAAACTCCTCGTAGCTTAGTATCTTGCACTTCACTTGTACGAAGGGCATATCAGCCGACAACTCAGAGAGAAGATATATCTTTGTGCGGTCAACATACTTGTAGGGGAAATACTCCAAGAGGTCACGATAACTCCAGATGCCAAGCTCTTTGCTTAGAATCTCTTTCCTTTTCGGACCTACACCTGGTAGATACATAATGTCTTGTGATAGTATATCCATGTGTTACAACAACTTTTGAGGATCTCAATACTGCCACCGAAAGCCTCCCCAAGCCCCTCCAAAGGAGGGGATGTAGCCTAACGGAAGCTAATAAGAGAGGCTCTCTTTTGGAACCCCACCCAGCCTCCCCTAAGGGGAGGAGTGCCTAACGGAAATCAGTTTGAATCGTTATGTCCATTTAACAAGAGCCTTTCTTTGATTTAAAGAGGGCGTTTCTTCGATACAAGGAGAGGCTTTCTTCAATGCAAGGGAACGCCCTTCTCAAATTGTTCTGATTATAACTTATAATTATGAATCTTGTATTTTGAATTACACGTGGGCGTAAGCTTCTGTGGATTCTATTGTTCCGTAAGGAACTCTGTGTCGCCTTTAGGCTTCGTGCCCTTCGTGTCTTCTTTGTTAAAAAAGGCTCACCCCTGCCCCATCTCCCAATGGAGAGGGGAGTAGATAGTATTGTTTCCTGCAGAACAAACAACTCGTTTACTTGTCAACCTGCCCACTCGTCAACTCGAAGTAATCATAATTTTGAATTATGAATTATGAATTTTGAATTATCAGAAGAGCCTTTTTACACCAAAATCTCTGCTACTTTCAGATCGAAGGGGGTAGTGATTTTTATATTCTCACGATTCCCTTCCACCATAGTGACAGCCTGTCCAATGCTTTCAACAACGCTAGCATCATCAGTAAAGCTGGTACTCTCGGGTTGGTTATATGCTTTTTTGAGGAGTTGGATATCAAATACTTGTGGCGTCTGAACCACTCTGTAATCACTTCGCAACACATTCCTCCCCTTATCGGAATCGCCCACAAATCGTAAGGTATCTGTTACGGGCAATACAGGAATCACAGCCTTCTCTTTCTCTGCAGCGTCATAACAACGTGAGATAGCCTCGTTTGAGACGAATGGACGCACACCATCATGAATTCCGACGAGCCCTTCTGTATCATTGGGTATCATCGATAAGCCATTACGGCACGACTGGAAGCGACTAGCACCACCATCTGCAAGCTGGTAATCTTCGGTGAAATGATATTCTTCACAGAGCTGATTCCAATAATCCTGTTGCTCTTTTGGAAGGACAAGGATGACTTTTAAGTGCTCATCATAGGCGTGAAACCTACTGATAGTGTGCATCAGAACAGGCTTACCAGCGATGGGAAGGAATTGCTTAGGCACCTCTGTTCCCATTCGCAAGCCCTTTCCTCCTGCAACGATAATAGCGTATCTTGTCATCTTCTGACGATGTTTTAATGCAGAGCAATAAGTTCGTTGATCAACATACCCTCCCTGATTTCATTTGCTTTATCAACTGATACGAGTTGTTCTAATAGCTTGAAACCATAAACGAAGGCAGCAGCAGGACCTTTACCTGTTGTCACATTGCCATCAATAGTGCATAATTCCTTGGTGTATTCTGCACCAGTAAGAAACTTCTCAAAGCCTGGATAGCATGTAGCACGCTTGCCCTTGAGGATTCCCAAAGCACCGAGAACCATCGGTCCAGCACAGATTGCGCCCACACGTTTACCACTTTCCACCTGATGAAGCAGTGCTTTTCCAACACGCGCATCGTCCTTCAAGTTCTGTGCACCAGGCATTCCACCCGGTATCAAGAGCATATCTGCATCATCAATAACACCTAGGTCTTCTATTTGTAAGTCGGCTTTCACCATCACCCCATGCGATGATTCAACGAGCGGGGAGCCTGTTATGCTCACAGTCTTAACCTCCACGCCACCTCGACGTAGGATATCTACGGGTGCTAATGCCTCTACCTCTTCGAAACCATTAGCCAGAAACTCATACACTTTAGCCATAATTAATTTCGTATTTAAGCCTATAAATCCAATTAAAAACCTTACTTTTGCAGAAGTAAAGTACTTGCAAATATACTAATTATTCGTCGTTTAGTACCGTTTGCAAGGCTAAAAGATATTTAAAAGGTATGTTTTTATGGCTGAGAAGAAACTGAGTTTCGCCATTTTTGGTAGTGCTTCTAAAGCTTTAGAGTCCATTCGGATAAAAGAACTGTTGGGTTATTTGACTCAACACGAGGCTGATATTTACTTAGAGCAAGGCTTCTTTCATGCTTTAGAGAATAAACTTCAGGAGGATTTAAAGATAGCTGGTGTGTTTGAGGGGGTGAACTTTGATGTCGATTATGTTATCTCTCTTGGGGGCGATGGGACGTTCTTAAAGGCGGCAAGTAAGGTTGGTCCGAAGCAAATACCTATCATTGGAGTGAACATAGGACGCTTAGGATTCCTTGCAAGTGTTGTTCCTGATGAGGCAAAAGACATCTTAGATGCTATCTTTGCAGGCAATGCCGAGATTGAAGAACGTGCCGTTATGCAATTAGAAGCACTTGGCGAACCATTGGAGGGATGCCCATATGCACTGAATGATATTGCGATTTTGAAACGAGATAACGCTGCGATGATTTCTATTAAGGCAACTGTTAATGGTGAATACCTCACCACTTATCTTGCAGATGGACTCGTTCTCAGTACGCCAACAGGCTCAACAGCTTACTCATTGTCCGTCGGTGGACCTATTATAGTCCCTCAATCGGACATCTTTAGCATGACTCCTGTTGCTCCTCATAGCCTCAACATTCGTCCAATTGTTATCAGTGACAAGGCCGAGATAACCTTAGAAGTAGAGAGCCGAAGCCATAACTTCTTGGCAGCAGTTGATGGGCGATCGGAGAAACTACGCGAGGGTGTGACGCTAAAGATAAGGAAAGCCTCTCATAAGGTGCGTATTGTAAAGCGGAAGGAACAGCATTTCTTCTCCACACTACGCGAGAAACTCATGTGGGGAGCAGATACTCGTAAGTTCTAACGGATTGTTATCATGTCCTAACCACTAACTCTCTTTGTTTGATAAAGACCGAGACATAAACCACAGCTAACGAAAGATTATACAATGATTGATAAGATAAGAAGGCTCTTCCAGATACCTAACACACGCTATACTACTAAGGAGATATTTCATTGGTTATGGCTTGCGTGGCGCGGAAACCATAAGCAAGCAATCCTCAATGCATTGATAGGTCTACTCAGTGTGGGCGTTTCTTTGGCTACTGTATGGGCTGTCCAAAATGCCATTGACGTTGCTTCTCATGTTAAACCAGGCAGTATTTACATCGCTGTTAGCATCATGGGAGGCTTGATTCTATGTGACTTTGCATTGAGTATCGCCTCTGTCTGGGTGCGAAACTTGCTGGGAATAAAGGCGCAGAATAGGATGCAACAGAACATGCTAGACCGTATCTTGCGCTCAGAGTGGCATGGTCGGGAACGTTACCACAGCGGAGATGTATTGAACCGATTGGAACTTGACGTTGCAAATGTCGTCACTTTCCTCACCGAAACCATCCCTAGTTCTATCTCAACATTGGCTATGTTCCTCGGAGCTTTCTGTTACCTCTTAACGATGGATTGGCGACTTGCACTCTTGATTGTCGTCATCATACCATTGTTTGTATTGGTTAGTAAGGTCTATGTTCGTCAAATGAGACGCCTCACAAGGGAGGTTCGTAACTCTGATTCTAAGGTACAAAGTGTACTCCAAGAGACCATTCAACACCGTATGTTGATTAAGACTCTTGAGAGCGACGAGATGATAGTTGGCAAGCTAGAAGGTACACAGAAAGAACTGCGACAGAAGGTTGTTAGCAAGACAAAGTTCTCTGTTTTCTCTAACTTAGTATTGAACTTTGGCTTTGCATTTGGGTATCTGGTCGCCTTCACATGGGCGGCTGTTCGCATGTCACTTCATACATTGTCATTTGGCGGAATGACGGCTTTCTTGCAGTTAGTGAATAAGATTCAAAGTCCTGCCCGACAACTAACAAAGCTTGTCCCAGCCTTTGTCTCTGTCTTTACAGCAGCCGAACGACTGATGGAACTAGAGGAGAATCCACTCGAAGAACAGGGCGATCCGATAGAGTTATCATCGCCTTGCGGCATTCGATTGAAGGGTATTAACTATCGTTACGAGGATGGTGATCGAGAGATACTAAGGGACTTGAACTTCGATTTCTACCCTTGTTCGTGTACCGCCATATTGGGTGAAACGGGAGCAGGAAAGACCACTCTCATCAGAATGTTACTGGCATTATTGAAGCCAACAAAGGGCAAGGTAGAGATTTATAATGCGCAGGAAAGTAGAGAACTATCCCCTCTCATGCGTACAAACTTCGTCTATGTTCCACAGGGGAACACGCTCTTGAGTGGTACAATACGTGAGAACCTCCTACTTGGAAAGGTAGATGCTACACAAGAAGAGATGGAAGAGGTGTTATGCAAGAGTTGTGCTGATTTCGTGTTCCACTTGCCTCTTGGACTTGATACTCCATGCTCCGAACAAGGCGGCGGATTGAGTGAAGGACAGGCACAACGCATTGCCATTGCCCGTTCCCTACTGCGTAATCGAAGTATAATGATATTCGATGAAGCCACTTCGGCACTAGACCCTGAGACCGAAAAAAAGCTCCTCAAGAATATACTCTCTACACATGATAAGACGGTGATATTCATCACGCACCGTCCAGCAGTTGTGGAGTACTGCGACCAAACACTGACAATTGAAAAAATACAATAGGTCTTGTGTTATTGAAAATAAGATAGTATATTTGCAACATAACCAACAGACCTAATACAAATAAGGTGAAGTAAGAAAACAGCAAGTAGATAAGTAACGATATGAAAAAGATTTTCCTAACAGCTGCATGTGCGTTCTTTATGGCGGTTCCAGCTGCTCTCGCACAAACAAATGATACCATTCAAGCCGCAATAGACTTGGATGCAAAGTATGCAACTAACATGTTGAAACCAGGTACGAAAGCCCCAGAGTTTACCTTGAGAACCTATGATGGGAGGGATATCAAGCTGAGTCAGTACCGAGGAAGTTATGTTGTTTTAGACTTCTGGGCGAGTTGGTGCCCTGATTGTCGGCGTGATATTCCAGCCATGAAAGCACTCTATGAGCAGTTCCGTGACTATGGTGTGCAATTCGTTGGTATCTCTTTTGATACCGACCGAGAGGCTTGGGCAAAGACATACTGGAATCGTTATCAGATGAATTGGACGCAGGTAAGCGAGCTGAAGAAGTTTAGGAAGAATACATTTATCGACAAGTTATATAAGATTGATTGGATTCCTTCGATGTACCTCATCGATCCTAACGGCAAAGTTGTTATGGGAACGGTAGAGATCAACAAGTTAAAAGCGAAGCTAGAGTCCATCGACTTGCAACCAAAGGTTAGTAAGGCGGATGTTCTCCCGACGTTTGAAGGAGGGCAGGAAGCCATCGCCAACTATTTTGCACGCAATCAATACCATAGCATTCAGGCTATTCGTTCGAAGGTACATGCCGAAATGACCGTCTTATTCAACGTCGAAATGGATGGTTCCGTGACGGGTGCTCGTGTCGTAGAGGTTAAGAATGTGCAGGGCACAAGTAAGCATTTTATGAAGATGGATGCGGCTAAGCAGAAGCAAGTACTTGCTAATTGCGTGGAGTTCTACAAGGAGCAAGCGGTTCGATTAACCAATCGCATGGTGGGATGGAAGCCCGCTATGCAGAACGACCGCCCTATACAAGCACGCGTAACAGTGCCTATCATCTTTCAACCCTAACGGCTTTTCAATTCAAGATACAAGCCTCACCCCCACCCCCTCTCCTACAGAGAGGGGCTTTTTTTACCCTTATCTCACCAGTTAAAAGGCGTAGAGTAAGGATTAATAAAAATCATTTTCTATTCTTACTAATACTCATCTCGTATCTTCTTAACCACAATCTTGGTCTTTAAAAGAGCCTTTTTGGAATCTTCCTGAAGTATTACAGAAATATTACAAAGGGCTTGTAATACTATTACAGAAGGCTTGGAGAAGTATTACAGAAGCCTTGTAATAATCCTGGAGAGCATGAAGTGCCTCAAAGATTGTCATGAACTCTGATAGAGCTATCGGTTAATAGTAACTTAAAAGACGATTATTTGGAGGCAAACACATTATTGTGTATCTTTGCAACAGGCATATAAAGGAATAGTTATGGATGGTAATTACACATTAAATAGTGAGCGGATTCCGTATTGGAACATCCTTAAAAACCTAAGTGATAACGTTAAGTTGGAACTAATTTCTTTGTTAAGTGACTCGTTACTTCATAGGGAAGTAAAGGCGAAGGATGAGCATTGGGCAGACCAGTTTGCTGGTCTTTGGCGTGATGATAAGACTACTGAAAGCATTATAAAGGACATCCGAACGAGTAGAACTAAGAATAGAGTGATTGAATCATTATAATCTTCTATTAGATAATTATCATTCTTTTGCTTATTAAAACAGATGAGGAAGCCCGTTTATTTATGTGTTGTAATAGCCTTGATAGGCATTAGCTGTTCCAAAGGAAACCGAGTGTTGACGGCGAAGAATACGTCAGAAGCGTATGACTCTGTCGTTATTGAGTCACTTCCAGGCTATGTTTTAAATCCTAAATACATTACTTGGGTAGTAGATAAACAGGGTCGTTCGTGTAAGTATATACAGCATAATGTATCGGTAGAAGGCAAGGTGAAAGACACAACAGACATAGTTCAGGTTAGTGACGAGCGCAGTTTTCGAGTCAAAGAACTCGTGGATGACATGTACGTCACAGGCTCTGCTAAGGATGTGATAGCCGTTAAGAATAACGATTTTTGTACTGATCTAGGGAGCTTATTTGTGACTATCTATTATCCAGGAAAGAATATTCGTCATGAGTACGAATGGGGTAAGGAGGGTGTAAAATACTCCCCCGAGTTCGAAGAATTAGTACAGTTAATAGGTCTGCAAAAGTTTGAGTCGAACAAAGAAAATAAATAAACAAACAGCGAGAAGGGCTTGATTGCCTTCTCGCTGTTTGTTGTTTATGGGCTTAGAAACTGAGTATCATCGTCTGACGATGCCCCAGTGGGATGTCCTTTGTGAGGTCGATTGTCTTGTCAGTTGTGATGTCTGTGGCTGTAGTATGTCGACCTATCACTTCTGCATAACGTGCTACCTCCACCTTATTATCAGCCTTTTTGCCATTGAGAATGGTGAGAACAGTCTTGCCATCAAGCTGTCTTGCGAGTACATAAACACCATGCCAAGGGATGAATTGGGTTTGTTTTCCCTTGCTAATCACCTCATTGTTTTGTCGCCAATGTAGTATTCTTGAAGTCCAATCGAACATAGCGTTCTCTGCAGTTGTGCGCCCTTCACGTGTGAACTTATCGACTTTATCACCTGGAAAACCACCCGGGAAGTCCTTACGAACATTGCCATCTGTAATCTCCTTCGTACCATTCATGAGTACTTCCGTACCATAGTAAAGTTGCGGAATACGATTCATTGTGAGCAACAAAGCGTAAGCCTGCTTCAGAGCCGTTGTGTCCTTGCCATTGCCAAGGAACCTGTCTGTATCGTGATTCTCAATGAATGCCATCACAGAAGATGGGTTCGTATAGAGGTAATCATAGCACAATGAGTTGTAAATACGGTTCAGTCCCTTCCACCAATCATCGGTTTCTTCGTTCTTCGCAAGCGTTAGCTTATCAAAGAAAGAGAAGTCCATCACCGTCTTCAGATAGCTGTTAATATCAGAGAGCTTGCTGTCCTTCTGCCAAGCAGCAGTGTAAGCAGGTTCTGTAACCCATGTTTCTCCAACGGTATTAAAGTTTGGGTATTCTGCATCCAATGCCTTCATCCATTCAGCCATAGCCTTTCGATCAGCGTAAGGATAGGTGTCCATGCGTATTCCATCTATACCCACTGTCTCTATCCACCACATTGAGTTCTGTATAAGATACTTGATGACGTGTGGGTTACGTTGGTTCAAATCGGGCATGGAAGCGACGAACCAGCCATCAACAGTCTCCCTCATGTCCACCTTACTGGCGTATGGATCGAGCACAGGAGTTAGTTTATAGCTTGTTTGCAAACCATAGTTTGGGTAATTAAACCAGTCCTTTGAGGGCATATCTCGGTTCCATGTGTGATAGTCTCCACAATGGTTAAAGATCATATCCATGACTACCTTCAGTCCTTTCTGATGGCATTCAGCAATGAGCTTCTTGTACTCATCGTTTGTACCAAAGCGTGGATCCACCTTATAATAATCGGTTGTTGCATAGCCATGATACGTACTATTCTTCCCGTTATCGGCTGGTCTATCGTTCTCCAAAACGGGTGTGAACCATAGAGCTGTTACCCCTAAACGAGTGAAATAATCGAGATGCTGACGTATACCTTCTAGGTCTCCTCCATGTCTAAGACTCGGTTCGTTGCGATCGCAAAGTTGGTCTTGCATACCTTTAACAACGTCATTCTTCGGGTTACCATTAGCGAATCTGTCAGGCATGAGCATATAGAGAACATCCGAGTTATCGAATCCCTTGTGGTCAGCACCAGCCATAGAACGAGCCAAAAGTTGGTACTTTCGTTTGATAACTTTACCATCCTTGCCCTTAAATGAGAGCGTCATCTCACCCGGTTTAGCATCTTTTAGATTGAGATAAACCAGTAAGTAATTAGGCGAATCAAGCCTAACAAGTGAGTCAATGCGCACATTCTGATAATCAGTCGATACGTCAGAGAACTTGATATCCTTACCATAAACCATCAACTGAAGTGTTGGATCTTTCATACCAACAAACCAGTTTTCTGGTTCAATGCGTGTGATATCCACTTTCGATACCGATTGATTCTTAGGTACGGATGTACTGTTATGAGCAGTCATAGCTGTTGGAACGATGAATAAAGATAATAAGAATAAGCTGCTCCATAGCCTTCTTGCGGAACAAAGAGCTGCTTTGTTGATTGTTTGTTTTAGGTTCATTGTTATTCGGAAAGCTCCCCAATCCATTGGAAGGATGGGGAGACTTGTTGAAAAGTTATACTTCTGGTACTTCATGCTAGCCTCTTCTTGCTAGCAACCCTACCCTTGTAAGGAAGGGAGGAGATGCGTTTAATCATGTAAGATCAATGCCGATTGCGCATCAACCATTACCTCTCCGCCTTCCATCTGACCCAATCCTGCTTCGCTGATATCGCCATTTGCACATACAATCGTGTAGTTCCCTTTAGGGATATTGACGGTTCTTAGACTTGAATTAGCATTGAGTATGACGTAAATATTGTTCCACTTATCACCACCAGCATGGTCTTTTAGACGGAAAGCAACCAAGCAGTCCTGTACTGGAAGGAACTCCAAATGCTTGCGGACAAGGTCTGCATTGCCTAAACGGAAGGCTGGGTGGTTCTTACGAAGACGGATGAGACGACTGTAATATTGGAACACTTGCGGGTAAGCAGTTAGGTTGTTCCAATCCAAGTGATTGATACTGTCAGGTGAATTAAACGAATTGTGAACACCTTTCTTATCGCGTAACATCTCCTCACCAGACAGCATGAAAGGTACGCCTTGAGATGTGAATACAGCCGTTTGAGCCAATTCGTCCAATCTAATTAACGCATCCTTATCATATACCACTTCGGGTATTGAAGCCTTTAATCGGTCTACTAAGCACAAGTCATCATGGCAACTTACGTAAGAGATCATCTGTGTTGGCTCTATTGCATATGGCTTCTTCGAATAGTTCACCTTGTTGTAATCAACCTGTGGGTGGGCAATCATACCTGCAATACCAGCCTTTATGCTCTCCTCCAAACCTTTCAAACCACCCAAAAAGCCAGCTTGGTGATCATCAGAGAATGGTCCGCGCAAAGCATCGCGGATGTCATCAGAGAACGCTGCAATGCCTGGCATTTGTGGAATAGCAGCCTTCATCGCCAGCTTATCATGCGGATAAGCACAAGTTCCAGCGCTCCATCCCTCGCCATAAACGAATATCTCGGGGTCAATAGCATTGAGTTCACGACGGATATCATTCATAGTTTGAATGTCATGAACGCCCATGAGGTCTACACGGAAGCCGTCAATGTGATACTCTTTGACCCAGTATTTCATTGACTCGAGCATAAACTCGTGCATAAGCGACTTCTCACTTGCCGTCTCGTTACCACAACCTGAACCATCAGAAGGCGTTCCGTCAGCCTTATAACGATAGTAGGCTTTAGGGAAGGTACGCTCGAAGTTGCTGTTAGCAAGGTCGTAAGTGTGATTATAAACAACGTCAAGAATCACCCTAATACCAGCTTTGTGCAATGCTTGTACCATCTGTTTGAACTCCATGATACGACGAGTTGGCAGACTGGCATCGTATGAGTAACTCCCTTCGGGTACGTTATAATTCAACGGATCATAGCCCCAGTTGTATTGAGGAACATCTGGTTTCGACTCGTCAATAGAGGCAAAGTCGAAGGAAGGAAGAATGTGAATAGCATTCACCCCCAACTTCTTTAGATAGTCAATAGCCTTCTGCTCCGTCAGAGCAAGGTACTTCCCTTTGTTTACAAAACCAGATGACTTATCTATAGAAAAGTCCCGATGATGTAGCTCATATATAATAAGGTCGGCTGGACTCTTCGTCGGAACGCGTCTATCCGAGTCCCATCCAACAGGGTTCGTGTCCCTCATGTCCACCACAGCTCCACGACTACCATTGCATCCAACAGCCTTTGCGAACACACCAGGAGTTTCTCCCTTACCAATATCAAAAGTATAGAATTTCCCTTTTAAGTCGCCTTTCACGACCACAGACCATGTATTATCACCACTCTGTGTGAGCTTCAACTTCTTATAAGCCTTACCACCAAGTCCCTCATCATATAGCCTTAGTACAGGTTTTGATGGTGCATTAAGACGGAAGGTTGTAGCCGATGGTGTGTAAGACACCTCATCGAATTTCTCTTGTGCAGCAGCACCTTGTGAGAGCATTAAGGTAGCGATAGAAGCAGCCAAATAATACTTTATCTTCATTATTATGTTAGTCTTCTTAATGAATAGTTATAGATGGTTTTATTGATAATAGGCGATTATAACCGCTTGTCAAAGCATCATAATCGCCTAATAGAATTATCTTCCAGCTTGGTTAATCAAGTCAATTACTTGTCCATTAAAGTCCTTGTTCTTCATTAACTCTTCGATACTTACATGCATACGATAGCGCCAGTAGTGCTTAGGATTAGCCGGGATGTTAATGCGTTCGGCGTCAGGATCAGCCAATCGGAGCGTTTCGTCAATACTCATCCAGTCTTGAATGCCTAAGATGCAGAGCATACTTGGTGATGTCAAATGGCGACTAACGATGTCACGAGCAAGCCATCCAGGTAATGGGTGAGGTGCTGGACCACCACGATGAAGCATACTATTGAAGTAATCCTGCGCCCTTGCCCAGTCTTCATCCCACCATTGTCGAAGTGTAGCCATGTCATGTGTGGAGATAGTACTTACACTTCTGTAGGGGTTCTGACCCAAGTGTCCGAATCGAACATGCGGGTCTTTCGGCATACTCTGTATCTCCAAGCTAAGGATACGAAGCTCGTTCATTACCCAAGCAACGCAATCAGGCACCATACCTAAGTCTTCGGCACATACCAACATACGTGTTGCATTCACCAACTTAGGCAACTTCTTCATTGCTTCCTGATACCAGAACTGGTTATTACGACGATAGTAATAATCATTATAAAGCCTGTTGAATACTGCTTTATCACTATCGTAAAGACTCTCATAGATGAATGCGAACTGCACACTAATGCGTGGATGGAAGCGGTTAGGATCCTTATGATCACGCACAAAGAGCACATCGCTAATCAGAGAATATAGACCATCACGTATCCAAACATCAGTATCTGAGGTCTTACCAGCAAATGCCTTTTCCACCTTGCGTTGCGTATCGAAGGCTGAACGCATCTTGTATCTGTCACCCCAAATATGCTCAACATACTTTTGACGAACCTCATCTGCATGCTCTCTAAATACACGATCTAGTATCCAATCAGTGATGAATGGCTCGGTAAATAACTCCTCTTGCCAGTGTAAACCATAACCCTCAATCTCCTCACGACTCATTCCTAACGATGGAGCAAACTGTCCTAACAGACCATGAACAGCACTTATTGGAATCTCCCATATACGGAAGAAGCCTAAGACATGATCGATTCGGTAGGCATCAAAATACTTCGACATATTCTGGAAACGACGTATCCACCACTTGCAACCATCGCTTATCATCTCCTCCCAGTTGTATGTTGGAAAGCCCCAATTCTGCCCATTTACAGAGAAATCATCAGGTGGTGCGCCTGCCTGACCATTAAGGTTGAAGTATCGAGGTTGCGTCCACACGTCACATCCATAACGGTTTACTCCGATAGGAATATCGCCTTTCAGGACCACTTTATGCGCTTGTGCATACTCATGGACAGCCTTTAGTTGACTGCTGAGGATATATTGCACGTAATAGAAGAAAGCGACCTCCTTGTATGCTTTCTCCTTTGGTGACGATAGCTGTTTACGCTCTGCTTCATCCCATTGGTTATGGTCGGACCAACGTGAGAAGTCAGCTGTTCCATTCTTATCACGCATGTAGCAATATTGAGCATACGGCACTAACCAGCTCTCTGTCTCGATGAAGAAGGCTTTAAAAGCATCACTCGTGAGCACCTTCTGACCCTCTTGTTCGAATAGTAAACGTAGATATTCTGTCTTCGCATCATTGACTCTTTCATAGTCAATCTGCGGTAAGGCGTTAAGTTCTTTACGCAAGGCTTCAAACTTATCACGCTGCTCTTTATCCTTTAAAGCAGGTAAGGCGTTGAGGTCAACATACTGCGGATGAAGTGCAAAGATGGATATACAGCTATAAGGATAGGAGTCCGTCCATGTGTGAGTGATGGTTGTATCGTTGATAGGAAGAATCTGTAGCGCACGTTGTTGCGTCAGACTCACCCAATCAACCATCTTCTTTAGGTCGCCAAAGTCGCCTATTCCGAAGCTAGACTCCGAACGAAGAGAGAATACAGGGACTAATGTTCCGGCTATGCGAACGGCTGGAAGTGGGAAAAAAGCCTCATCCAACTCATAGACCATGACGTCACCTTCATCCATTGCAGGCAGTTCTACGATACGATTATCGCTGTATTCCCATACGATAGCATCGTTATCTGCTTTGTTCTTAATGAAGAACTTCACTTCTAAACGGCTGCTTGCCAACTTTGCACCATCAATAGTTACCATCCACTCATTGATGTTGTGCTGTGTCATCTTCAGTGCTTTCTTTTCGTTCCAAGCGCCTAATGCTGGTTCAGCACCAATGAGATAGAGTTGATCTTCAGCCCTCAACTGTGGCGCACGCACCTTGAGTGTAATCGATTTGTTGAAGTTGTTGAGTTTAACCTTCTCTTGTTTCTTACCGACAACACAATCAGCAATAGCAGAAGAGTATAGGTATGAATCCTCTGGAATATCACTCCAGTGGTCATAAACACAATAGTTTAAACCGCGTTCAGCATCAAAGTTCAATCGATGACACATGACGCTCCATTCCTTTCGCTCCTCGTTATCGCCACGAAGAACACTATAGAAGTAATCAATCTGCGTCCCTGGCTTCACGTCCTTACGTACTTCTACGCTCCAGTGATAGCCATCTAAGGTGTGCATCCTGTACTGTGAGGTCTCATTCACCCCGTTGTGTCTCCCTGTAATTATGCTCAAGACAAGTTCTTGACCATAGTAGGTTTGATAGTTTATGTTAAACTGTATGTTCATAGAGTTGGGTAGTTATTTTTCGTCAAAGTTAATAATAATAATGTGAATAAGCAATAGCTCTTTGCATGATTTATATCAATTTATGCGTAATCGTTTGCACTTTCGACCCTGACTTATAGGTCCTCACTTGCTTAATCTCTCATTATTAAGTATTTACAAGAGCTTTTTTGAAATACAAAGAGGGTGAGAGAAGCACTCCAAAAAACAAAGAACAGCACAAAAGAAGGGATGATTGTGAGAGATAAAGAAGGTTCACTTCTTTAGTTACAAACAAGGAGGTGCAAGAAAGTAAATATTCTTCTCCATTTAAAGAGAGCCTTTCCTTGCCATGAAGAGAGCCTTTCCTTGATACAAAGAGAGGCTCTCTTCCTCCTTAAAAGAGCCTCTTTTAATTTATAACAACAGCTTGTCACAATTAAAGAAAAATATTTGTATCTTTGCACATAACCAATGGATCCATCATAGCCTATGCACAATCTGAGCTATTATATTGCTTATTTAGACCTTTACAAGGCTGAAATTATAAAAGTAATGCTCTATGTTTTGGTTGGTTATGCATTCTTCTACGATTGCTTAAGGGACACTCGTTCAGAGTACATAGCGTATCTTAAGGAGCAAACCTTCGACTTCAAAGTGGTGTCCTTTAAGTCTGCTCGGGAATACCAAGTAGAAGGTGTCGACCGAGACGGACGCACACGTGTACATGAAATAACGAAGTTCTGGGCAATAACCGATAAAGACCTAAGGGCTGGAAACAGGATTGTGAAGCAGAAAGGAAATACAACTCTTACGATCATCCAACCCGATACTATCCGTCGCTTCCCACTGTCGTTTAGTGATGGAGATGAGGTTTGGTAGGATTGAAAAGTTGTACATTCAAACAAGAAGAAACGACGAGTAATAAAGAACCAGCAATAGGGTTTCTATGCAAGAAACCAAACCTAAAAACCTATTAATATGATTTCTAAAATTGTAAAAACGCTTTTGCCCATCACAGCTTTCAGTTGTGTGCAAGGCAATGCCACAACTCCTAAGAAGCAACAGAAGCCTAACATTATATATATAATGTGTGACGATATGGGCTATGGCGACCTCGGTTGCTATGGTCAAAAGTATATCCTTACGCCTAACATAGACCGAATGGCAAAGGAAGGAATGCGTTTCACGCAGGCTTATGCAGGTGCTCCTGTGAGTGCACCATCGCGTGCTTGCCTAATGACTGGGCAGCACTCGGGACATACGGAGGTGCGTGGTAACAAGGAATATTGGCAGAATAGCAAGCCTGTTTACTATGGGGAAAACAAAGACTTCAGCGTTGTTGGGCAGCATCCTTACGACCCCAATCACATTATATTACCAGAGATAATGAAGGATAATGGCTATCGAACGGGAATGTTCGGTAAGTGGGCAGGAGGTTACGAAGGCTCTGTTTCAACACCTGATAAGCGAGGGGTGGATGATTTCTATGGCTATATATGCCAATTTCAAGCCCATCTCTATTATCCAAACTTCCTCAACGAATACTATAAAGAACGAGGAGATACGGCGGTGAAACGTGTTATCTTGACAGAAAACATCAATCATCCGATGTTTGGAGACGAATACTTTAAACGCACGCAATACTCGGCTGACCTCATCCACCAGCATGCCATGGACTGGCTGAAGGCTCAAACGAAGAATAAACCATTCTTTGGAGTATTCACTTATACGCTTCCTCATGCTGAACTTACGCAACCGGACGACTCATTAGTGGCGTTTTATAAGAAGCAGTTCTTCACTGATAAGACCTGGGGAGGGCAAGAAGGCTCACGATATAACGCTGTTGTTCACACGCACGCACAGTTTGCTGCAATGATAACACGCCTTGATTCATACGTAGGAGAGATTCTCAAGCTATTGGATGAGAAAGGTCTTGCAGACAACACACTCGTTATCTTTACCAGTGACAATGGTCCTCATGAGGAAGGTGGGGCTGATCCTTCGTTCTTCAACCGCGATGGAAAGCTAAGAGGTATTAAACGACAATGTTACGAAGGAGGCATCAGAATACCTTTCATAGCTCGCTGGAATGGACATATTAAGGCTGGTGTAGAGAGTAATTTGCCCTTTGCTTTCTATGACCTCATGCCTACTTTTGCAGAAATGGCAGGTGTAAAGGATTATGTACGAAGCTATCGTAATAAGAAAAAGACTATCGATTACTTCGATGGAATATCAATTCTTCCTACGCTCATAAACGATGGAATCGGACAAAAGAAGCACCCTTATCTTTATTGGGAGTTCGCTGAAACGGACCAAACAGCTGTTCGAATGGGGGATTGGAAACTGATAACTATTCATGGAATACCACATCTTTACAATCTAGCAAACGACCTTCATGAGGATCATGACATAGCAAATGAGCATCCAGATATCGTACAGAAGATGATAGAAATTGCTCAGAAAGAGCATACGAATAGTGAACTTTTCCCTGTTACAATGCCTTCATTGGATAAAAGATGACAATTAAGCAAATGTAGATAAGGATAAGTAAGATAAGAAAAGACACATAGACATGAACACAATAGCGCCATTTTCGCACCCTTTATATATCATGCTAAAGCCCGTCGGGGCTTCCTGCAACCTCAGATGTGAGTATTGCTATTATCTTGAAAAGGCAAATCTCTATAAGAACACACCAACTCGCATACTGACAGAAGAGCTATTAGAACGATTCACAAAGGAATATATCAATGCCCAAACCATGAATGAGGTTCTCTTTACATGGCATGGGGGAGAGACGATGATGCGCCCACTATCCTTCTTCAAAAAGGCAGTTGAACTGCAACGGAAGTATGCTAACGGGCGCAGAATAAGCAATACTATACAAACAAATGGTACGTTATTGACTGATGAATGGTGTGAGTTCCTACGTGAGAACAACTGGCTTGTTGGTGTATCTATTGATGGTCCACAGGAATTTCACGATGAATACCGACGCACAGCACGCAATGGTCCATCATGGTCAAAGGTTATGAAGGGGATTAAACAGCTCCAGAAACACCACGTGGAATGGAATGCTATGGCGGTAGTAAACGATTTCAATGCTGATTACCCGCTTGACTTCTATCACTTCTTCAAGGAGATTGGATGCCAGTTCATACAGATTTCGCCTATTGTTGAGCGCATCATACAACATAAGGATGGGCGACATCTAGCTACATTAACCGATAAGGAAGAGTTGCCAATAGCGGACTTCTCGGTTACACCAGAGCAGTGGGGAGACTTCTTGTGTGCAATCTTTGATGAATGGGTACGCAATGATGTGGGGCAAACCTACGTGGAGATATTCGATTGCATATTGGCTAACTGGGTGGGACAAACACCTGGTATCTGTGTGTATGCAAAGGAGTGTGGACATGCTGGAGTAATGGAGTTCAATGGAGATGTATACTCTTGTGACCACTTTGTGTTCCCTGAATACAAACTTGGTAATGTAAAAGATAAGACATTGATTGATATGCTTTATGGGGAGAAACAACGGCAGTTTAGCAAACTCAAGCATGCCTCGCTCCCACTTCAATGTCGTGAGTGTGAATGGGAATTTGCCTGTCATGGAGAGTGTCCAAAGAACCGATTTATAAAGGATAAGTATGGTAATCCTGGTCTTAACTACCTCTGTAAAGGGTATAAGAAGTTCTTCCAACACATTGCTCCATATATGGACTACATGAAGAACGAACTACTGAATCAACGTCCACCAGCCAATGTCATGAAAGTTGCTGACCAGTTAGGAGCAATCTAAACATACGTTTATTAAGAAACAGAAGAGCCGATACTCTTAACGAGTACCAGCTCTTCTACGTTAGTATTTATGAAAAATTTGAGAGAATATTGAGACCTCACGGCCTCGAGTTGTTTTACTTTTAAATGATTATTTATTGAGAAAGCATAGAAATTGTCTTACTTTGTTATGGATGACACAGATGTCTGTATCTTATGTTGCAAAGTGTCTACCTTTACAGAATCAGCCTTAGCAACGGAAGGACCTTCATGGGGTTTGTCTACGGCAGCAGTACTTGATACTGCACGTGAAGCGTCTTCATCAGAGAAAGCAACTTGCATTGCGTTCCCCAACGTGAGGATAATTGCTACTATAGCAGCAGCCTTAAAGAGTGGCATAAGACGATGACGCATCGTGATGATACGTGCCTTCACAGGCTCATCCTTCTCTATGATCCCCAATACCCTTTGATCAAAGTCACTGCCCAGTACGCTCTCTTCCTTCTCGTTCTTACTATATGTAAAAAGGTCGCGATAAGGTAGTAAAGCTGCTGGAATGTCCTCTTGAGAGAAGAACGCACGTAGAATCTCCTCTTCTTGAAGAGAAGTTTCACAGCGCCAATAGCGCTCCAGTAACTGTTCAATGTACTTATAATCCATAATTATCTAGTTTCAAATATCTTTGTTTGACCGCCTGTCTTGCTCGGAAGATATTAACCTTCACTTGCTCTTCAGTAATATCCAATATGACAGCTATCTCTTTATAAGATTTACCTTCGAAGTCTCTTAGCTGCATACAGCTTCGTTGTTTCTCAGGAAGTGAATCTACTATCTGTCTAATTAAATTCACCCTGTCAGCTTGAATCATTCGGTCTTGTGGATTAGATGAAGATAATGGTTCTACTCCTTTTACATCTTCTAAAGAGTTATTATCATTCTCTTTTTTCTTGATGCGATCGAGTGAGAGATTACGACATATCGTCAAGCTAAAAGCTTCAATAGAGTCTATGTCCTCCCAATCAGAGCGACGATTCCAAACCTTTATCAGCGTATCTTGCACTATATCTTCAGCCTCAAACCTGTTGAGTGTGATACGAAGTGCAAGCCGGAAGAGTTGATTCTTCAACGGCAAGATATCATCTCGAAAACTGATATTTTTCATCTTCTCACTATTTAAATGACGATTATATATGACTAAAAGTTACAGAGAATAGAACGAAAGAGTATCTATTTAACCTTTAATAACACATCATTTATGATTATCACCTTATTGTTTACGACAACACAATCTCAATAATCAAGAGTATATTATATTAATAAATCAAAGATTGCAGAGCATACTTTGGTTTTTAACTAAGTATTTAGATTGTATAAAATCGCATTACTCTTTAATTCGCCAAGTATGCTCTACCTCCTCTAGGAAATCATAATCTATTCCAAGTATGTGTAACCATAAAGTCCACTACGATAATTGCTAAGGAATTCCTTACCTTCTTCTAAAGAGATCTTACCTTGTTTAACACTCTTTGTTACCCATATTTCCAATTGGCGAACAAGCTTCTTCGGATTGTACTGAACATATTCCAGAACTTCTTCGACAGTCTCACCATCAAAGATCTGATCGATATGATACCCCCCATCCTTCACTGAAATATGTACGGCATTGGTATCGCCAAAAAGATTATGCATATCACCAAGAATCTCTTGATAAGCCCCGACAAGGAATACACCAAGATAATAAGGCTCATTTGACTTTAACGGATGAACTGGTAGTACATGACTACTACGCCCCATAGCAACAAAGTTTGATATTTTCCCATCACTATCACAGGTTATATCTTGCAATGTCGCATTACGGCTTGGACGCTCATTGAGACGTTGAATAGGCATCACTGGGAATAATTGGTCTATAGCCCAACTATCTGGAAGAGACTGGAAAAGGGAGAAGTTACAGAAATACTTATCTGCAAGAAGTTTATCCATGTTACGTAACTCATCAGGAACATGCTTCATGTTCTTTGCTAAGTTATTGATTTCATGGCATACACTCCAATACATTGCTTCTATCTCCGCACGAGTACGAAGGTCAACCAAACCATGAGAGAATAATTCTAAGGCTTCTTCACGAATCTGCTCTGCATCATGCCAATCCTCTAACATATTACGAGCATCAAGATTATCCCATATATCATAAAGGTCTTTTACTAGCTGGTGATCGGTCTCTTTTGCTTCAAATTCTTCAGACATCTCAGGTAAAGATGCAGTTTCAAGAACATCAATAACAAGAACCGAATGGTGTGCAGACAAACTTCTACCACTTTCCGTAATGATATTTGGATGTGGAATATCACTCTTGTTAGCTGCATCTACAAACGTATAAACGCAATCGTTGACGTATTCTTGAATACTATAATTCACAGAACTCTCACTACTGGATGAACGTGTACCATCATAATCGACTCCAAGTCCACCACCACAATCAACAAAGTCTACGTTATACCCCATCTTCCTCAGGTTCACATAATACTGTGCTGCTTCATTTAGAGCCGTCTGAATACGACGAATCTTTGTTATTTGCGAACCTATATGGAAGTGAATTAGACGCAAACTATCATGCAGCCCTTTTGCATCAAGCGTCTCTAAAGCCTGAAGAAGTTCAGAAGAAGTAAGACCGAATTTCGATGCATCGCCACCACTTTCAGCCCATTTTCCAGAGCCACTAGATGCTAATTTTATACGAATACCAAGGTTAGGTTTAACGTTAAGTTTCTTTGCTGCACGTGCGATAAGATCTATTTCGTTGAGCTTTTCAACGACAATGAAGATACGTTTACCCATCTTTTGCGCCAATAGAGCAAGCTCAATATAACTCTGATCCTTATATCCATTACAGATAATAAGGGAATCACTCTGGCATTGAACAGCAATTACAGCATGTAATTCTGGCTTTGATCCTGCTTCCAAGCCTAAGTTAAACTTACGCCCATGAGAGATGATTTCTTCAACGACAGGCTGCATTTGATTCACCTTAATAGGATAGATTATGAAGTTCTCAGCTTTGAAGTCATACTCTTTTTTTGCTTTTTCAAAACAAGACGAAGTCTTTTCAATTCGATTATCAAGAATGTCAGGGAAACGAAGTAACACTGGAGGTGTAACATCGCGTAGGGCTAGTTCATCCATAACATCACGTAAATCAATTTGAGTATTATCTTTACATGGTGTTACATAAACATCACCTTTATTATTAATACCGAAATAAGAAGTACCCCACCCCGACGTGTTGTACAGTTCTGTAGAATCTTCTATCGTCCACTTTTTCATTGTCGTTTCCTAACCCTTGTATATCTTTTTCAAACTATAAATAGAAATTATGAATCTTCACAACTTACCGTTTAACGTTATATCTAACGCTAACAACTGACAGACACCACCTACAGATATTTGAATCTTCTCATAGTTGTCCATCAAACTAACATCTAATGTATGCTTTGCCTTGGTGTAGAATGGTTCACGTTCTTGCAATTGTCTACAAACAAACTGGCGTACCTCCTCAGATTTCTTATTTAATAACAGAGGGCGAACAGACTTTCCCATCTGCAAATGACCATATAACACTTCAGGACTAGCTTTCAGATATATGGTCTCTCCCTGAGTATTCATATAATCCATATTATCAAAGAAACAAGGTGTACCACCTCCACAAGCTAGAATAACATTCTCAAACTCTGCCACCTCATGAAGCATTGCTTTTTCTATCTTTCGGAATCCTTCTTCACCTTTTTCATCGAAAATCTGCTTTATAGATTTTCGCATCCTACTCTCTATATACCAATCTAAATCATAGAAAGGAATGTTCAACTCTTTCGATAAGGCTCGGCCAATAGTAGTCTTTCCAGACCCCATATAACCGATAAGAATGATGCGAAGCGGTATGTTTCCAGCCTTGTTATCTGACATACTCACGAAATTTTCATATATCATTACACACTTTCTATGTCGTAAGAAAAAGTGTGATCAACATTATATTATAAAGGAGAGATCAGCTATCTTACTTTTTTCTCTTTGGCTCTGGAGCATTCTTAACAATATCCAAACATTGTTCGTAAGTCAATTCAGAAGCCTTATCATAAAGAGCTTTCGGCATACGATAATTCTTACCATCATAAGCAACGTATGGACCATAACGCCCATTCATCACCTCCATCTTAGCATCTTCTTCAAAAGTCTTCAAGTGACGCTGTGCTTCTTGTAGACGCTTTTTCTGAATAAGATTGATAGCAGCATCAAGTGTTATTGTTAATGGATCTTCCCCCTTGGGTATTGATGTGTATTTTTTATCATGGAGTACATAAGGACCAAAGCGACCTGCTCCAATAACAACATCTGAGCCTTCAAACTGCCCCAATGTACGTGGTAATTTGAACAATTCTAGCGCTTCTTCTAGTGTAATGGTCTCCATACTTTTTCCTGTAGGGAGTTGAGAAAAACGTGGTTTATCCTCATCATCCGCACTACCTATCTGCACAACGGGACCAAAACGACCTATTTTAACAAATACAGGTTTACCACTTTTCGGATCTATTCCTAATTCTCTTTCACCAGCTTTATGTTCAGAGCGAGCATTCATAACCTTCTCAACTTCTGGTTCAAAGTTCTCATAAAAGAGTTTCATCTCTTTATTCCACTCCACTTCACCTGCTGCTATCTTATCAAATTCTTGCTCAACTTTAGCTGTGAAGTTATAGTCCATGATGTCTGGGAAGTTCTCCATTAGAAAGTCGTTAACAACTATACCAACATCAGTTGGTATCAACTTTCCCTTGTCAGCACCAGCCATTTCCTTCTTGCTCTTTGATGTTATTTTCAATCCAAGCAAGGAATCAACAGCATATTTGCGCTCTTCACCTTTACGATCACCTTTCTGAACATATTCACGTTGTTGAATAGTTGAAATTGTTGGAGCATAAGTTGAAGGACGCCCAATACCCAGTTCTTCCAATTTGCGAACCAGACTAGCTTCTGTATAACGATTTGGACCTTGTGAATAACGCTCTGTTGAGACTATTTCACGACGCTCCAACACCTCACCTTCATGTATCACAGGTAAAGCATGTGACAATTCCTCATTCCCCTCTTCATCATCAGTTGACTCAAAATAAACTTTCAAGAACCCCTCAAAAGCAACAACTTCACCATTTGCAACAAACTGCAAATCAGTTTGAGAAGAACCATCTTCTGAACTCAATGCTATATTAACTGTCGTTTTCTCTATCTGAGCATCAGCCATCTGAGATGCAATAGTTCGTTTCCAAATAAGATCATAAAGACGTTTTTCTTGACTAGTTCCTTCAATAGAAACATTCTCCATATAAGTAGGGCGAATAGCTTCATGCGCTTCTTGAGCGCCCTTACTATGCGTCTGATACATTCTTACTTTACTATATTCTGTGCCGTATAAGCGTTCTATCTCCGCCTTACTTGTATTAATGGCTAAAGCCGACAAGTTAACACTATCTGTTCTCATGTAAGTGATACGTCCTGCTTCGTACAATCTCTGGGCTATCATCATTGTTTGACTAACCGTAAATCCAAGTTTACGAGCAGCCTCCTGTTGTAAAGTTGATGTAGTAAAAGGTGGAGCTGGTATACGTTTTAATGGTTTCTTCGTAATCGATGAAACCGTAAACTTTGATTGTTTGCACAATTCCAAGAATGCTAAAGCCTCTTCATGCGTCTTAAATCTTTTATTCAGTTCTGTCTTTATCTCGTTCTTTGAGCCATCTTCACTAGTAACAGCAAAGATAGCATTCAGACGATAATAAGGCTCTGGTTGAAAATTTTGAATCTCTCGTTCACGCTCAACAATCAGACGAACGGCAACACTTTGCACACGACCAGCACTCAAAGCAGGCTTTACTTTTCGCCATAAAACTGGTGAAAGACGGAAACCCACTAGACGATCTAACACACGGCGAGCCTGCTGTGCATTTACCAAATTCATATCTAAATGACGTGGAGACTCAATAGCCTTGAGTATAGCAGGTTTGGTAATCTCGTGAAAGACTATACGACTCGTATTCTCTTCGTCAAGCCCCAACACTTCACACAAGTGCCAACTAATAGCTTCTCCCTCACGATCTTCATCGGAAGCCAACCAAATCTTCTTAGCCGCTTTAGCATTCTTCTTCAATTCGCTGACAACCTTCTTCTTCTCTTCTGGGATTTCATAATCAGGATTCAACGTATCGACGTCAATGCTTAGTTCTTTCTTCTTAAGGTCACGAATATGGCCATATGAAGACATCACTTTATAGTCTTTACCAAGAAACTTTTCTATTGTTTTAGCCTTTGCAGGACTCTCTACTATTACCAGATTCTCTTGCATGATTACTAATTGTACATTTTTTCAAGGACGCAAAAGTACTTAAACTTTTTGCTTACACCTTATATAATAGATAATTTTTCTACTTTTTTAAGTATTCGTCATGCCTTTGAAGAAAATCACGAAGAGCTTGTCGGATGGAACGCAACCCAAATTGTTCTGTATGAACTTCATTCAAAGGGGTCCATATAGCACTTTCTACATCATCTGCAGGACACAACTTTTCCTCATTTTCGACCTTACAAACAAAGAAAGCATCAAGTGTTGGAATGTCAAAGCCACTATAACGATACTTATTGGGAAGCGAACAGAAATAACACTTCTCCTTAATGACGAGGTTCGTTTCCTCCATTACTTCACGTGCTAAAGCCTCTCCTATCGTTTCACCAATATCACAGAAACCACCTGGAAGATCCAACGTGCCACGTCCAGGATCAAACTTCCTTCGTGTTACTAGCAACTCTCCTTTATCATTCAAAATAAAGGCTGCTACAGCAGAACTAGGATTAAGAAAATATTCAAAGCCGCAACTCTCACAACGTTTACTCTTTTCATTCTGTTCAACAAAATGCTTACTTCCGCATACAGGGCAATACTGAAACTTCTCTAATACGTGCATAAAATGATTATTGGAGATGAATTATTGATTGAGAGAAAACTGATATATCCAATACCAAAAGAACAGTTGTTAACATAAAACTCACAATCATTAAAATACCTTTAGACTCAATGCCTTTTACTTCTTCAATTTGCAAATATACTAAAAACTCTAAACTTCCACTAGTTTAATCCTATATTTTTGTTAACTTTGCGCCAATAGGCTACAAATCTGCTTGTAACCAAGGAGGCATTACCTCCAGCATTAATAAAATTTTGATTATTACATCTTAGCGGATAAGAATCAAATAAACATTATATTAGAATGAAATTAAGAAAACTTTTTCTTGTAGCTGGATTAGCTGCTATTGCAATGTCAATGTCAGCTCAGAGGGCTTTTGATGTTAAACTCTATAATGGTCGTCCACCCTATGACAACGGCGACTCACAGGATACTGCAAAGGTTCGCGTATACCTTCCAATGGAAAAAGAAGCCACTGGGCGTGCTGTTGTCATTTGTCCTGGTGGCGGATACACCTCTCTTTCTATGGACAAAGAAGGCTATGATTGGGGGGAGTTCTTCCAGAATCAAGGTATAGCTGCTATCGTTCTAAAGTATCGTTTACCACATGGTGAACCCAATGTACCTATTTCTGATGCCGAACAAGCAATGAAGTTGGTACGTATGAATGCTACCAGTTGGAAGATTAATCGCAATGACATTGGTATCATGGGATTTTCTGCTGGTGGACATCTTGCAGCAACTATTGCAACATGTAGTCAAGGTGAGGCAAAGCCAAATTTCCAGATTCTGTTCTACCCTGTCATTTCAATGGTAGAAGGCTATGGGCATGAAGGTAGTCGTATCAACTTCTTAGGTAAACGTCCAAGTAAACGTGACGAGAAGAAATACAGTGCAGATATGAACGTTAGTCGTGTTACTCCTCGCGCATTCATCGCTCTTAGTGACGATGATGATACTGTTCCACCTGCAAATGGTGTCAACTACTACACAGAACTTTATCGCAATGATGTTCGTGCTTCACTCCATGTTTACCCTGGTGGTGGTCATGGTTGGGGTAGTAAGATTGGTTTCCGTTATCACGAAGAAATGATGATGGATCTCAAGGCATGGTTGAAGAGTTTCTAAACTCTTACCAACGTTATCCATAGAGACAATAGTTAACAACATATTGTTATCTGGAAAAACTTAATTAGCTTATAATTCTTGCGGGGTTGCCTTTACAGAGGCAATTCCGCATTTATTTTTGAACATCGAACTATTAATCTATTAACACTAAGCTTTGAGCCTACTAACACTAACCTTTGAATCGACTAACACTAATCTTTTTGAACTTTGACCATTGACTATTGAACTAGGAACTTTATACACTTGGCGCAGTTCTCCATTTAGCAAAAGACAATAAGGTTAAAATCAGAGGTCAACGGGTAGAGGGTGAGCCTGCTTTTTCTTTTCCTGCTGCAAAGATAAGCAGTTTTAGATAGAAAACAATGGGTTTTCGGGGTACAAGACTAACAAGTATTGCAAATACCGATGTAAGGCACTGTATTACAAGAAGATAAAGGTAAATGTAACCTTCTGACTATATCGACTTAACAAGTTAACCACTGACCTAACGGAATAAAGTCCAGAGAGCAAAAATAAATGATCAAAAGAAGAAAAGTTCAATATTACATCTCTAACAATCACAAAATCACAAAATCACAAATCACAAATCACAAAAAGGTAGTTTCAATATGCAAAATGGAATCCCATATAATATAATACCTTATTAATAAATAATAATATATAATGTCTATTTAAATTATGCGAAAACATGAAAAAACCTAAATGTGATTGTGATTGGTGTGATTTGTGATTTTAGTCTCTAACAATACAAGTATGTTTTTAACTTTGCTGTCACTTTTACATTACTCGCTTCTAACATACTCCCAACGAGATACAAAGTTTAAGTTGTGACAGCAATGACATCAACGACAAAAATGAGATTTTTTATTCTCATCATTGTTCTTTATTTATCTTACAAAAAACTAGTGGGGATGCACAAGTTTGTACATCCCCACTAAGATTACTATCTTTTTTATAATAGTTTCTCTATTTCTTCACTCAAATTCTGTATCTGTGATGGATTTTTTACAACGTTATTACCACGATCAATAAGATAGATGATTGGCATAGTCTGCGCAGGAGCAGTATATGCACGACTGATACCCGAATCATCATAAACGTTTATCCAAGGAAGACTGGCTACTTGTTCTTTCCAGAAATGAGCGTTATTATCGAGAGAAACCATGTATATCTCCAATCCACGATCATGATACTTGTTATAAAGTTCACGCATTTTCATGATGTACTCAGTTGATCCTTCTGCAGAGAAAACATGGAAATCGAGCAAGACAACCTTTCCTTTTAAATCAGTAAGATGATGTTCTACACCACGATTATCACGCAAAGGTAAATCTATAACTCCCATCTCCTTCGCATCTACCTCCACAGGCTTAGTTTGTGCTTGCACTATTCTCTCATCTTTCATCCCTTTGATGGTGATATTATGCAGGTTCTGTGTACGATCCGAACCAGGATAATAAGTGTCCCAACTCGTTGCAACAGCTCCAAACACCTTGTTATCCTTGGCATCCTTAGTAGGATCAAAGATTAAACGAGCTTCATTCCCCACTACAATGTATTGGAATAAAGCAAAGTAACTATAAGCACGCATTGGTTCTTTGAAGATGTAATTACGTGACACATCTTGCTTATAACCACTAACAAGAACATTCACTAAAGAGTCAGCTATATCAGGACGCTCGGCATAAATAGTTTGACACTGAGCTTGCAAGTCAACTTGCTTCAACGCTAACTCTTTTATCTTCTCATTCTCATAAGAACCTTTTACAGAATAATCTGTTGCCATCTGCGGATAAGTAGCTTGCACATTTACCGTTTCAGTAGAGTCTATAGCAATATTAATAATCTGTCCGGCAATACGCAAACGAAAGAACTCTGGATGATCAACCTTATCTGAAGAGAACGAAAAATTGCCCTTTTCATCGAGTTTTACAGAATCTATTGTAGAGAAACCCTCTAGACCATTATGCTCAAAATAGAGCACAGAATCTTTTGCATTAGCAATTGAGCCATTAACATGAAATTGTTCTCCAGCACAACTAGCCAGCACAATTACCCCCACTGCTATTATTCCTGCAACGAATATTCTTTTGATAGTATGCTTCATTAATTAATAGATATTACGTTTTTAACTTTTAAAGTTTCGTGCAAAGGTAACGTAAATTGATAAAACAGCAAAGCAATTAGTATCAAATATTATCAAAGTGATATATAAAAAACAAAGTATTCTCTCCCTAATCTTCTGACTATTCCATTTTTCTTTCCTACGCCTCATTTCTACCTCACAAGAAACTTTACGTCAATTTACGCAACCACCAAATAAGTTTAGAAAGAGATATTCTCTTTTCAGCTCATAAGGCGATTTTATTTGCTATAGTATTACCTTCTAAGATAAAGAGTACATTACTTTAGATCTACTTTTAATTTAATAATTATCAGATTTTAATTTTATAATAAATATTTTTAGTCTATTTTTAATTTAGAAAAAGCCTTTTCAGAAACATTCAATAGTTACTTTTGCAACATAGGTTACATACCCATAAAGGACTATCTTGCTCTATACCACGTTTTAAAGACTTACATCTATAATGGAGAAAGCTGATGATGAAGAACATAGAAGACCACTGGTTTTCCCTAGACAACAAGTTAGAACAACAAGAGAAAACAATTTTAAAATCATTGATTATCAGTCGAAAATAAATAGCCAATTATTTGTCCGTTAAATATATAATAGGTAAATTTGCACGGATTAATTTTGAAGGGATGCGTGAAAAGGGACGTTAGAAGGTATCAAACCTTACGTACATATCACTTTTTGTTCCCTAGATGTTGGTCAAAACAATAAGTATTTTTAATTTTAGATGAACGTAATTACGAAAACAGTTCAATTGCCAGATGGAAGAACCATCTCAATTGAAACCGGAAAGGTTGCAAAGCAGGCAGATGGAGCCGCAGTACTCCGCATGGGCAACACAGTACTTCTTGCCACTGTTTGTGCAGCTAAAGAGGCAGTTCCGGGTACAGACTTTATGCCTTTGCAAGTTGATTATCGCGAGCAATATGCTGCAGCAGGACGTTATCCAGGTGGTTTCACCAAACGCGAAGGCAAAGCAAATGACGATGAAATCCTTACTTCACGCCTTGTGGATCGCGTACTTCGCCCACTATTCCCATCAGATTATCACTGCGAAGTATATGTACAGGTAATGCTGTTATCAGCCGATGGCATTGATCAGCCAGACGCTCTCGCAGGATTTGCAGCATCAGCAGCTTTAGCAGCTTCTGACATCCCTATTGATTATCCTACATCAGAGGTTCGCGTTGCACGTGTTAATGGTGAGTATGTCATCAACCCGACCTTCGAGCAGATGAAACATGCAGACATGGATCTCATGGTGGGTGCTACTAAGGACAACATCATGATGGTTGAGGGTGAGATGGATGAGGTTTCTGAACAGGATCTTATTGGCGCTTTGAAGGCAGCACATGAGGCTATCAAACCTATGTGTGAGATGCAGGAAGAGCTTTCTAAGGCATGTGGTACTGACGTAAAACGTGAGTATGACGACGAAATCAATGATGAAGACTTACGCGAACAGGTACGCAAAGAGACATACGATGCTTGCTATGCTGAGGCTCAAAGTGGTGACAACGATAAGAAACATCGTGAAGAAACCTACGAGAAAATCAAGTCTGATTTCATTGAAGCATACGATGCAGCACACACTGACTTAAGTGAAGACGACCTCGAAGAAAAACACGCAGAAATAGAAAGATACTTTGCTGATGTTCAACGTGACTCTATGCGTCGCAGTGTACTTGACACTGGCAAGCGTATGGATGGACGTGCAACGGATGAGATTCGACCAATATGGTGCGAGGTAGATACTCTACCAATGCCACACGGAAGCGCTATCTTCCAACGTGGTGAAACGATGTCTTTATCAACTTGTACACTCGGCACCAAGATGGACGAGAAGATGGTTGACAACGTGTTAGATAAGAGCTATCAACGCTTCCTCTTACACTATAACTTCCCTCCATTCTGTACAGGCGAAGCTAAGGCGCAACGTGGTGTTGGTCGTCGTGAGATTGGTCATGGTCACTTGGCATGGCGCGCTTTGAAGGGTCAGATTCCAGCAGACTTCCCATATACAGTACGCTTAGTTAGCCAGATTCTTGAGTCTAATGGTTCTTCATCAATGGCTACCGTATGTGCAGGAACATTGGCATTGATGGATGCAGGTGTTCCAATGAAGAAGCCTGTATCTGGTATTGCTATGGGCCTTATCAAGAACCCAGGTGAGGACAAATATGCCGTATTGAGTGATATTCTTGGTGATGAGGATCACTTAGGAGATATGGACTTTAAGACTACAGGTACTAAGGATGGTTTGACAGCAACACAGATGGATATCAAGTGTGATGGTCTATCATTCGAAATCTTGGAGAAGGCTTTGATGCAGGCTAAGGCTGGTCGTGAGCATATTCTTAACCTATTGACAGAGACTATCGCAGAGCCACGTCAGGAAATGAAACCACAGGTTCCACGTATTATCCAATTGGAGATTCCAAAGGAGTTCATTGGTGCTGTGATTGGTCCTGGTGGTAAGATTATCCAGCAGATACAGGAAGAAACAGGTGCTACTATCACTATCGAAGAGACAGAGGGAGTAGGTAAAGTACAGGTGTCTGCGCCTAACAAGGATTCTATTGATGCTGCTCTTGGTAAGATAAAGGCAATCGTTGCAGTTCCAGAGATTGGCGAGGTATATGAAGGAACTGTACGTTCTATCATGCCATACGGTTGCTTCGTAGAGATTCTACCAGGTAAGGACGGCTTGCTTCACATCTCTGAAATCGACTGGAAGCGTCTTGAGACTGTTGAAGAGGCTGGTATCAAGGAGGGCGACAAGATTAAGGTTAAGTTGCTCGACATCGATCCTAAGACTGGTAAGTACAAGCTTTCTCGTCGTGTATTACTCGAGAAGCCAGAGGGTTATGTAGAGCCTCAACGTCGCCCAAGAGGTGAGCGTCGTCCACGTCGTGATGGTGAGCATCGTCATGAAGAGCGTCGTCCACGTCGTGAGAATAACGATGTAGAGAATAACGACTAATCGTTCGTTTGAAATAATACTATAATCCCCCAGAAGTCGACTATAGCTTGCTGGGGGATTATATTTCAATATCTACAAGGCCACGTAGATACAATTTCAATTCTACCTGACTATATAAACCACATCATCTAAATTATATAAACCACATCTATCTAACCACTTTTGTGAGATAGAATGATCTTACATTTAATTTAAACAACGCTATTAACACTAAAATGAAAAAAGGCTATCTTTCCCCCACTATGGTTGTTATCCCAATCATAATGGACCATTCTGTCTTAGAGACAGGCTCTGGTGATCTCCCTAAAGGTTCCGAAGGACATAGTGTGGATGATGAAGACGAGGAGTATGAGATGGACGAACCAGCTACTCTCAGTGTTCCAGCTAAACATACATCAATCTTATCTTGAAATAACTGAAATAATGAATTACATTGTAAAAGCATTTATTTATGCGACAATAACACTTGGACTTGTTGCCTGCTCGCAGGAAGATATCAATTCACCTGAGCAACAGAAAGCAAAAGAAGAAATTACTTTCACCATTGATGTTACATTAGACAAGAATGTAGAGGATATGGTGAACGCAAAACAGATGACAAATGTATGGGATGCTGAACAGTCTGCTGCGACCCGTACACCTATTACTTACGACAAGCAAGGGTCATTGACTTATAACTGGAGGGTTGGAAGTACGATTCCTTTATTTGTCTATATCACTGATGGAACACGCCAAATAAGTAGAAAGGTAGCCAAGGGTTTGCAGATTATCTCAGCCAATAAGGGTTACTTTACGTTCTCCGTACCATCTGATTTTGACTTGTCTAAACTACAAGTGGCATCGGCTACGGGTAAGGAAGACGGTGTAGAAAATGGTGCATGGACAATAGGTATAGGCTATAATGGCGTCATGAGGGTTTTTGGACCAAAGGTTATAGATGCGAGTTCATACGATTATAACATCCCGCTCTATTCGAAGTTGACGAAAGTAGACCCTACTACAAAGCACGCTAAAGTTCAGTTTTTAATGTTAGGAAGCTGGATTGGCGTTAGAGCAAAATCGGATATGTATTACAAGAGCAACGTTTATTCCGTCGCCTTAAAGTCTGACGTGCTCCACATGGATGGTACATTTGACCTCTCACAAGCTTCTCCTGTATGGAAACCAGGTCCATACAGAATTAATGTAGATAAGCGACAAGGAAAGGTTTTGGACGAGTGTGATACGATTAGAGTCAATAATTTCGCTATCGGTGGTGAGGCTGATGGAGCAGGAACAACCAAGTATACCAAGCCTTTCTATATCTGGGTAAAGGCTACACCAGGTGTCACCAGTACGACAAAAACAAGAGTTATCCTCCGCAGTGAGGCTGATAGCAAGACAGGCGCAGTAGCTCCACAGATTGATTTCTTGTCTATGCGTAATCGATTCTACCGTGAAGCGAAAGATATTGTAGACTTCAAAGATGGTGATACGTATAACTTTAGTATTAATGCAAGTCTGAAAGAGACACGTGGAGCATTGATGATAACAGAGTATTACCATTCTTCTGCACAAAATGGAGAAAACAGTTGGATTGAGATAACAAATGCTTCAAGAGAGACAGTATCGTTGAAAGGCTATTATCTTGTGAGTCCAAACCCATGGAATGTGGAACCTTTTAAAGCATTATATGTCGCTAACCTGACTGACCTCAAAGCATTGAGCCGAGGAAGCAGTAGTGTTGGTATGCCAGGAAACTCAACAACATCGATACCTGCGGGAAAGTCTATTTGCTTAGCTGCGGGTACAGGCTATGCAGAAGTTGTAGCTAAGAATAAGGCTTATCAGGTAATCAATACAGGGTCAGGAGTGTCTACTCCATCGGCTGTTACAGGTGGTGTACACTATTCAAAGTATATTTGTAAAGACGGTTGGAACATCGACTTGAAAGACCCTAACAATAATATAGTAGACAATTTTGGTGTTGAAGTGAGCTATTTGTCGAATGGCAGCAATGGTTTCTATTATAATTATTATTTAGGAGAGAGGGATTTTGTTCGTTCAAAGGAGACACCTTTTAATGCTCCTTATAATGGATTTAATCCAAAGGGATGGTATTATATGCCGATAGAAACAAGCGGATTAAACTTCCTTGGAACCTTTAATGATTATGATAGTAGGTTCATACCATTCGTGGATTATAAAGATGGTGGAATTGGGAATAGACCAGAACGCTACCGTGATATGTCTTATTACACCAATATCATTCATCTTCCATAAGCAAAGCAAATAGAAGATATTTGATTAATAGAGAATAAATGACATCTAGCTTAGCATTAATTATATAAGTTCGATAGGAGTATTATTCAATGACAAAAGGCATTAACATGAGCTCTTTTGTCATTGAATAATGGTTTTCCACATACTTCTTATTGTTAATAATAACAAAAAGAGAAACCCATTACTTGCTTTGTAACAAAATAACAAATACCTTTGCTCAGAAAATTCAAAGGCTGTTAGATGGCTAAGCAAAACCAAAGTACAAGACAGATGCTTATTGCATGGCTGCTGTTGGCACTCTTCATGTTACCAATGGTAGTAAAGTCTGTGCATGTATGTCAGGTTGAAACTGAGCTTGCTAACGGTCATCACGCAACAGGACAACAAGGTCAAAACCACAATCCTGACTCTTGTTCCATCTGTCACTTTGCCTTTTTCAACTTTGTAAAAGGTGCGGATGTCTTGCTTGCAACAGCAACCCTTATCTTATTGGGCTTCCTCTTCCTTTTTACGCACATCTCTTATGTACGCCCAGAAGTAGAAGTCACCAGCCTTAGAGCTCCCCCTGTACGTTTTTAAAGGGGACGTTCATAAATGATAATCACTGTTATTAGTCTTCCTGATTATCAACTTATTATCCTTTATTAAGCCCTCTTTCCGTCATCACGACAGGGATTATATCGTAATATTGTATCCTCTCGTATAGGGGAGAATACACCTTATTGTAAGTCTATAATCTGTCGTCATGGCGCACAAACACCCTCTTTTATATTGCTTCCAACGCATATAAAGGAGAGCTGAAACAGCATTTCTTTTATTTAAACATTAGAACACGTGATAATGAATAAAGCTATTTTAGCTTTCGTTTTATCACCTATCTGTGTGACAGCAGTAGCCGTACAACACACTTCAATAGTCGTTCCAGCGAAAGAAAAAAACGACGTTGATAGTAGTATTGTTATGCAAAATGTCACCGTATTAGGCGATCGTCAGAAAGAGACACAAATGTCATCTTCTGTCAATACTGTACGCATTGACAAGTCGTATTTACGGACAAACTTCACAGGAAGTCTCATGCAATCACTCAGCGGAATACCTGGAGTTAAGGCAATGAGTATCGGTTCCGGACAATCGAAACCCACGATACGTGGACTCGGTTTTAATCGAATGGTTGTAACAGAAGATGGCATCAAACATGAAGGACAACAGTGGGGAGATGACCACGGATTAGAGATTGATCAGTTCGCTATCGACCGTATCGAAGTGATCAAAGGACCAGCTGCCCTACTCTATGGATCGGACGCTATTGGTGGAGTTATCAACCTTTACACCAACTTCATACCTACCAAACCATTTGAAGGAAGTGCCTCTCTCTTCACGAGAAGCAATAACGCATCTATTGGAGCAGCAGCCCGTTTGCAAGGAACTGGTAAGCATTTCTATTGGAAAGCAAACGCAACTTACATTGATTATGCCGATTACAAAGTACCAACCAATAGTATTCAGTACTTCTCTTACGACATCCCTCTCTATAAGAAAAGACTTCGTAACACAGCTGGATTAGAGCGTGATGGGAGCGTAACCATTGGTTACAAACATTATAACTTCCATACTGAGTTGAAGTTTTCTGATACATATTCAAAGAGTGGATTCTTTGCTAATGCACATGGTCTGGAGGTCAGATTGTCAAGCATTGACTATGATAAGTCACGTCGAGACATCGACTTACCCTATCAGAGTGTGAATCATTTTAAGGCAATGAGCCACACTGTTTATCAACATGGCAACTTAGCTCTTGAAGTCAACCTAGCCTATCAGAACAACCATAGAAAGGAGCTTGCAGAAGCGGTGTCACATGGTTATATGCCAATTCCTCCACATACGCTTGAACGTGAATTTAAGAAAGATACTTACACAGCCAACGTCATTATGCGTCTCACGATGGGTGAACGACACACACTGACAACAGGTATCAACAGTGAATATCAGCATAACCGCCGTGCAGGATGGGGCTTTATTATTCCAGACTTCGAGACGAGTTCGTTCGGAGCCTACGCCTTCGACCGCTTTAAGGTAACGAACGACTTAATTCTGAATGCTGGTGTTCGTTATGACCATGTACATACTCACTTGCACAGTTACAACGACTGGTTCAAGACACCAATCAATGCTACTGACTCCGTATATAAGGAACGCTCCATCAATCTTAGCCGTTCTTTCAATAGCTTGACATGGTCAGCTGGTGTAAACTATGCAGTCAAGCAATGGATTCTAAAGCTCAATATCGGTAAGAGTTTCCGTGTTCCAATACCAAAGGAACTCGGTACAGATGGTGTCAATTATCACATCTTTAGATACGAGAAAGGTAATCCAGACCTCAAACCAGAAGAGTCTTATCAAGTGGATGCAGGTATTCACTGGGGCAATGATCGACTTTCCATTCAGTTCGATCCCTACCTCAATTACTTCCCGAACTACATCTACATGAATCCAACTCCCGATTACTACGAAGGCTTACAATGGTATTTTTATACACAAAGTCGCGTGATTCGCTATGGAGCAGAGCTACAATTAAACTGGAAGATACTCCCTTCTCTGAACACGGAACTAAAGGGTGAGTATCTATATGCCGAACAGTTATCAGGAGCAAAGAAGGGTTACACTCTTCCATTCAGCACTCCTTGGTCAGCAGATGCCACTATCAAGTATGATTTCTGCCGTGAGAAGATAGATAATGAGGGATTTGTAGCATTCAACTTGCATGTTACTGGTAGACAAAACAACATAGTTCCACCAGAGAAGCAGACGCCAGGTTACTACACTCTAAACCTCACTGCAGGAAAGAACTTCAACCTCGGTAACAAGAAACTACACATTAATCTCAATGCAGAAAACCTCTTGAACCGAAAGTATTACGACCATACTAGCTTCTATCGACTCATCGATGTGCCTGAACCGGGACGCAATGTAGCATTAATGGTAGGGCTGGACTTCTAAAGAAGAAATAGCACTTAATCTTACAAATTAAATCTGAGATAGTGAAAGGATGAGCGTGGTGGGCAGACATATACACATTCTCTTCCCCCATGACTCCCTTTCCTTAAACATAAACAAACAAGTCATTAAAGACAAGTTATAAGATTACAAATCTAGGCGAAAGCCTTACTTAAAACAATTTACACAATGAAAAAGAAACTATTTATTGGTGCTTTAGCACTCTTAAGCGTATTTGCAATGGTGTTGACATCATGTGACAACGAAGACATCACACCAAGTTCTATTGAATTCAAGAACCCTGAATTTGGTCATGACAACAACAAGATTGGTATCATCGGAGGTGATATTCACCTTGAGTGTGACATTGTCTCAAATGCAAAAATCCGTGTTATCCAAGTTGCCCTATTAAAGGATAATAAACAAGTAAAGCTTCAATCATACACAGATGCAAAGTATGTTGGCGTATTAAACACCAAGTTCCATGAGCATCTTAAGCTCTCTGACGACCTCGAAGAAGGCGAATATACTTGTATCATTGCAGTTACAACGGTTGATAACACCACTCGTTACATCAGTGAAAAGATCCAGTTAAAGAAAAAGACAGTTGATACGAAGGCACCGAAGATAACCAATCTAAATGTTGACAAGATGACAGCTGCACCTAATGAGAAGCTCACTTTCCAAGCCAACATAGAGACAACTTCAGATATTAAAGAGATTGAGATTGAGTTCCACGGAGACAAGGAACATGAGATAGAAATCAATGATCTCAATGGTAAAAAAGGTAAGATTACATTTAACAAAGAGCTTGCTGTCCCTGCAGAATGTAAACCAGGTACCTATCACATACACTTCACAGTAAAGGATGTTGATGGTCGCGAGACAACCGAAGAGATTGAGGATTTTATCGTAAAATAACCTCCTTATAGTATTCTTCATCAATAACAACAAGAGTAAACAGCACATGTGTCCGCCCTACCCTCCCTATGAGGTGGCGGACACATATACCTTACATCTTTTCGAAGAACCAACTAATTAACAACGAACAAACATAAAACAAGAAACTTATGAGAAAGGTTTTATTCGGTTTAACAACCGCTGTAATGCTATTGGGAACAGTAGCTTGCACTAATAACGACGACATTGTAAAAGACAATCAACTACCAACTATCACCGATCAAGGCATTACTGCCGTTCCAATGGATTGTGATGTGTTTCAAAGAGGAGGCATTATCCCCTTCCGTTATCGCCTTACTGATAATGACGAACTGGGTAGTTACAACATAGAAATACACAACAACTTCGACCATCACACGCATGGAACACAGGCTCAAGGCTGCTCTATGGATCCAGTGAAGAAGCCTGTAAAGCCTTTCCACTATGATGAAAGTTTCAAGATTCCTAGCGGAAGTAAGTCTTTCGACGCTAAGCAAGATATCAAAATACCAACAGATATTGACCCAGGAGACTATCACTTCGTCATTCGAGTTACCGATCAAACAGGTAATCAGCAATTGCGTGCAATGGCTATAAAGATAAAATAAAGGTTAAAAGACTTGCTTCTTTCAAAGAAAATATAATATCTTTGCAGCCCGAGAGTATAAAGATTAATTACAAACTAATGTATAGAAAGTTATGAAAAAAGTAATGTTATTGGTAGCTGCATGCGCAGCTATGGTAGCTTGCAACAATGGCAAGACTACTACAAACGCAGAGAGTAAGGATTCAACAGCGCAGGACTCTGTTGCAGCTGACTCATCAGTTTATGAAGGAATGACACCTGCTGCAGACGTTGCAGGTATCAAGTATCATGTCGCATTAGCGAAAGATTCAACCAATGGCTACAGCGTTTCAGAGGCTTATATGAAGTCTGAAACAGAAGTAGACACCACTTACAGCTACACAGGTAAGTATAAGGTTGTAGCAAAGGATGTTAAGGGTAAGAAGAATACCTACTACCAGTTTGAGTTGGGCAAGGGCAACACCACCAACTTCCTCGTAGTAAATGATTCAACCCTCCGATTGGTTAACTCTGACTTTGAAGAGCCTGCTGTTAACAGCAAGGACATGAATTATGACTTGAAGTTGAAGAAGTAATTCCTGTCGACTAAAGGTTTTAAAAGATTAAAGCATAGGCTACATAAGTGGATTCGCAACCATTTGCGCAATCGCTTATGTAGCCTTTTTGCTTCCCAGCTTGACTATCTTCTTCATTTAAGGTTAGCACCTCTCACCCTCATCCAGAGATAGAGGATAGGTTCTAAACACCACTACGAATCACAGACAAACACAATGTTTCTTTTCAAGATAGAGAATAAGTACTATTAAGGAAGTGCTTTCTTCCCATCAAAGAAACGCCCTCTTCACTATAAGGAAACGCCCTTCTTAAATGGAGAAAAGCGTTCCTTTACTAGTCCCCATAGCCACATACTCTTCTTCGAAGGAGCTTGGAAAGGCTTTTACTAGCATTCCTTTAACCTTTCCTCTTCCCTTCTCATTCCTTGAACACACCTATCTTTTTTCTTTATTATGCCCCATGTTAACGTATAAATGCGTATCTTTGCAATGGGAAGAATGGCACATTCGCTACCAGTAGTTCCCTTTTCATCAATCAAAAGATAAAGAATTAACAGTAACAAATAGGTTAAATGGCACTGAACTACATTTGGATAGCGTTCTTCTTCATCGCTTTCATCTTTGGAATCATCTCTCTTCTGATGGGCGACACGACTATATTTGAAAAGATGGTAAAAGCTACTTTCGAATCATCAGAGACCGCTTTTACAACATCCCTGAACCTAACTGGTATCTTAGCATTGTGGTTGGGCATCATGAAGATAGGTGAGCAAGCGGGAGTTGTCAACGTTCTTGCACGTATGTTGAGCCCTTTTCTATCGAAGTTGTTCCCTGATATCCCACGAAACCACCCTGTCATGGGGTCGATCTTCATGAATATTGCATCCAACATGTTGGGTCTTGACAATGCAGCAACGCCTACCGGACTAAAGGCGATGAGCCAAATGCAGGAGCTAAACACGAAGAAAGACACAGCAACAAACCCCATGATCATGTTCTTAGTGCTGAATACTTCAGGGCTAACCATCATCCCAACAGCTATTCTTGGCTATCGAAGTATGTACGGGGCAGCCCAACCAACCGACGTATTCATCCCTATCTTATTGGCAACAACCATTGCTACACTGGTTGGAATACTACTTACAGCAGGCTGGCAACGCATTAATATCTTCCAACCCACGCTCCTCTTAGGGCTCATCGGACTGATGGGTTTTGTCGGAGTAGTCATCTGGAGCTTTGGACAAATGGACAAGCAGACCATGGCAACAGTAACTTCTATTGCCTCAAACCTCATCTTGATGACCATTATCGTCCTATTCATTGCTGCCGGACTATTAAAGAAGATAAACGTTTATAACGCTTTCATCGAAGGAGCAAAAGAGGGTTTTCATACGGCAGTACGCATTATTCCTTACTTAGTTGCTATCTTAGTGGCTGTTGGAGTATTCCGTGCTTCAGGTGGTATGGAGCTTATGATGAAAGGTATTAGATGGTTTGTCGAAACCTGCGGACTGGACACTCGATTCGTCGACGCACTCCCTACGGCTCTTATGAAACCTCTTTCAGGTAGCGGGGCACGTGGACTAATGATTGAAGCAATGAAGACTTATGGTGCAGACTCATTCGTTGGACGACTGAGTTGTATCTTCCAAGGATCAACAGATACCACTTTCTACATCCTAGCAGTCTACTTCGGTAGTGTGAGCATTAAGTACACTCGACATGCAGTAGCCTGTGGATTGCTAGCCGACTTGGCTGGTGTAATAGCTGCAATCGCTATCTGTTATATCTTCTTCTAGTAACCAATATAAGACGATTAGGGGTTACTACTTCTCTAGAAGTATGTGCCTAATAATAAAAACAAGCAATGGCAAATTTAAAATCACTTGCAAAAGACACTGCTATCTATGGTATGAGCAGTATCATCGGAAGGTTCTTAAACTATCTTCTCGTACCCCTTTACACCGCAAAGATTAGTGCGGCGAGCGGAGGATATGGTGTTATCACAAACATATACGCCTATACTGCCCTCTTACTCGTCGTTCTTACTTACGGAATGGAGACCACTTTCTTCCGTTACGCCAATAAGAGTGACCAAGATCCAAAGCGTGTCTATTCAACTACATTGACGCTCGTAGGCTTCACATCCCTGCTCTTTATTGCTCTAGTATTCATCTTTATACAGCCCATCTGTAACTTTATGGGCTATTCGGAGCACCCCTCTTACGTATGGGCAATGGCTATCACTGTAGCGATTGATGCGTTCCAGTGCATTCCCTTTGCGTATCTTAGATATAAGAAACGCCCTATCAAGTTCGCAGCTTTCAAGCTCTTATTCATCGCATTGAATATCATCTTGAACCTTGCTTACTATCTCGTATTAGGTGGACATGAGGTGGGTTATGCCTTCTACATCAACTTGGCATGTACAGGAACTATCACTTTCTGCTTCTGGAGAGAGCTGAAAGACGGATTCTTCGGCAGTGGGAAGCTCTTTGATGTACCTCTCGCTAAGAAGATGCTGTCCTATTCTTGGCCTATCCTCATCCTTGGTATTGCTGGAATACTTAATCAGACGGCAGGTTACATACTCTTTCCTTATGTCTACAAGAATAACGATGCACATACACAACTCGGTATCTTCGGTGCCGCCAGTAAGATTGCTATGATCATGTCAATGATTACGCAGGCCTTCAGATATGCTTATGAACCCTTCGTCTTTGGTAAGTCTCGAGACAAAGACAACAAAGAGACATACGCAAGAGCTATGAAGTTCTTTATCATCTTCACCTTACTTGCCTTCTTGGTGGTAATGGGCTACATGGATATTCTGCGTCACATCATTGGTCGTGACTATTGGGTTGGACTGAAGGTAGTGCCTATCGTGATGGCTGGTGGTATCATGACGGGCGTTTACTTCAACCTTAGTTTCTGGTATAAGCTCATTGATAAGACCATTTGGGGTGCCTATTTCTCTGGCATTGGATGTGCAGTAATCATTGGAATCAACGTTATCTTCGTACCACGTTATGGTTACATTGCCTGTGCATGGGCTGGTTTCTTAGGCAATGCAACGGCAATGATACTCTCTTACATCGTCGGTCAACGTAAGTACCCCATTGCTTATCCATTGAAGAGTATCTTTGTGTATGTGCTCATCGGTGGTCTTTTCTTTGCAGGAATAACGATTAGCAATGAACGTTTATCCGTTCCTCTCGCCCTTACCGTGAACACGATTATCATCTTACTCTTCGTTGCTCACGTCCTTTACCACGACCTTCCACTGGTAAAGATACGGAGACATAAGAGTTAAGGAGAGTGTTTGAGGAATGAAACGAACCTAAGAATATCATCAACCAATTATATTAAACATGAAGAAATCAACCTTACTTATTGCTGCGTCATTGGCTTTAAGCAGTCCTTCTATCCATGCAGATGAAGGTATGTGGACGCTCCACAACCTCCCAGATGCAGTCTACGAACAGATGGTGGCAGAGGGTTTTCAGTTGCCATGTGACATGATTTACAACTCACCCAACGCTATTAGCAATTACGTTGTGAGCTTCTCTGGTTATTGTTCTGGCGTTGTCGTATCTCCAGATGGATTGGTCTTCACCAATCACCATTGCGGTTTTAGTGCTATCAATGCCCACTCCACCGTAGAACATGACTATATGAAGGATGGCTTCTATGCGAAGAATTACGTTGAAGAACTACCTAACGAGGATCTCTATGTGTCGTTTATGAAGAAGCAAGAGGACGTTACGGCACGTGTTAACAAGCTCATCGCAGGAAAGAACGCACAGCAGACTGAAGCCATAATAGACTCTCTCACGAATCATCTAACCGATTCCATCAAGGCGATTGATAAGACTTTACACATCAACATCGACCCTTTCTACGAGGGAAATAAGTATTATGCAACAACTTATCAGGACTTCCCTGATGTCCGTCTCGTATTCACTGTACCTAAGAGTATGGGTAAGTTTGGTGGTGAGACAGATAACTGGATGTGGCCGAGACAGACGTGTGACTTCTCTGTATTCCGCATCTACGCAGACCCTAAAACGAATGGTCCTGCAGCCTACTCAAAGGACAATGTGCCTTATCACCCAGCCCATTGGGCACCCGTGAGCATGCAGGGTTACAAGGACAAGGACTTCGCTATGACCATTGGTTACCCTGGTTCAACAAGTCGTTACTTGTCTTCTTATGGTATTCAACAGCGCCGTGACATCGACAATTCTGTACGTGTTCAAGCGCGAGATATCAAACTCGCACTCATGAAGAAGTACATGGATAAGAACGAGAAGACACGCATACAATACGAGAACAGGTACGTCCAGGCTGCGAACTACTGGAAGAACTCCATGGGAATGAACAAGTGTATCGACTCTATCGGACTGATTCGTCAGAAGGCAGAGTACGAAGCTCGCATTCGTACATGGCTCCAAGAGAAGAATATCCAAGACCCAACTGTAAAGGTTGACTTCGATAAGTTGGCTAAGCTCTATTCGAATAGTAATGATGCAAAACTTGCCAGTATGTATTGGATGGAGTCGTTCTGGAGAACGTCAGAGTTATTCACCAGAGCACTTAACATGGCTCGCGGCTCCCTCAAGGTGTATGGTCCTGCGAACGAACCAAAGAAGCAGTACATGGTATATGAGGATAACCAAGATGAATGGAACCCTGCCCTTGACCAAGAGATGGCGGCTGCCATGCTTAAAAACTATTGTGAACATGTACCAGCTAAGTTCCTTCCTGACTTCTACGAGACTATCAAGACGGAGTTCGGCAACGATTATGAGAAGTACACCAAGTTCGTTTATTCACAGAGCAAACTACTCAAGAAAGGTCAAAAGTTCTATCAGAACGAGAAGACGCTCAAGGACCCTGGAGTGCTGTTAGGCATTAGCTTATTGATAAATTATCGTGCCATTCTTGCCGACCTCAGCAATAAGACGGAAGAGATTGACGCTGAAGAGAAGAAGTTGTGTGAGGCTAAAGTACAAATGGAGATGGACTTGCCACATTATAGCGACGCCAATTCCACCATGCGCCTATCGTATGGACAAGTGGGAGGATACATGATTGGAGGCTTCAACAGCAACTATTATACAACCGCAGAGAGCATTGTTAAGAAGATGGATGAGGGCTCAAAGATAGAGGACTATCAGGTAGAACCTATCATGAAAGAGCTTATGAGTGCCAAAGACTTCGGTCCTTACACTGACAAGACGACTGGTAAAATGCAACTATGTTTCCTTACTAACAATGATATCACTGGTGGTAACTCTGGTTCCCCGATGTTTGATGGCAAGGGACGACTCATTGGTCTCGCCTTTGATGGCAACTGGGATAGCCTCTCAAGTGACATCAATTTCGACCGTAAACTTGCTCGTTGCATTGGCGTTGACATCCGTTTTGTACTCTATCTCATGGATAAGTGGGGGCATGCTGACCGCCTATTAAAGGAGATCAATCCACAATAAGCACAAGTAAAATCGATTATCTGATGAAGAGAATATCAATCACCAGATAGCGTAACACAAATAACCAAGAGGCTGTATCGGTTCTCTTATCAATGCAAACGATTGATAAAAGAATGTGATACAGCCTCTTTTTAGCTATGAACAAACCGCTAGATAGGTATTAAAGCCCAGCTTCTTATTGTGATAACACAGCTTTTCTTCCATCAAAGCGGAGTTTACTCATTATTATTAAGGAGCGTGAGACAGGTTGCTTACTACCAACAAAAAGGATGTGTCTAATCTGACACATCCTCTTTCTCTATGCTTAGTAATTGTCTTTTTCGGTCTGTTCCACCCACATAACCGCCCAAGGTTCCATTCGAAGCAATGACTCGATGACAAGGAACAAAGAGCATTAAAGGGTTATGACCATTGGCGTTCCCAACTGCTCTCACAGCCTTCTCTCGTCCCATTCTTCGGGCTTGTTCGGCATAAGAGAGGGTCGCTCCGTAAGGAATGGTTAATAAGGTCTGCCATGCGAGGCACTGGAAGGGTGTTCCGTCAAAGCTCAATGGTAAGTCAAATGAGCCTCGTTTGCCTGAGAAATAATCGTTTAACTGCCGACAAGCCTCAGCCAATAAGGAATCATCCGAACTATCTACTTCCGTCCAATCATCGCCTATCTTCCTCTCCATAACATCCTCCCACCAGCAATACCTTAGCTTTCCTTCAGCCTCAGCAAGCACGAGTATGCCCAAAGGAGATTGGTAACGACAATAGAACATAACAGAAGACGAAGGTTGATAAGACTTACTTCTTCGGGCGTCTACGTGCCCACCCTTCTTCAGAGAAGTCGGGTTCTTCACCTTTCAGCTTTGCTGGTGCACCTTTCATAAGCTCTTTCCAATCGTCTTTCTTGAACTTATGTGTAGCAAACTGAGCGTCATTCTCTGATTGACGACGACCACGACCTCTGCGCCCACGATCGTCTTGGCGACCTTCACCACGGCTTCCGTAACCACCACGACTACCAGTGGAACGACCACCAGCCGAGCGTCCGTGCCCTGGCTCATCAGCATCATTACAACGCACTTTACGCCTCTTATAGACAGCACCATCTAAGGCTTTCATCACCTTCTGGGCGTCTTGTTCAGGCACTTCGATGTAACTTTGCTTAGCAAGAAGGTCTATATGCCCCACTGCCTGATGCCCATTCATATTCTTATTAATGAACTGCATCACCTCACCAGGATAGAACCCATCATTCTTACCGAGGTTAATAAAGAGTCGCTTAAAGCCTTTTTCTGCCTTACGTGCGCCACGGCTGCGTGTTGCTCTGCCCTCACTACGACCGCTACGACCCTCCTCACGATTGCTGCGAGCCGATGGTTTCTCAATCTCTGGCGCATTCTTATAATAGTCAAGGAAGCGTCCAAAGGTGGACGTAACAATCTTCTTGATCAAATCCTCCTTATCTATATACTCGAACTGGCGGTTGATATCCTCCATGTAAGGTGCTATCTGCTCCTCATCCACATCCGTCTTCAAGATGTTATCCATCGTTTTGAAGAGTTGTTTCTTGCATATCTCTTCAGGCGAAGGAAGCGTTCCATCAATAAATTCCTTACCTATCTCACGTTCAATGTTACGTACCTTATATTTCTCACGAGAGTGGATAATCGAAATGGAAGTACCCTTCTTGCCCGCACGACCTGTACGACCCGAACGGTGCGTATAGTTTTCTATATCGTCAGGAAGCCCATAGTTGATGACATGCGTCAAATCATTCACATCCAATCCACGTGCTGCAACATCAGTCGCAACGAGGATTTGTGTGAGATGAGAGCGGAACTTCTGCATTGTAAGGTCACGTTGTTGCTGTGACAAGTCGCCATGCAACGACTCAGCATTGTATCCGTCTTTAATCAACTTATCGGCTATCTCTTGTGTTTCTACCTTTGTTCTACAGAATACAATGGCGTAGATCTTAGGGTAGAAGTCCACCAATCGCTTCAAAGCAAGATACTTGTCGCGTGCATTCACCATATAATAGATATGGTTAACGCTCTCTGCTCCTTCGTTACGACTGCCTACAACTATCTCTTTATAGTCGTGTAAGTAACCCTTAGCCACCTTTTCTACATCCCTACTCATCGTTGCTGAGAAGAGAAGAGTATTACGATCTTCAGGCACACCAGTGAGTATCTCGGTGATACTCTCTTGGAAACCCATGTTCAGCATTTCGTCTGCTTCATCCAAAACAACGTTCCGTACTTGGTCCAAACGAGCCTTTCCACGATGCATTAAGTCGATTAATCGACCCGGAGTAGCTACAATGATTTGTACACCATGGCGCAACTGATGAATCTGGGTATCGATGGAAGCACCGCCATAAACAGCTGCGATGTGCAAATGAGGGATGTACTTACCGAAGTCCTTGAGGTCATCTGCTATCTGCAAGCATAACTCTCGGGTCGGACTAAGCACTATCGCTTGTGTCGACTTACTGCTTGTATCAATCCGCTGAAGCAGTGGTAAGCCAAAGGCAGCCGTCTTTCCAGTACCAGTCTGCGCTAAGGCGATAACGTCATTTCGATTACCTAATAAATAAGGGATTACTTCTTCTTGTACAGGCATTGGATGTTCAAATCCAAGCTCACTAATGGCACGACGAATCTCTTCGCTCACGCCCAACTCTTCAAATGTCTTCAAATTCGTTTGTTTATTATTTATTATCCTATAGAAAAGGTAAACTCGCCACCAAACGAACCCACAGAAAGACACTTGCCTGCGCTCTTCTCTTCAACTAAAACACACAGACTCTCAGGTGGCATGCTACCTTTATGGGGTGCAAAGGTACGCCAAGAAGTTGGATCTTACAAATAAAACAAACTATAAATCAGCCTTCTTAGAGAATAAGAAACAAATAGTTTACGATGTTCACTATATATACTTTGCATAAATATGGACGAACTTTTCTTACTGTTATAAAGTCTAAAAGCAAAAGAATTTACTTATCAGAATGTCCTCTTTTAATACTTTTTTCGTACCTTTGTAACGTCAAATAGAAAAATAGTCGTTATTAAAGTTAATTATTTGAGTTAGTACAGAAGCATACAACTTACGTGAGTAAGTTAGATGTTAAATGAAAGACTTCGCAGGGATGCGAAGTCTTTTTGTTTATTACTAACATCTAATACTTATCTTACTAACACCTAATTAAAATCCTAATAACAACTAATAAAATCGGAGGAAACTTACTCCTATAGTGCAAAGGAGCATTAGTTAAAAACAAAAATAAACTATTAATCAAAGAAGATTAGTTTATTTAATTCTATTTTTTAGACTATTTTTCACGACAAACAAACATTCTTTCAAACAAAAAGAAGTATCTATCAGATAATAAAATACCCTTTGGTGCAAGGTTTGATATGCTATCATCCATTGCTCCAAAGGGTAAATTCTTATCCTACTAGACTGCTGAACTGAAAGATTTACTTGGCTTTCAGTATCAGACGCAGGCTCTGTTTGTAATTCAAATAATTCCAAACCCAATTTAAGAGAATGAATGTCTTGTTCTTTACTCCTAGAATAGAACGAAGGTGAACTACCAACCACAAGAACCAAGCAGGGAATCCTCCAAACTTTTGACCATTAATCTCTGCAACTGCATGATTGCGCCCAATGGTCGCCATAACACCGAGGTTCTTGTACTTAAATGGCTTTTCTTCCTGTCCTTTCAACTGGTTTTTAAGATTCTGCGCAACACATTTTGCCTGTTGCAAAGCCACTTGTGCTAACTGAGGATGACCTAACGGATACTCCTTATCGCCCTCTATCAAACTCTGATCGCCTATAGCATAAACATCTTGTAAGCCCTTCACACGACAGAAACGATCGGTAAGGATTCTACCAGCATGACCTATGCTTTCCTTCGGCAAACCCTCGATAGTGTTCGCACAAATACCACTCACCCAGATAACTGTCTCTGCAGGAATCTCAAGCCCGGCACTTGTTTTCAAGATACCATCCTTATACTCTGTTGCAAACTGCGGCTGACGAATATGCACATGTAGCTCTTTCAAATCGCGCTCAGCCCTTGCTGAGGATGCAGGATCCATTGCCGAAAGAAGTCTATCAGCTGCATTAACAAGATAAATGTGCATCTGTGAGGCCTCAAGATCAGGGTAATCACGCTCCAAAATATTCTTCTTCATCTCGGCTACAGCACCTGCGATCTCCACACCAGAGGCACCTCCACCCACAACAACGATGTTCATAAGAGCTTGTTTGCGTGCTGGATCATCCTCTGTCTCAGCCTTCTCAAGATTACGAAGGATGGTATTACGAAGGCGCATAGCCTCTCCCACCGTCTTCATCGGGAGTGTTGTTGCCTCAATATCCTTGTTTCCAAAGTAGTTTGTCTTCGCTCCTGCTGCCAAAACCAAGTAGTCATAACGTATCTCACCCACTGATGTTTGAATCTTCTTAGCCGCAGTATCCACAGCTTCTACCTTTGCCATGCGGAAGAAGAAATCGTCTTTTCCTTGGAAGATACGGCGGAATGGAAACGAGATACTACTTGGCTCAAGTCCTGCTGATGCCACTTGATAAATTAAAGGAGGGAACTGATGATAGTTATTCTTATCTATCAAGACCACTTGAAAGTCGTTATCAACCAACTTAGATGCCAATTCCAATCCACCTAGTCCACCTCCAACGATAACGACTCTTTGCTTATCTGTATGCGCAATGTTTGCTTTCATTATCCTGCATTATTTATGTTATGTATGTTTGTTAGCTAATTCCTATATTAAAGTAAACAGAGAATATCATGCCACAGCAATCCCTTTTTCAAAGAAAAAAACGTCAAACACCTCTGTTTCATATCTATAAATTCCTATTCGTAAATTAGTTTCGTAAGTTGTTCTTCAACGAACAACTCTTGTGCAACTGCTTGTATCTCCTCTGCCGTAATAGCGTCAATATTACGATAAAGAGCCGTGATGTCCTTCTTCCAACCATAGTGCAAGAAGCCCTTACCGAAGTCGAGTGCAAGGTTCTCACGATTGTCGCAGGCAATACCAATCTGTCCTTTAATCTGCTGTTTGGCTATTGTTAGTTCTGAATCAGTCAATGGTTTCTCGATGAAATGGTCTAATTCTGCACGTACAAGAGCCATACACTCATCCACGTCTTGTGCGTCACAACCAAAGTAAATACTCCATAATCCAGTTGAAGAATAGCTTACCATCGTACTTTCCACCGTATACACCAGCCCTCTCCGTTCGCGTAATGCAAGGTTCAAACGTGCACTCATACCTGGACCACCTAATATGTTATTCAAGAGATAGAGTGCCATTCGCCGTTTATCATGCACTGCATAGGCACGATTACCAATCATTACATGTGCTTGATGAGTGTGTTTGTCAATCTTAATTGTCTGTGGCTCGTATGCACTCAATACTGGCAATGACTTCTCCAAATGCTTATCAAGTTCGCCAACCATGGTCACATTTGTGCCATTCTCTTGTGACAAGAGTTGCAAAAGTATGTTGAAATCAACGTTACCATAGGCAAAGAAGACGGCATTATCAGGTCGGTAATGTTGCTGCGTGAAGTGAAGTGCATCTTTGGTAGTGAACTTTCTCACACGTTCTGACGCCCCTAAGATGTTATGCCCCAATGGATGACCATGAAAGATAAGGTTCTCGAACTCATCATATATCAGTTCAGAAGGGCTGTCGTTATACGATTCTATCTCGTCACAGATGACTTCCACCTCCTTATCAATCTCCCTCTGAGGATAGACACTATGAAAGACTATATCCGTAAGAAGGCTTATCGCTCTTGGAAGATGTTCCTTCAAGATAGCAGAATAATACACCGTATCGGTCTTAGTGGTAAATGCATTCAAATCACCTCCCACCTCCTCAAGACAGTTTATGACGTCTAAAGCGGTGCGACGAGTCGTACCCTTGAATGTAACATGCTCACAGAAATGTGCTATTCCCTCCTCGTTCGACTGCTCATGAGCTGCTCCTGCATTGATTTGGTAGCCACAATAAACCACAGGTGAGGCTGTTTGAAGAGCGATAATACGCAGTCCGTTATCCAAAACTGCCGTTTGATATTCAACCATAGTGCAAAAGTAAGAAAAAAGAATGATATAGTAAGCGTCTTTGGCGACCAATAAAAAAAGAAGAGAGAAACTTTTTGTAGTCCGCTTAAATTACACTATATTTGCACAACTAAAGTGGAACACAATTGTAATTCACAATCAAATGCGGAAAGTAATAGGTATAGGTGAAACAGTCTTAGACATCATCTTCAAGGATAATAAACCAGTGGAAGCAGTGCCAGGTGGCTCTACCTTCAATGCTATCACTTCATTGGGTCGGTGTGGAGTGGACGTCACGTTCATTTCAGAAGCAGGTAATGACCATGTTGGAGAATACATCATTAAGTTCTTACAAGACAATGGTGTGAATGCTGACAACGTCAGTATATTCCCTGACTCGAAGTCTCCTGTATCATTGGCATTCCTTGATAAGAACAATGATGCTGAATACATCTTTTATAAAGACCACCCTCATGACCAACTAGAGTTTACTTATCCAGATATACAATCCAATGACATCGTACTTTTTGGATCGTATTATGCGGTGAATCCAGTTATACGTCCACAAGTAATGGGACTTCTTGATTATGCTCGTTCACGTGGAGCTATCATCTATTATGACGTTAACTTCCGACTAGCACATAAGGATGAGGTCATCAAGATAACACCTAATCTGATAGAGAACCTCGATTATGCTGACATTGTTCGGGGTAGTCATGAGGATTTTGCAACCCTTTATAAAAAGGAGGAAGCCGATAAGGTGTACAATGCAGAGATTTCTTTCTATTGCAAACAATTTGTTTATACACACGGAAGTCAACCTGTAGAGATACGTGGAGGACGTGATTTTAAGAAGTCATACGCTGTTCTTAACACGAATGTTGTTAGTACCATCGGGGCTGGAGATAACTTCAATGCAGGTATTATATTCGGTATCTTGAAACATGGTATTACACGTGCTGACCTCGAAAGGGGCTTAACGGAAGAACAATGGGACAAGGTGATTGAATGTGCCTTAGCCTTCTCTGCTGATTGTTGTAAGGACATCTTCAACTATGTAAGCAAGGAGTTTGGGGAGAAAATGAAGCTCTCTCACTCCTAAAACACACCCGAACAGACCACACTAAACATGATATAAAAATGATAGAAATTGCCAATAAAGTTTATTACGTAGGCGTTAACGATCGGAACAAAGCTCTCTTTGAGGGCTTGTGGCCGTTGCCTTATGGTGTTAGTTACAACTCTTATCTCATCGACGATGAGAAGGTTTGCCTTATTGATACCGTTGAGGTAGACTTCTTCGTACAGTTCATTGAAAAGCTCCGAGAGGTTTTGGGCGACCGACAGATTGACTATCTCGTCATTAATCACATGGAGCCTGACCACTCTGGATCGTTAGCTCTATTGAAGAAATACTATCCTAACGTGCAAGTCATTGGTAACAAGAAGACCTTCGACATGATGTCTGGCTTCTATGGAATCAAAGATAACACCATAGAAGTTAAGAACGAAGAGGAAATCTCACTAGGAGCTCACACCTTACAGTTCTTTATGACACCTATGGTTCACTGGCCAGAAACAATGATGACATTATGTAAAGGTGAGGTATCTCACCTCTTTACAGGCGATGCTTTCGGCTGTTTTGGTGCATTAAATGGCGGTTTCATCGATCAAGAGATTGATACCGACTGGTGCTGGTTAGAGATGGTTCGCTATTACTCAAACATCGTTGGAAAGTATGGAACACCTGTTCAGAATGCTTTGAAGAAGCTCGCTGGTATTCACATAGACTATATCTGCTCTACACATGGACCTGTTTGGCATAAGTATGTAGATAAAGTTATCAGTTTATATGACCGCATGTCAAAGTATGAAACAGACCCTGGTTTGGTCATCTGCTATGGTACAATGTATGGGAATACCGAACGAATGGCAGAACAAATAGCACGTGCAGCATCTTTAGCAGGCGTTAAGGACATTCGTCTTTATAATGTATCAAAGACGCACCACAGCTACATTCTTCAAGATATCTTCCGCTTCCGTGGTCTCATCGTGGGTGCTCCTACTTACAATGCAGGGCTTTATCACGAGATGGACGTACTACTCCAAGAGGTTGCCAATCGTGACATTAAGAACCATTACATCGGTTGGTTCGGCTCTTACTCATGGGCTTCAAAGGCGGTTGCTGCTATCGGGGAATGGAATGAGAATCATCTCCACTTCGAGAAGGTGGGCGAACCTGTTGAGATGAAGCAGGCTCTCACACCAGAAATCAAGGCTGAATGTGCTCGCTTAGGACGTGAGATGGCTGCTAAGCTATTGGCTGAATAAAACTGATACTCATCCATTGATCTTATAAGAGGTTCGCTAATCACACTTAGCGAACCTTTTTTTAATAGAATAAAAGACGAAGGCAACATTGATATAACACACTCGATTCATGTTTTTTTAGTATCTTTGTACACAAACAAACATAGGTAATTAGATGGAAATAGCAGTATTTTGTTCCGCAAATAACAATATCGACCCAGACTACTTTCACTTAACTGAGACGTTGGGAAGATGGATTGGCGAGAATGGGCACACCTTAGTATATGGCGGGGGGAACTCTGGTCTGATGGAATGTATCGGTAAGTCCGTTCATGAAGCAGGTGGGCGAACCATCGGCGTCATCCCACGTATCATGGAGGAAGGGCGCAGAATGAGTGATTACGTTGATGTGGAAATCCCTTGTGAAGACCTCACTGACCGCAAGGCTATCATGATGGAGCGTGCAGATGTGTTCTATGCACTACCAGGAGGAGTAGGTACTCTCGATGAAGTCTTCACTATTATAGCCTCAAACACTATCGGCTATCATCAGAAGAAGGTTGTGCTCTATAACATGAAAGGCTTTTGGAATAGCCTTATCGCACTATTAGACGACTTACAAAAGCGTAATATGATTCGTGGAAATTATCACGATTTCATCGAGATAAAAGACTTTTAAGAACCATTATTAGACGATCATTATACTTTAAGTTAAACGACGATCCTACTTTAACTTAAAGCTTAGTTGTACTTTAACTTAAAGGTTCATTGTACTCTAACTTACACGTCAATTATACTTCAAGTTGCGCGTCAATTCACTCTAATAAATGACTATAAAAAGTCCCCCTCTCTATTGTTTCACACAATAAAGAGGGGGATTTATCAATCTAATGGTTTACTTTACTTCACAACAATAGTCTTACCATCATGAATGTAAACACCTTTCGAAGGCTTTTGTAGCTTTATTCCTGATAACGTGTAATAGTCATCTGAACTATTGCCACACACATTAGTAAGGCTCTTAATACCTTCTGTAACCATCTTCAAAGGCATTACGTTTGTCGTTGCTGACACAAGTGAAGCAGGGAAAGACAAATAAACATCACCCGCAACAAGGCTATTCTGCTGTGCCAAAGAGAAACTCTCACCACTCAAGACATAGTTCTTAATACGAGAACTATTGTCTACTGACTTCTGACCATGCTCTACAACAACCATTGTCCAATACTCCAAAGAAGGTAAGGTAAACGTTACTTTACCGCTACTCTGCGTGAAGTCTAACTCTTGTGGAGCACCACCAAGACGGTCAGGGCTAGCAACCCAAATACGTGCAACAGGCTGCGCATCGTCAAGTACAATCTTCTTATTGTTCAAGACATTAGGCAATGGCATTGTTTCTGACAAGTCGCGAATATTAAAGTTGTCCCTTGAAACATTGCTATAGTTCAACAACTGGATTGTTGTAACATCCCCCTTCTTGGTGCTGTAAGTGTTCACCATGTAAGGCTTAGGTCCTATTGTCTGCTTCTCTGGATGTTCGTTTAGACTTGGATCAGGGTTAGAGAGATCCCAAGCTGCCACTTGCTTGCCATCCATCGTCATACTTACAGTTGTTTCCGCATTGTTATCTCGCAAGTAATTCTCGTATGCTGTAAGGAAATCATAGTAGTGAATGATTGACTTTTGCAGCTTACTTGACATTGGACGAGTGTCATCTGGGAAGTATTCCGTGAACAACATGTGGTCTCCACTAAGCTCTATTCTTGACCCACCAAGGGCAAAGATTGTAGCTTCTCCCATCAAAGCACTACTCAAGCGAAGCTCTCCTGGGCGACCATTGCGGCAATGCAAATAGGCAGCGAACACTGTATTAAAGGTGTTCTTACCATTGTTACGACGGTTATCCTGTATGATCTTGCGATAATTCCAGTAGTAGTCGTCACCTCCCCACATCTCATTATAACCAAATTCAACGTTCTTTGTACCCACAATGTTTGGTCCTCCGAAGCTTGAAGCAGCGTTCATCACAAGATACTTATTGTGGTTATCCGCCTTCATGCGGTTGATGAAGTTAGCAAAATAGCCCTCAAAGTCATTCGTGTTACGGCGGTCACCATCAGTATAAACCTTCTTTCCGTTCACTTTCTTACTCTTCAAGTTAACGTAATAAGCATCACGTTGATGACCCAACTGGTCGATGTGATAACCATCAAAGCCAAAGTTCTGATAAACCTTATTGATAGAACCTGCAAGATAGTTGACCCAATTCTGATTACCAGGGTTCATTACGTATATGCTCGGCCAACTACCAAGAGGATACTGAACCTGATGGAGATCGTAACCACCACCTTTCTTTTCATGCAAGTCAATCCATCCCCAATCACTGCTAACGCCGTCTTTATCAAGATTGTCAGGTGTTTCAGGTGTGTTACCATTCATGTTTCCAGTCACACCATATATCAAGTCATAGAACATACACTTGCTTCCTACACCATGCAACTGGTTGATGTAGTTCTCTATTGACGACTTATAGACATTACGCAAACCAATATCTTTCCAATGTGTAGAGTCTTGAGGGAATAGAATATGGTGTTGCCATTGCCAATCATAGAACTGAATACCTGTCATGTGATAGCGATTGAGCATAGCAACCTCTCCCTTTACCTTATCTAGTGTCTTGCTTGCATCGTAGTGAGAAACAAATCCATAACGTGGGAAACGACCCCATTCCGTTGAGACATCAATACCTATTGTTGCATAAACATTGTCAGTTGTACCTACTGTAGTATACACTTCTGCAAGATAACCAGTGAAGTTATCAGCAGGAACCTTCCATGTCCATGAAGTCTTTCCACTAATATCTGCAGTGGCAACAACCTTATTCCCATATAGATAACGCACCTTTGCTCCATCTGGGAAAGCATACTTAGTTGTGAAGGTAACAGTGCTATTAGGCTCATAACGTACTTTATCAGTTGTCAAATCAACTGGGTTAGAAAGGTAAGTAAGGTCAGCCTTATGCTGAATCGTTGCATTGTTGGTAATCTCACTAGTTGCTACATGAAGTGCATTGTCGTCATAGTGAGTATCATTATCAGCCAAACGGAGTTGATAAACAGTGTTTGGTGTAGCCTCAATAACTAGTCCAGTACCTGCACCAGCAGTCGTAATAGGAAGCAAATTGACTGAGTTATTCTCACCAACACCCTTTGCTATATATGCTTTCAAGCCATTCACAGAAGCGAAATCAACAGCAAAATCACGTGAGAAGGTGGCATACTTACTACTTTGTTGATAGGGGAAGCTATCTTTCACCTTATCTGATATATAAGCAACACCCCTTATGTTTGCCAAAGCAGATGGTTTCACATAGAAGTTAAATTTGTTATCAACACCCGCAAAAGTGTATTGATTAACGCTAGGTTGGTTATCACCTAAATAATAAACAGCCGATAAACGGCTACAACCATTAAAGGTATTGTCATTGAAAGTGGTGATATTACCAGGAATAACAACTGATTCCAATGATGTACAATGGAAAAAACTACCTGTTCCTAAGGCTGTTGCTCGAAGTGGCAAGGTTACCTTCTTCAAGTTTTGACAACCTTCAAACGACCATTCTCCAATCTCATTAACACCACTAGGAAGCTCCACAGTAATAAGTCCCGTCTGCTTAAAGGCATGATCCTTGATAACTTCTAAACGGCTATCAAACTGCACCTGTGTCAAATGTTGGCAATCTTGGAAGGCTTGTCCACCAATCTCTTTCACATTGGCAGGCAACACCAAGGATGTTAACCCAGTGTTGGCAAAGGAACGATAACCAATCGTTTGTAAGGAACCTGACAATGTGACCGATTGAAGATTGGTACAATCAGTGTATTCATAGCCCTGCATATTAGCATTGCTTGACGCATCTGTTACGGAACGAAGGTTCTTACAAGCGTTGAAAGCACTATAACCAATACTGTTAACAGAACTAGGAATAATCACAGATGTAATCGAGTTATTCCCCTGGAAAGCGTTATGTTCAATGACTGTGACCGCATAATCATTTTTACCATACCTTACACTGGATGGTATTACAACGTCACCACTGGTAGACTTACCATCCACCAACGTTACAGTCTTATCCGAACTAGTTGTGTATTTAATGCTATTTTGCACAAAATCATCAGCAAACGACGTTGTAAACGATAGTAATGCTGTACACAAAAAAAGTAATCGTTTCAATCTCATTAATTATCCTTTCTCATTAAAACTATGATGAATTACCACCTTATTAAATATAAAAAGCATCGCCACACACTAACCCCTTTAGGCTAGACACGTGGCAATGCCCTTTCAATATAAATTTAGTTCTAATATTTAATCATCCCATAGTGACCTGCGGTTACCCACATATACGTCACCACCTGATGTTACATTCACTCTATCTGAATAGTCATCGTCCATGTCATCAAATACATGTTTCTTACCGAGAGCAGTACCTGGATCTGCTGGAGTATCATCAAATGACAAGTCTAACAAATGCTTCTCTAGCTTTATCTCTACCTGTTCTGTGACAGGACTAACATAGTTCTTTTTCATCGTACAATAACTTTTTTGCCATTCTTAATATATACACCTTTCTCTGTTGGGTTCACTACTCGAACACCTGAAATGGTATAGTAAACATTGTCTTCATCAGCCTTACCTGCTGCATCAATGCTTTCGATACCTGTAGCATCGTTGGTCATATTACCATCTTCATCGTCAAGACTTAAACCGAAGACTACTGACTTTGCTCCTTGAACACCTGGCTCGTTGGTTTCATGAACGTAAGCTCTACCACAGTAGATGGTCTTTGCGTCCTGAGTTAAGTGCAACTTATAATCAGACTGTAGTGTCCAGTTACTCTTACCATCTGTCTCTGTCTGATAAAGAAGAGTATCTTCGCGAACAGGCATTACCTTGTTATCAGCGAGCTTAGCAACAGCTGACTCTGAGATACGATAGGTGTAAGTAGTACCAGGTGTACCAGCAAGGATAACACCTTCGTTGGCTGCGATTGAAGTAGCCTTTGTCATCTTCAATATCTTCTGAATCTTTGTTGGCTGCGTAACCTTGTATGTGCTCTTACCTACGTAAGCTTCCATAGCATCACGACCATTAGCAGCAACGAAGTCTACAGGGAAGTCGTGGGTGAAAGTAGCATACTTTGTAGCGAGTCTCTGCTCGTAAGTATCCTTCAAGTTGAGTGTATTCCAATCAGTATTTGCCTGATAAGCAGACAACTTACTTGCCTTTACATAGATATTCTTTGGTGTGTTATCGAATGCGTTAGTAGTCAATGTTGCTGGTGTTTCAGCCAAGATATTAACGTAATTCAAGTTTGAACAACCATTGAAAGCGTTAGCCTTTATCTCTGTTACAGTAGATGGAAGAGTGATGAAAGGCAGACTTGTACAACCTGCAAACATGCTTTCTGCCACATAAGTCAATGGCTGAGTAGTTAAAGATGTAGCAGGGAATTCAACATACTTCAAGCTTGTACAGCCCATGAAAGCCTCTTTACCGATAGTCATATCACCTTTGAGGTGAACACAAGTAAGTCCACTCTCTCGGAAAGCATCAGCACCAAGTGTCTTAACAGAACCCTTGAAGAAGAACTTCTTCAATGCACCAGTAGACCAGAAAGCACCATCACCGATAGTTTCAACCTTAGTACCATAATCTACTGTAGCTAAATGATCACAGCTTCGGAAAGCCTGCGCATCAATTGTCTTAAGCTCTGCTGGCAACTTAATAGTAGTCAAAGCAGCACACATATTGAATGCATTTGCACCAATCTTAGTGATGTTATCCCATGCACCTGGCTGCCCAGGAATACCTTTGATAGTTGTTAGTTGGCCACAAGCCCAGAATGTATTTGCAGGAATTTCAGTTACTGCTGCAGGCCATTCAACAGATGTTAAAGGTGTCCCCCAGAACACACCTGTGTCCATCTTCTTGATTCTTGAGAGGTCAACAGACGTCAAATCATCACAGATATAGAAGCAGTTATCGCCTAACTCCTCTACAGATTGAGGAACTTGAGACCATGTGATTTTATCGCAATTCTCGAATGCATTCTTGTTTAAACGCTTTGGATTATAACCATTCCAATTGATAGTTGCTAAGTTCTTACATTCCTTGAAGGTGAAACTTGGCAAGTTTCTTGAAGCATAACTACTTGGGAATGTGAAAGAGGTAAGCGACTCACAACCTTCAAACACACCACCCTCAATAGAGTTTGGATCATCATCACCTAAGTAAGTTACTGTATTTGGAAGCGTGATAGACGCCAACTTCTTACAGTTTAAGAATGCATGTGAGTCAATCTCCTTCAACTGAGAAGTACCATCAGTAGCACCTTCAATTACAAACTCAGTCATGTTTACACACTCATCAAAACAACGTGATTCGATGTGCTCGACTGTCTTTGGGATTGTAATCTTGGTTATCTGGCTTGTAACACCAGAGCCTGCTGCACGGAAAAGGTTAGCACGAAGCATGGTAACCTTATAAGTAGCAGAACCTTGAAGTACCCCTCTGTAAGTGACAGCAGCTGTTACAGTTTCAGGAATAGTAATCTCTCCTACCTTACGAATAGCATTAAACTGCGCATCAGTCAAAGCTTCGTCCTTCTTCGCATCAGTACTCAAATCAGTCTTAGTAGTCCAACCACAGAACTCAACAGCGTTTTCCTGTGAAGTAGTACTCACGAATTTCTGGATACTAAACAGCATACCATTGTACACGAACAGATTGTCTCTTCGCTGAGCATCTGTTGGTTGAGAGTCTGCAAAACATCCTAGTGAGATGATTGCAAACAACGCCAGAAGTAATTTTCTCTTCATTTGTTTTAAATTTTAATTTTAAGTTTTCTTGGTGATTGATAGGCACGCATTGGCTGGATGTCGTGTGATAAATAAATGTTTAAATGATTATTACATCCTAGAAAATAGTCCTCTTTGTACCCTTGATCACATGTCAACTTTTTATAACATTAATAGTTCTCTCGCTTTTTTTACACGTGCAAAGTTACAAAAAGATATGCTTATATTAAATATATCTATTGTATTAATACAAATGCTTCAAGGGGTATAATAACTGATTATTAAGTACTTAGCAATTTATAAAAACCAGATTTTATAAGTATAACATAATGTTATTAGACCTATTACCAAGTGTTTTTTAGCTAAAATCAAATACTTTTATGAATGTGATATTAAACTCTCTTCACAGGTTAAACACAATATTTCTAAGAAAAACAATTGACAAGTAAGGCTTATAGAAAAGGCTTATAAGAACGCTTCTAGTGGTATTTACAATAATGAAAGAGCATATTTAAAATGGCTAAAGAATATCGTTTCTATCTCTAAAGATACTCTTTTAAACAAGAAAATAGTCTAAAAGTTACTTTAAAACAAACTAATCTTCTAATAAAATTAGACTATTTTTTATAACGTATGAGCGTTTACACGATGATTACGGATGGTTTACACTATAAGAAAGGGGCGTGTTTCATTCGACTAAGAGCCATTAAATTAATCGATGAAAAGGGATAAAAAGAATATCACCACAACTCTTTTACATATAACAAGAGCTGTGGCGATTATCTGAATTATCAAATGTTAGATACGATCAAAGCCTCATCACCTGTTCATCAAACTTATCAGGACATAATGATTTAAGGCGCACACGCGAGCGATAAGCATAGACAGTAGCCTTGGAACAACGCAGGAACGAACAGATCAACTCGTTTTCCTTCACACCAAGACGTATGAGTGCAAAGATACGCAAGTCGGTTGATAGACGTCTTGATTGCTTCGGTATGATTTGTTCATCAGGCTTTAGTAAGGTATTAAAGTCTTCTACAAAGTTTGGGAAAAGCCCAAGGAACGTTTCATCAAAGTTAGCATAGAAGGACTCTAACTCTCGATCGACAAACTCTTGCGACTTGAGTGTTTCCATCAGTTCAGCACGTTTACCAGCAGAGAAAAGTCGATAGATATGCTTGCGATAAGTGTCGAGTTTATCAATATACATTGAACATTGGTTAAGGAATCGAGTGATGTATTCGTCCTTAATATGGTTCGATTCCTTGAGTTGCTCATTGGTTGTTGAGAGGAGCTTACGTGTTTCTTTCAACTCTTTGAGGCGACGATTAATATAGAATATCATCACAATGAGGAATACAGACAACAGACTGATAAGTATCAATCCTATTGTTAACCAAAGTGTTCGAGAGGCGCTCTCACGCTCGTGCGACTTCTGAATAACAGGCCAAACATCAGCCATTGCGATTGTACGTTGACGTGCATTGCAGAAGACGGCATCGTCCAAAGCTCGCCCCATATAGGCGTAGGCGCGCTTGTTATCGCCCTCTTCAAAGAGAATGGTAGCCAATTCCTGTAACGCAAGATACTCCTTAACGGAGTTGTGAATATCGGAGATTGCGGCTGCAATGAGGAACTTCTTTTGTTCATCAACCTCCTTCTGGCGTCTGTATATCTCTGCTAATGAGTAGGCAACAAAGCCCATCTGCCTGTCATAAGGCTTTAACTTAGCATAAGCCTCAAGTAGAATCTGCTTCGCCTGTTCGTCTTGATGATGGTTAACAAACTTCTCTGCACGTGACCAAATATCCACTCTTGTACCATGATCAACGATAGAATCGTTGCAAACTTCAGCTAGTTGGGTGTATTGTTTGCGTTGCCATGGAGTTAAGGCAGCATCGGCAAGGTTGTCATAGAGCGTCTTCCGTGTTGAAAAATAGTAAAAGGAAAGACTCGGCACAAGCTCATCTCGTTGAATAGATTCGACTAAGTCGCTTGCATCCTTGAGCTGTCCACCTTTTATAAATAGGTAGGCAAGATTGAGTTTAGCGTCCCCTATATCTCTTTTATTGTTCATCTGCTTAGCCAGTTGTAGCTTCTTTTCAGCGTAGACAATGGCTGAGTCGACGGAATAAGAGATGTATAAGTTGAAGAGTTTATCGGTCAATTCGTATCTTTTCTGCTTTGTTTTGGCAGCATGAAATTGCTTTTTGACCTTCTCAATATTATGTTCAAACTGCTTATCATACTGTCCCGAAGCAGCAAGAACCTTATCAAGGTCATCTAGTGTAGGCGCATACAACTGTGCTTTCATAAGCGAGGTAACACATAAGAATGCACCTAAGATAAAGATTCTTCTCATTCTCATCACGATTAATTTGGGCTTAAAATCTCTCATTAATATATATACGTAGCATTCGAGTATTTAGTATGTTTGGGTTAAAAAAGTTTGCTTTTTTATGAGAATTAGTCTATCAGAAAGGGGAGAAAAAGGCAAGTCGCAACACTTATGTCAGCATGAAGTCAGTTCCAAGAAAACTGCATAAGTCATGCGACTTGCTATTATTTAATTACACATCAATGTGTATTCACCCTCCTTAAAGAGCCTTGATACTGATGGCAAAACCACCTCCGCGAGCCTCTTGTAACTTAAGAACATCACCCTTCTTAACGTTACGCTTTGTGATAGTATATGCCTTTGGATTCTTCTCATAATCGGCATCCTTAGCATCAGCATAGATGGTTGCTTCATATTTGCGACCCTTGTCTAGGAAGTCTAACTTGATGTTGCTAGTATGAGCAGCAAGTCCCGTCTTACCTCCGATGAACCAGTTATTGGTGCCTTTAGCCTTTCTTGCAACTGTAATATAGCGTGCTGGTTCTGCCTCAAGATAACGACTATCGTCCCAGTCAACGGCTACATCCTTAATAAACTGGAATGCATCGTTGTACTTCTGATAGTTCTCAGGAAGGTCGGCAGCCATCTGCAATGGGCTATACATGGTTAGGTAAAGAGCGAGCTGACCAACGAGTGTGGTGTGAACCCAGCTCTTGTTGCTGCACCAAGTAGACAGTTGAGTCTCTAAGATACCAGGAGTGTAATCCATAGGACCGCCTTGTAAGCGTGTGAAAGGCAATATAACAGTGTGGTTAGGGTCGCTTCCTCCGAACGCTTCGTACTCTGTTCCACGTGCAGACTCATTGCCCACCATGTTTGGATAAGTACGACAAAGACCTGTAGGGCGCGTTGCCTCATGTGCATTCACCATGATATGATGCTTTGCCGCCTCCTTAATTACGTGCATGTAGTGGTTGTTCATTGACTGAGAATAGTGATGGTCACCACGTGGAATGATGTCTCCGACATATCCAGTCTTTACTGCATCATAACCGTACTTATTCATTAGGTTGAATGCATCCTCTAGGTGTCTCTCATAGTTAAGAGCACTTGAAGAGGTCTCATGGTGCATCATCAGCTTCACACCCTTCGAATGGGCGTACTCGTTAAGAGCCTTGATATCAAAGTCTGGATAGGGAGTTACGAAATCAAACACATCTTGTTTCCAGTGTCCGAACCAGTCTTCCCAACCGATGTTCCAGCCTTCTACCAACACTTGGTCCAATCCGTTCGCTGCAGCAAAGTCTATATACTTCTTCACGTTGGCTGTGTTTGCAGGGTGATGACCATTTGGTTTGGCATGAGCATAGTCTGTTTGACCGAGCTTAACAGAGTTGAAATCATCGGTGTAAGCCCATGACTTACCACCAGCTATCATTTCCCACCATACACCGCAGTACTTAGTTGGATGAATCCAAGAGGTATCTTCAATCTTACATGGTTCATTGAGATTGAGAATCAAGTTGCTTGCTAACATATCACGAGCATCATCGCTCACCATGACCGTACGCCAAGGTGTTGTGCAAGGTGTCTGCATGAAGCCTTTCAAACCAGTTGCATCTGGAGTCAACCAAGACTCAAACACCATGTTCTTATCATCCAAGTTAAGGTGCATCGTAGCATAGTTCTCACATGCAGCCTCATGTATATTAATGTAGAGACCATCGTTTGACTTCATCTGTAAAGAGGTCTGAACACCCGTTTCAGAGAACACTCCTACAGAAGAGTTACTCCAATTCACAGCATCATGAAAACGTGAGCGTATCTCAGAGAGCTTGCTCTCCTGCGTCTCTTGCTCTTGTGTGTCATAGTCACCAGGGAGCCACCATGCAGTGTGATCACCAGCCATTGCGAACTGCGTGTGTTCCTCTTTTATAATGAAGTAATTTAGTTCTTTCTGTTCTGGGAACTCATAACGCAAGCCCATTCCATCGTCATAAACGCGGAAACGAATGATGATGTCACGCTTACTACTCGGTTGGTTAAGGTCTACCTCAAGCTCGTTATAATGGTTACGAATCGTTGAAGTCTCTCCCCAAACAGGTTTCCATGTCTCATCAAAGGTGGTTGTCTTTGTGTTAGTTGTCTGAAAACCATCCATCAAACTAGTCTCATCCATCCCCTTACTAGCGTGCTTGTCCTTTGCTAGTTCTAGACCAAGATGAGACGGTTTAACGACTTCCTTACCTTTGTAAGTCATCTCATAAGTTGGCACACCATTTCCTGTAAGTGAGAACTTAACAGCAATCTTACCATTAGGAGACGTAACCGTCTGCGCAGAAGCAAGGTTTGCCATACCCATCAAAAGCCCCATAAGGGCAATATTGAATCTCTTCATTGTTTTGTTAAAAGTATTAATTGGATTTTTATTTTTAATTATCTTTACTTGCAAAGATAGCTAAAAAAGTGAATAAAAGGTTCTTTGAGTAGTTGATAAGTAGACAACTTTGAGAAGTATTATCGTTTAAGACATTAGCAATCAATCCTTTGCATTAACATAATAATTATATTAAGTAGATATCTCTTAATTGATGGTAAAGTATTATCTTTGCAGTCAGAAGAGATTAAAAGATGCGCAAATTACTTTTATACATATCCTTACTAGCATTGCCAACAGGTCTCTTTGCTGACAATGACACACAACATTTACAAGAGCAGTTAGACCTTCTCTTGAGTCATCAAACAGCTCATATTAAAAGGAAAAATGAGACTATTAACCGAATAAAAAAAGGACTTCTCACAGAAGAAAAGACCTTAAAACGATTGCAGACATACGACTTGCTTTATCAAGAGTACTATGTTTTCCAATTTGATTCAGCAATGACTTACCTCGACAAAGGCATTGACTTAGCAAAGGAAACAGCGAATACATATTATTATAACAGCAATGTCATTCATAAAGCGGAGCTTCTTTCTATCGGCGGATTATACAATGAGGCTATAGAAACAATAAGTTTAGTGGATACAACAGCGCTGGATAGAACACAAAAGTTCGATTTTTACCTCTCTCTCTTCCGTATTCATACTTATTGGGCAGACTTCTGTAATGACCATACATACACTCCTGCGCATAGAGAAAAAGCTAAGCAGGCATTGATTAAAGCAATGGATTATAGCGATGAAACCGCAAAAACTTACGAATACTACTATGGGGAATATTGCGTGTTTGTACTTAATGACCCCAAGAAAGCACGTTCTCATTATCTAAAAGCAGCTAGCCTCTTACCCACTGACTCACGATTTTATGCTATGGCATGCTTTGCCTTGTCAGGAAGCTACGCCAATGAAGGGCGAACGGATCAGCAAGAAAGGTATCTTCTATTGTCCAGTATTGCTGATGCAGAGAACTGTACGATGGAGAATTACGCCTTACAAACGCTTGCCATGTACATCTTTGAGCATGATAAAAACCGAATTGATCGAGCACAGGAGTATATTCAGAAGTCACTTGAAGATGCTCGTTTCTATAACAACCGACTACGTATTATAGAGATATCTAATAAGTTACCAGTCATTGTCAACAGCTATCAACAGACATTAAACACGCGTAATCGGGTGCAGATGATTGCTATCATAGCCATCTCATTGCTCCTAATTTTCCTACTCGTAGCCATCACGTATATTGTAAAACAGACCAAACGACTGCGTTTACAACAGCGAGAATTACAAAAGAACAATGATCGTTTGTCGGAACTTAACACTCGACAGAAAGGCTTAAACACACAGTTACATAAGCTAAATGCCCTATTAATAGACACAAATCGCAAACGAGAAGGATTGGCAAAGCTATATATTGACCTTTGTGCAAAGTACATTACAAGACTAAAACAGCAACAGACGCTGGTAAAAAGGAAGATAAAAGCAAACCAAACAAGCGAACTCTTGAGTCAACTCTCATCTGGTCGACTGTCCGAAGAGGATGCTTCTACATTCCTCTCACGCTTTGACAAGGCGTTTCTAGACCTCTATCCAACATTCACAAAGGAGCTAAACGCATTACTAAAAGCGGATTGTCAGATAAAAAACACCCATTCCAACGAGCTAACAACAGACCAACGTATCATGGCTCTCATACGCCTTGGCGTGAAAGAGAGTGCCGAGATAGCTGATTTACTGTTCTATTCTCCACAGACAATATACAACTATCGCTCTGCACTTAAAGCCAAAGCCATCGATAAAACGAACTTTGAAGCAGAAGTATCAAAACTTTGTAGCGTCATTGGAAACGACTAATTAGAAACAACAAACAGGTTAACAACATTATTAATATTCACTTTAAAACAAAAAGTATGACAACAAAAGGTATTAAAACGATGGTTAGTTTGCTCGTTGCAGCTACCCTCATGAGTTCTTGTGTAGGTTCATTTGCCTTGTTCAACAAGCTTGCGCAGTGGAATAAACACGCCACTAAGTCTAAGTTCATCAATGAGATTATCTTCTTAGTAATATCTCCTGCATACGCATTCTGCGGTGCTGCGGATACGTTAGTACTCAACTCTATTGAGTTCTGGACCGGTGATAACCCTGTTGCCAATCGTGTTGGTAAGGTTCGAAACATCAAGGGTGACGATGGCTTAATGTACGCTGTTAAGTACTTGGAGAATGGTTATGAGATCACAAAACCCGATGGTCAGGTCTATTACTTCACGTACAATAAGCAAGAGAACACGTGGTATATGAATGCAGAAGGCAAAGAACAAAAGGTGATCCAGTTTAATGGTAATGGTTCTGTTAAGGCTTTCTTGAATAATGGCTTGACTGTTGATGTAACGCCAGATGCATCTGGTTTGTTAGAAGTTCAGCAGGCTCAAGCTGGTACAACATACTTCATGGCAAGACGATAAGTCGATTGTCTCGGTTGTATCAACATACACTATCATAGTATTCATTAGCCACTTTCCCCTCAAGGGATGGCTAGATGGTTTTTCAAGAGAGGCTCTCTTGATACTAAAGAAAGGCTCTTCTCCATGCAAGGAAACGCCCTTGTTAAATGGAGAAGACGCCTTTCTCTCTTTTTATATACGCATAGAACGGGGAATTAAAACCGACGATCTATCTTACAACAAACTTCTTTCCACCACGGATATAGATACCCGGTGCGAGCTGCGCATCCTTTGGCATACGCGCTCCTTGTAGGTTATAAACGTTTTTATCATCACTCTTTACAACATTAAGAGTTGATATTCCTGCTGTTGCATCATATACATATAACATTGGAGAAAGGTTCCCAGAGCTTGCTGGTTTATATGCTCCAAACGACTTATATTGCGTTGAGTACTGTACGACGTGACCATCAGAACTTGTGATAACAAATGTTCCGTCGGCATTTGGAGTGACTGTCCATATAGTTGCCTTATCGGTTGAGTTGACTACATTAAAGTTCTTATGCGTACCATCCTGATAGAAGTAACGACCACTAGCATCCTTGATATAGTAACCTCCCGCAGCCTGTTCCAATGTAAAGAATAGGTTTTCATCGGAAGTAAAGACAACCTCTTTCTTAGTTGTTACTACTGATCCATTTAGATAACCATAGCCCTTTTTGCCCTGAACGGTCTGACCGGCAAAGAGGTTCTCACCTACCTTCACAACAAGAAGGAACTGTGTTTTAACAGTAGGAACTGCCGTAGCTTTCACAAAAGTCTTAGCATCTTTTGCGAGGAGGTCATCGTTGTTTATCACTCACACCTTCGCACATAAGAGTAAGAGATGATTGTTATTTGCATCGGTAGTAGCGAAGAGATAATCAGTTCCTCCTTCTTTTATCTTGAGTTTCTTACGCAAGTCTGCAACGCTCATAGGGAAGTTGCGCACGGCAAGATTAGCTTTCTTGATAGCTGATAAGGTGCGACGTAACTCCTTCTTATTAAATGATGAGACGGCTACAAGACGAAAACTGCGACCAGGGAAGTGCCCTATAAGACTATTGGAGACAAATAAATGAGAATTTGCACTTAGTGCAGAAACCTCATAACGACGACTGATTAGGGCAAAACAACCTGCTTTCATCAGTGAAGCATTAGGCTCATAGAGATATTGACCAGCTGTTGGTGGGGTTGAAAGAATGCTCGGTAAGATGCCTGCTGTCTCTTCTTCATAATAGGAAACGACCTCATTATCATTCATGCAAACGATGCGGAGTTTAGGTATTGAGGCTGCTGTAGTGTCTGACTGGGGCTCTTCTTTCTGCAAAACAATCAATAACTCCTTACATTCATTGCGCACAGAGAGGATATGAACCTCACGTACAACGTTGCTAATAACGTTTAGTTCGTTTACAGCTCGGTGCCAATCAAGCATTGGCGAGAGCTTCAGAACAATGGTGTCTGCCTTCTCTAGGAGTTCCTTCTCTAGTGTCAACACGTCAGGAGAACAGTCTTCTATCAGTACAGTCTTACCTCCTTGCTCATTACGACGTGCTGGATCGAGGAAGATAACATTGGCAGGTTGCATTTGATGGAGGTATTCCGTGCCATCCGTGTTGACCACTTCTACGTGACTCAAACCTAACACCTTAAAGTTATGTTGTGCCACTTTGCATAGCTGTTCTTGCTGTTCTACGTAGGTGGCATGGGTGAAGTTGCGTGCAATAAACGAGAAGTCGACACCGAAACCACCCGTGAGATCAACAAAGCGAGTGGGTGAAGAAGTTGCATGAGAGCCACTCAGTTCCTCTAATAAGTTAGCTTTATACAATGCAGTCTGCTCGCTTGAGCACTGCTCCATAGATAGATGTGGCGGATAGATAATATCCTCTTGTGCAGCCCATGAGGGCAACTTGGTGTGCGCCTTCAGCCATCCTGTGAGCTGATTAAGCAAGAAGGGCATATCAATGTCAGGATAGTTATGCGCTTGAAGAGCTAAGAGTCTCACGCCAGTACCATCTCCAAGTGGAGAGGGAAGTGGTATGTTGTGTTTATCGAGGGCTTCTCGCACGTATTTAGGCAGTGGAAACTCTCCTTGTTGTAGCGTATTCCTTTGCTGTTTTACCATCTCTTTTTGTTCTTACTTATACACCTTTCCCTTTCCATCTAACAATAGCCAATGATACTATCTACTCCCCTCTCCATTCGGAGAGGGGGCGGGGGTGAGGCTTGTTGGGGCTTTTGTTGAGGCTTCTCTACCTAACCACTCTCAAGTTACTCTTCGCCCATTCCCTCGTACAAAGGTTGAAGTGCCACCATTCTGTGCGCAGTGGCATGAAGCCAGCAGCGGTCATAACCTCTCGAAGTAATCGTCGGTTGGCAAGTGCCTCACGTGAGATAACGCCCCGAGCAAGTAATCCCTGTTCCTTATCTATATGACTTGCAGCCCCCATGTAATCAACTTTCGCCCCCATAGGGATTGTGTCTATGTGGCAACGCACGGCTCCCGCACGCCATGTGGCATCGTTCCATGAAGCCTTACAAATACTGATATCCACTGCCATTCCATAGTTGTGCATACCGCCACCATGCGCTGGGTTAGACACATAGAAGTATTTGGATGTGTTCTTCACGGCATCCCACATCGTCTGCTGAACGCTCATTGGACGTGTAGCATCAAATATACACAGACTCAAGTCAGGTCTGCGACGCTTCAATTCGGCTTGTGCTTTACGCAGAGCCTCTGCACAACGAGGGAGGACATAAGCATCACGAAGGTCGTGATAGAGCTGTCGGTTACAGAAGTTATCGGTGCGTGCATACATTAAAGCGACCTTTATTGAGGGTACAACGTGCTTAATATTCACCAACCCTTGCCTCTCCATCGATTGACCAGCAGCCAAGCGACGATCCGTAGCAGGCTTCTGTGCATATATAGAAGTGGTGGAAAGGAATAGTGCTAGTAGTGCGTAATAGATTTGCTTCATTCTGTTCTTTTCTTTTATAAACCATTGATAAGAATAAAAACAAGGGCAGGTTCTATGCTTTCTTACAACCATGATTGATTGAAGGAATACATAGAACTTGCCCTGTTGTTATTTCTATCACTGTGGAAATAGCGTTTATATCTTATTTCAAAGCAGCTTTCTTTTGTTTTACATAGTCACCGAATACACGGTCGAGTTCAGCTCTTTGCTCAGAGTCGAGTGTATCATTGGCTTGAATAAGTCCATGATAATAACTCTTGATTGCCTTCGATAACTTTGCTTTATCAGCTGAGTTCTTATCAAAGATGTTATCCAAATCGTGATAGAGAGCGGGCTTCATTGTGTTAAGGAAAGCGAGTTTCCCTGTCATTGGAGCCGTATTACGGGTGCTGTCGTTGGTCTGCTCGTTAGGAGAAGTGACCTTTACGCTATCTTCGGGAGCTGTCTCCTCATCCGACTTAAAGACAGATGAGACATCTATCTTGCCCATTTGATTGAGCAAAGCACCACCATAATTATATGTCAGAATGCCCAGAACAATCACAAGCACCGCAATCACAGCTACCATAACGGTGCCTTTACCTATCGTAGGCATGGTGAATGACGACCCTTCATGATTGAGATCGGTTAGGAACTCATCGATGTTTGCATAACGATCACTGCGCTTGAAGGCACAACAACGCTTAATCACATCACTATAAGCAAGCGTTAGCCCCATCACTTTCATTATCGTTCCGAGCGAATAGATATCAGCTGTTCCGTCGGCAGTCATCGTTTCGTCTTTCAGTTCTGGCGCCATGAAGCGTGTTGTATCAGCGGTTGCTTTAACGTCATCAAGCGACAAAACACTGAAATCAATCAACTTCACGTAATTGCCTTGAGCGGTGATAAGAATATTAGAAGGCTTGAGGTTGCGATGAGCGATACCCTGGTTATGCACATAACGGAGCGCATCTGCTATCTGATTTACAATAACTATCTTCTCATCGTCAGTGTGTTGTTCTTTAAGATAAGCCTGTAGTGTGCGACCTTCAATAAACTCTTCTTCAATACAAAGCCCATAGCCGTCAACCTCCACAAGTCCTTGATAACGCACAATACCCGTGTGGTTCAATCGTTGACATTGTTTGAACTCACGCTTCAAGGCATTTCTTAGTAGGGTTCGCTTGCTATTCTCTTCCTTTAAACCTTTGAGGATGACGGTCTGCTCGCCCTTACGACATTTCACAATTAGGCTATATCCGTGTGAAGGAATAACCTCGTAATCTGTGTAACTAGCTTTCAAAGGAGCCTCAGCTGTCAATGAAGACTGGTTGGATGTATTGTTCTTATCTGTCATGAATATCTATCGCACTTAAATAACTTAATATGTATCTCTGTGCGCAAAATTAGCAAAAAAAAATGATATAGGGCATAGTTACAGGCTTTTAAGCATAAATAGATGTTAAGCTGGTAAGCATCAGTAGCAATATTGGACATCATCAGACAGAACCCAACGGCTTATTTTGTATCCAATCATTACCAGCTCTTCTCATTAGCAAGATATACTCTGATGTGCCTTTTGCGATACTAGATGAAATACTTACCTTTGCGCTACAATTAGGTAGCAAATAATTAACAGAATTATAATTAAGCAATGGAAAAGAAAGTAATCATCCTCACTGGAGCAAGTAGTGGTATAGGTTATCAGACGGCAGAGATGCTTGCGAAGCAAGGTCATATTGTATATGGTGCAGCACGAAGAGTTGAGAAGATGGATGCACTAAAGCAGTTCGGTGTGAAGACATTGCAGATGGATGTAACCATAGAAGAGAGTGTTAATAAAGCTGTTGATACTGTTATCGCAGCTGAAGGACGCATTGACGTATTGGTCAACAATGCTGGCTATGGCTCGTTTGGTGCCATTGAGGATGTTAGTATAGCGGAGGCACGCAAGCAATTCGACGTTAATATCTTTGGTGTTGCTATGTTAACGAAGAAGGTATTACCCCACATGCGCAAGCAACATAGCGGTACTATCATCAACATCAGTTCGATGGGCGGGCGTCTGACTATCTATTTCGGTGCATGGTATCATGCGACTAAGTATGCCCTTGAAGCATTCAGTGACGCTTTGAGAATGGAGACAAAAGGATTCGGAATCAACGTTGCTATCATCGAACCTGGTGGTATCAAGACGCCTTGGGGCTTCATTGCTGCCGACCACTTAGAGGAGAGCTCAAAGGGGGGAGCATACGAGGAACAGGCAAAGAAGGTGGCTGAAGGTCTGCGGAAGCTGTATAGTGGCAACATGATGAGCAGCCCAGAAGTAATTGCAAAGGCTATCAGTCGTGCCACAAATGCACGTCGTCCGAAGGCACGTTATCTCATTGGTTTTGGTGCGAAACCCCTCGTCTTCCTGCATACAATATTACCAACTCGCTGGTTCGATTTCATTATGATGCACGCAAGTTAAGCAGGAGTAAAGGTCATCATAAATACTATATAAACCACATTATGGGCTTATCTCACCCAGTATCATCCTTATGATACTTGAGTATCATACGTGTGATACTCGATTATCATATACGTGATAATCGATTATCACATACGTGACAATTGATTATACAATGCGTGACAATTCATTGTACAATAACGTTACAATTCATTGTACACTAACGTTACAACTCATTGTACAGCGCATTACAACTCATTGACAATGCGTCATCTGATGGTTTCAGTGCTGTTTCAATCCTATTATATAACGAAAGAGGATATGTCCAGGAAGCCCCGACATATCCTCTTAATTATGTTTGCGTTAGTGATTTACTAACGATTACTTCGAATTAATCAGCAAACTTTGCCTTGATGAATTCACGATTCAAACGAGCGATGTTAGCAATCTTCTCGTTCTTAGGACATACTGCCTCGCAAGCACGAGTGTTGGTACAGTTACCGAAACCAACCTCATCCATCTTAGCTACCATAGCCTTTGCACGCTTTGCAGCCTCAGGCTTACCCTGTGGCAAGAGAGCCAACTGACTCACCTTAGATGATACGAAGAGCATAGCAGAACCATTCTTACAAGCTGCAACACAAGCACCACAACCGATACATGTTGCGCAGTCCATAGCCTCATCAGCATTGTCCTTAGAGATAAGAATAGCGTTTGCATCCTGTGCCTGACCAGTGCGGATGGTTGTGTAACCACCAGCCTGAATAATCTTATCGAATGCTGTGCGGTCTACCATACAGTCCTTGATAACAGGGAAACCAGCCGAACGCCATGGCTCAACAGTGATTACATCACCATCGTTGAAACGGCGCATGTAGAGCTGACAAGTTGTTGCACCACGCTCTGTCTTACCATGTGGAGTACCATTAATATATAGTGAGCACATACCGCAGATACCCTCGCGGCAGTCGTGATCAAAGACGAATGGTTCATCACCAGCCTCTATCAACTCCTCGTTAAGGATGTCGAGCATCTCAAGGAAAGAGGTGTCATCTGGGATATTCTTCATCTCATGTGTATCGAAATGACCCTGATCTTGTGGGCCGTTCTGCTTCCAATACTTAATTGTGAATGATATATTCTTTGCCATTTTAGTTCTTGTAATTACGTGTTTGTACCTTGATTGCCTCATACTCGAGAGGTTCCTTGATGAGTTCTGGGGTCTTGGTGTCATCGCCCTGATACTCCCAACAGCCAACATAGAAGAAGTTTTCGTCGTCACGCTTAGCCTCACCTTCCTCAGTCTGGTGCTCCTCACGGAAGTGACCACCACAACTCTCCTCACGATGCAATGCATCATAAGCTACGAGCTCACCCATGAGGATGAAGTCACGGAGGTGAATTGCCTTATCAAGCTCAACGTTCAAGCCTTCCTTCTTACCAGGAATAAAGAGGTTAGAGTTGAACTCTTCGCGGAGAGCCTTCAACTGCTTGAGACCTTCCTCGAGTCCTTCTTTGGTACGACCCATACCTACATACTCCCACATAATATGACCCAACTCCTTGTGGATAGAGTCAACTGAACGCTTACCATGGATATTCATCAAGCGATCAATCTCTGCATTGACAGCCTTCTCAGCCTCTTCAAACTCAGGACGATCGGTTGGAACCTTTGCCCAGAGTGCCTGATCAGCAAGATAGTTCTGAATAGTATATGGCAATACAAAGTAACCATCAGCAAGACCCTGCATCAAAGCAGAAGCACCAAGGCGGTTAGCTCCGTGGTCAGAGAAGTTACACTCACCAATAGAGAATAGACCAGGAACGGTTGTCATCAGCTCATAGTCAACCCAAATACCACCCATTGTGTAGTGGATAGCAGGGAAGATCATCATTGGATTGTAGTACTTCACGCCGTTAATCTCATTTGCTAACTCACCTGGGTTGACGTCTGTAATCTCCTCATACATATCGAAGAGGTTACCATAACGCTGAAGAATTGTATCAATACCGAGGCGGTTGATAGACTCAGAGAAGTCCAAGAACACAGCCAAACCAGTGTTGTTTACACCGAAACCCTTATCGCAACGCTCCTTAGCAGCACGTGATGCAACGTCACGAGGTACGAGGTTACCGAAGGCAGGGTAGCGACGCTCCAAGTAGTAGTCGCGGTCTTCTTCTGGAATATCAGAGCCCTTCTTTGTACCAGCCTGCAATGCCTTAGCATCTTCGAGCTTCTTAGGAACCCAGATACGACCATCATTACGCAGAGACTCTGACATCAATGTCAACTTAGACTGCTTGTTGCCATGTACAGGAATACAGGTTGGGTGAATCTGAACGTAAGATGGGTTAGCCATGTAAGCACCCTTACGATAGCACTGAACAGCGGCTGTACAGTTACAACCCATAGCGTTGGTTGAAAGGAAGTAAGTGTTACCATAGCCACCAGTTGCTATAACAACTGCGTTTGCAGTGAAGCGCTCTAGCTTACCAGTTACGAGGTTCTTAGCAATGATACCACGTGCATGACCATCAACGATAACGACGTCTTCCATCTCATAACGTGTATAGAGCTTTACCTTACCAGCCTGAATCTGTGCGCTTAATGATGAGTATGCACCAAGCAACAACTGCTGACCTGTCTGTCCCTTAGCATAGAAGGTACGGCTTACCTGAGCACCACCAAAGGAACGGTTAGCCAACATACCACCATACTCACGAGCGAATGGCACGCCCTGAGCAACGCACTGGTCGATGATGTCGTTAGACACTTCTGCCAAACGATAAACGTTAGCTTCACGTGCACGATAGTCACCACCTTTCACTGTATCATAGAACAAACGGTAAACAGAGTCACCATCGTTCTGATAGTTCTTAGCAGCATTGATACCACCTTGTGCAGCGATTGAGTGTGCACGACGAGGTGAGTCTTGGATGCAGAAGTTATATACGTTGAAGCCCATCTCACCTAGAGAAGCAGCAGCACTGGCACCAGCCAAACCGGTACCAACAACAATAACATCCAGTTTCAGTTTATTCTTTGGGTTAACCAAACGCTGATGTGCCTTGTAGTTAGTCCACTTCTCGGCTACAGGACCTGCTGGTATTTTGGAATCTAATATCTTTGTCATGATTGTTTTGAATTTAGTTTTCAATTTAGATACTTAACTATGCAAGGCTAGGTGCACATCCGAAAGCGAATGCGAGTACTACAATAAGGAAGCACAACATCAATAATGTCACATAGACAAGACCGATTGCCTTCCAGCGATTGAACCATACTTTACCATTGACACCTACTGTTTGCATAGCACTCCAGAAGCCGTGTGAGAGGTGGAACCACAATGCGCAAATCCAGATAACATACAATACAACGTAGATAGGATTGGCAAATGTGTCCTGAATGAACGCAAAGCCATCAGCTGGGTGATGTGCTACTGTCATGCCAACAAGCTCTGCAAACATCATGTTATACCAGAAGTTGAACAAGTGAAGAGCAATTCCAAGCAAGATGATGATACCCAATACGAGCATGTTCTGGCTTGCCCACTCCACCTTTGCAGGCTTTTCTGTGACTGCATAACGGTTGTCGCCACGTGCACGGCGGTTCTGTGCTGTAAGGATGAATGCGTAAACAATGTGACAAACAGCCAACGCGCCAAGACCTACTGTTGCAACAACTGCATACCAGTTAGCACCTAATAGCTCACAAATCATATTGTAGGCACTACCTGAGAAGAGCGCTACAAGATTCATACAGCAGTGGAACGTCATGAATAGAATAAGGGCTATACCCGTCACGGACATAATCACCTTTCTACCAATAGATGAATTGATTAACCACATAAATGTTTTGATTTTAAATATTTAAACTGTTAGAATTATTACTTCTAATGGTTATTAGGCAGAAAGATAATAATTAACTCCCACCTCAATGCTATCTTTCACCCTCAGAGATACCAAAAAGTTGGTATGCTACTGGGGCTATTTTGCTGCAAAAGTACTATATTTTAATGATTTAACAAAGCTATTTCATCAAAATATATAGTATTTAGACTTAAAATAAGGAAACGCTATCTATCCTAATAAATGAGGATAGATTAAAAACGAGAAAAAGCTCTTCTCAGAGCTAACTTTTCGCTGTTTTTATTCCTTTCAACCATTCCTTCTTTCCGACAAAATACTTTGATTATTTTATAACAACCATCTGCTATCTAAGAGATGAACCTTAGCTATCTCCTTAACAACAACACCCTATCTTGCAAAGAAGCCTTCTTTAATACGGAAAATAAACTAAAAACTAAGAATTAAGAGACTAAAAACCAACTAAATTTAGATTATTTTTCCTACCAAGCATTCGTAACCTCTTATTGAACAGGGTGCTTTTAGCCTTTTAACAAGTGCTCTTCTCCTATTTTGGAGGCTCACTCGTCCCCTCTTTCCGTTGCATACTTTGCTTGATGGAATCGTTCCTCTGATCCAATAGCGTTTGTCTATAAGCCTTTAAAATAGGGTCTTCATGGTCTTCAACTCCATCCATCTTCTTGAAAATCTTACGTAGTTGCTCCACGTGCTGTTTGTCTCTTCGGTATCTCCTATCGAGCATTAAACCTATATCAAACTCGCTTCTCTTACACTTCGGACGCTTTTCTAAGATGTCACGTTTCGGCATTTTCTCCAGCAAGGCACGCCCATCTGTAGTTTGCCGACCCGTCACGATAACCTCATCCAAGTAATGTTCTGCAGGATAAAGAAAGACGGTATCACGCAGAATCTCGGCTCTAAACAATTTCTCGGGGACATACCCTTTCTTGCTAAAAGAGGCTGTTTGGAACGTATCGGGTAGATTGATTAGTCCTTGCCAAGTGGTCATTCCGAGGTTACGACCATCCACTTTAACCAGCACATCACGTATGGGAAAGTGTGTAGCACCATCACAAACCAATGTCTTCTGGGCATGTGCTACCATTAAAGATACCCACAATAACCACAGCAATAAAACCATGATACGAATATTATCATAGCTCTTTTCCATGTGAGACACCTGTATCGCTGAGTATAACCTAGCCATAGCTGTTATTCGTTAATAGTCTGTTTACATGTGAGAAGTATCTCATCTTCTCTGCTGCAAATCTATATAAAAGTTTCCATTTGTGCTTTCCTTTGTTGATAATTTTTGGTTAATTACAAAGGGTACTAACATTATTTAAAGTAAAGATAAGCGTTTTTGGTTATGTTATAAATCCTATCTTACAAATAAAAAGACTCGTTTGTCTGCAAGTCCCAATCGGTTTCAGACAAACGAGTCATGTATTATTTCGACCAATAAAGTACGTTCTTTATCGTGCTCTCATTGCGTTGAGAACAGCCAGAACCATTACACCAACATCTGCAAAGACGGCTAATCCCATACTTGCAAAGCCACAGGTGGCAAGGAGCAAGACCGCCACTTTAATGCTAATAGCAAACCATGCGTTCTCTTTCGCTATGAAGATGGTGCGGCGGGAGAGCCTGATTGCAAGTGAGATTTTCGATGGTTTGTCATCCATGAGGATAACATCTGCAGCTTCAATAGCGGCATCGCTGCCCAAAGCACCCATCGCTATCCCCACGTCGGCACGTGCTAGTACAGGTGCATCATTGATTCCGTCACCCACAAAAGCAAGTGTTCCGTTCTCGTTCTTATCGCTCAACAGCTGTTCAACACGTGCTACCTTATCAGCTGGGAGCAGCTCGGCATGATAATCCGTTACGCCTGTTTCTGCGGCTACTTGGCGTGCGGCATCTTCCTTATCACCTGTTAGCATGATGGTACGAGTCACGCCTAAAGTCTTTAAAGAGCTGATTGCCTCACGTGCGTCAGCCTTCAGTTTATCAGAGATAAGGATATGCCCAGCATAAACACCATTGATGGCAACATGCACGATAGTACCTACATGATTCTTACAACGGCTACATACGGGGATTGAGAGTCCTAATGTTTTCATCATTTTGTCGTTACCAACGCTGACAACTCGCCCATTGACCGTTGCAGAAACGCCTTGCCCAGCCGTTTCATGTACATCTTCTATACTGCAATTATCAGCCTCATGGGGGTAAGCCTGTCGTAAGGCGATGGCAATGGGATGGTTTGAATAACGTTCTACATGCGCTGCCAAATGTAGTAACTCCTGTTCCGAACAGTTGTCTGGATGCACTGCCTCCACCTCAAAAGTGCCGTATGTCAATGTTCCAGTCTTATCAAATACGATGGTCTGAAGCCTTGCCAAGGCATCCATATAGTTGCCTCCTTTGATAAGGATACCCTTATGTGAGGCGCCACCGATACCTGCAAAGAAGGTTAATGGGATGGAAATCACCAGTGCGCAAGGGCAACTAACAACCAAGAAGGTTAATGCTCTGTATAGCCAAGTAGCAAAGGCTGGAGCGTAACTATCGTAGAAGAAAGGTGGAATAAGTGCCAGTGCAAGGGCTGAAATGACCACGATTGGCGTATAGACACGGGCAAAACGGCGGATAAACGACTCACTTCTCGACTTGTTATTACCTGCGTCTTCCACCAACTGGATAATCTTTGCAGCTGTAGACTGGCTGTAAGACTTGTCGACACGGAGCCTCAGAACGCCCGATAGATTGACACATCCAGAGATAACAGCGTCTCCTTCTTGCACATCTCGTGGTAGACTCTCACCCGTAAGGGCTACTGTATTAAGACTGGAAGCACCTTCTAGGATCGTACCATCAAGTGGTATTTTCTCTCCAGGCTTAACGATTACGATGTCACCAACGCTTACCTCTTCTGGACTAACCGCCTCAATGCGCCCGTTCCGTTCGATGTTTGCAGTGTCAGGACGTATGTCCATCAACTCAGTTATCGAATCTCTAGCCTTGTCCTCGGCGTAGTCTTCAAACAACTCACCCAACTGGAAGAAGAGCATAACAAACACTGCTTCAACGAACTGAGGCTCTGCTCCTGGCAAGAAACCAATGAGTAAGGCTCCTATCGTTGCTAATGCCATCAGGAAATCTTCGTCAAATGGATCCAAATCCATGATTCCTTCCACTGCTTCTGACAATACATCGTAACCAATGAGGAGGTAAGGAATGAGATAAACAAGCAGTACCTGCCACATAGCAAGTCCTGCATAATGCTCCACGAGCCACGCTCCTGCAAGCAGGATAGCGGTGAGAATGATGCGTAATAACTTCTTATTCATAGCTAAAAATATGTTACTTGATTAATATTCTGCCGCAAAGTTAAGCATAAACTTTCGCAACCCAGTTGCAAAGATGCCACTTCTTTTTATAGAAATAGGCGTTTTCTCTTTCACTTTTTTGTTACCTTTGCAGGCATGAAGATAGGTTCGATTGATTTAGGAGAGCGTCCTTTATTCCTTGCACCGATGGAAGATGTGACCGACATAGGCTTTCGGAAGATGTGTAAGAGATATGGGGCAGCAATGGTATATACCGAGTTTGTGTCGGCAGATGCAATCATTAGGAGTATCAAGTCGACGCTTTCTAAGATGGTGATAGACGATAGTGAGCGTCCTGTAGGCATACAGATCTATGGTAGGGACGTTGCTTCTATGGTTGAAGCAGCCAAGATTGTGGAGCAAGTAAAGCCTGACGTGATAGATATCAACTTTGGTTGTCCAGTGAAGAAGGTGGCAAACAAGGGGGCAGGATCGGGTATGTTGAAGAATATCCCACTGCTGTTAGAGATCACAAGAGAGGTTGTTAAGGCTGTAAATGTACCTGTTACAGTGAAGACAAGACTAGGTTGGGACACCGAACACCTCATCATTACCGACCTAGCAGAGCAACTGCAAGATTGCGGCATACAAGCATTAACGATTCACGGGCGCACTCGTTCGCAGATGTACACAGGTCAGGCGGACTGGACACTCATAGGAGAAGTGAAGAAGAACACGCGTATTAAGATTCCAATCATTGGTAACGGGGATGTGATGAATCGCTTAGAAGCAAGCGAGAAGTTCGATACTTACGGCGTAGATGCCGTTATGATTGGTCGAGCAACATTCGGTTGCCCCTGGATCTTCAGCCCAAAAGCAGATGAGATAAGCCTCGATGAGAAGATAGATGTACTAGAGGAAATGCTCAAGATCAATGTTGAACGCATTGATGAATATCGTGGTATCTTACATACAAGACGCCACCTTGCGGCTTCACCGATATTTAAAGGCATTCCAGACTTCAAACAGATACGTATCTCCATGCTACGTGCTACGAAGGTGGACGAACTCTTGTCAATTCTTGAAGATTGTCGGGAGCGTTTGAGAGAATAGGTTAGCTTTATTGCTGATAAAGGTAAATTAAAAAGGGATTAAACGTTAGCTTTATACGTTCAATCCCTTTTCTTTTGCGCCAGATACGGCTTATATGTGTTCTTGCTTTAATACTTCTCCATCCAAGTTATAGGCTGTGAATACTCCATGCTCGTATGTCATAAACGTTGGAACATTGCCTCCTTTAGGGAAGGTAATCGATCCTAAGTTGCAGACCAGAGCATCCTCTTGATGTGTTAACTCCCACAGATGCGTGTGTCCATATACAATGGCATCAATGTTACCTACGGGCATCTTCTCCTTATTATATATGTGTCCGTGGGTGAGGAAGAGCCGTTTTCCTTCATCAACGAGCATGATATAGTCTGCCATCAAGGGGAACTTCAGGAGCATTTGATCAACTTCTGCATCGCAATTACCCCTTACTGCGATTATATCTTGCGCTCTTTTATTCAATACTTCAACGATCCCTTTGGCATTAATACCCTCTGGAATAGAGTTACGCGGACCATAGTTTAGGATGTCACCAAGGATACATAACATATCACACTGCTCTCGATCATAGAATTGCAACACCTTCTCTAGGGTCGGCAAACAGCCGTGGATATCTGATACAAATAGATATTTCATGTTCTTTCTGTTGTTTGTTTCTAAGGCAAAGGTACTGCAATTCATTCAGAAAATATCGTTCCTTACGATTTAGTTCACCATCTTCTGCATTTTTCAAGATTATTGTTTATATTTGCAACAACAACTATCTATTACTACTACTATGGATGTGAAGGATGTATTCGAACTACGCCGACAGGGGCGAACAGAGGATGCTTATGCTGCAATCTTACCTTTGTATGCTGCTCACAAGGGGCATTATACAACGATAGCCATGTTTTGGGTGGGTGTAGATATGATGCGTTTGCGGTATCAACAACGCCGTTTAGAGGAGGCATATAAGATCTTTAAGAGTCTAATGAGGCTTTATCCCACTATGAAAGACACTGATTTAAAGGGACAGAGTGCAATGATGAGGGCTGCAATACAGGTCTTCGAGCACAACAATAGTTTCTCAATACTCGACTTCATAACGCATTGGAACATCACACGCCTTACTGATGATGATTGGAAGGGAACGCAGCATGAAGGCTTTGTGACGCCTTCCACGGGGATGAGGATTGTAGGGAAAGTGTTCAAGGAAGTAGCTGCTAATCCTACTGTCGATATGGCTTTACGGGCTGCCCCCATCCTTGCTGAAGCATTGAAACATAGTCCTTATAACCGAGATAACCAACGTTACAAAGCTATCATCTACCAGATTATGGGCAAGAAGGACAAAGCCATCAATGTTTATCGGCATTTGATAAGTAGGTCGAAGAAGTCAAATGAGTTCCAAGAGTTGGCTAATCTCATTGAGGATGAGCGTTATAAGATAGCCTTATTATGCAAGGCTATCACATTACAGAGGGATGAGAAGTTTCGACAGCGCCTGCGTTTCACGCTTGCCGAATTGTTGTTTAGACAGGATAAAGCCCGTGCGCGTTACGAACTAGACAAGTGCCTTGAAGCAAGGCGACAGGCTGGTTACACCATCACATGGGCAATGCAGAATCTTGCAGCTAGTTTGTCAGAAGTTAATCCAGTATCTGATGCAGCTGAAAAAGCCTTTTATCGGGAGCAAGAGATTGTGGTGAAAGAATTGATCTTGTAGATATTTTGCTCCTCCAAACACCGCCCCTTATACCCTTTCTAGCCCTCTTCAAAGGGAAGAATAACTAACAGAAATCGGACAGGAAAGGGCTCTTTTATTCTTTGCTGACACCTTTTTTATCACGTAAAACACGGATTATACAGACTAATCTAGATACTTGGAAAATCTAAAGAAACAAGAGGAGACATAGGAGGTGGCACTCTTTAGTAATGCAAGATTCATTATCTAACACTCAAAATAACAATTCATTCTGCAGAAGATAGCCGTTTACACGATTGAGGAATGTCCTTTTCTTGTCAGAAATAATCGCATTGATGAATGGGAAGTAAGCATATTCAAAACAAGATAAAACGCCCTTGAATTACATAGGCAATACTTGTTTATATTTGAAAGAACGATTAATTACATCAAAAACTAATCTAAAAATAAACAATTAACAGATTAATAATATTATAAAAATAGTTTATTTTTTCTTTATCGAGAGGTTTTCTGCTGGAGAAATAAGTATCGCTTATTATTTAACAGAGCGTTTAGACAAAGATAGACAGGGCTTTCATGGAAGAAAGAAAAGCTCTGCGTAAAGAACAAAGGAGGATAGAGGGAAAAGCAAAAAGGTTGTTTCAAGGCAATAACCAATAGGTTAATATGCGTTGAAACAACCTTTCTTATTATAGGAATAAGACACTCTCATTACCTTGATTAAATAGCAAGTCGAGTACACTTAAGTTCGGTTGAAATCCGTACTTCTGCTGATAAACCTGATAGTAAGTACATGGTTTGAACTCGTCATCACGCCCTGGATGCTTCGGGCGAATCGTTTCTCGGAAATCAATCACGCCCTCTGAGGGTTCCAGCTCATAGCTATCTGTGCGCCTCATACAGGGCATTATGTCGATAAGCTCGCACATCTTCAACGTGATCTCCCAGTTGAAATCATAGAGAAAGACCCACTTTCGTTCAAAGAAAGGGCGTATATCGTCCTCGTAATACTCGAAGAATGGGCTCTCCCCGTAGGCTGATTGCAATGCATACCAGTGCTGATGACGCCAGTTGGCATGGTCACTAATGCGCACATCTCTCATCTCGCACTTCGCTCCCTCAAACTTCTCCACAGGGATGGAGAGCGTTTGTAGTCCGTTGGTAGCTGCTATCACACATCTATTTCGATAGGTTTGCTTCACGAAATGGTCGTGTTGCTCTATCAAACAAGTATCGTATCTATTCAGCTTCTGATACCATTGAACGGGACCAAAGTAGGTCGAAGAGAGAAGTGCTGACGCCATTCTTTACTTGATATTATCGACCCAGTTGAACAGACGATGCCAACGGATGCCACCGAAACCCTTACGATCTGGATCACTAGACCACCATATAAAGATAGGCTTACCCACGATATGATCTTCTGGAACAAAGCCCCAGTAACGACTGTCGGCAGAGTTATGACGGTTGTCACCCATCATCCAGTAGTAGTCCATCTTGAATGTGTAACGCGTTGCAGGGCGTCCGTTGATATAGATCTTGCCGTTCTTTACCTGCAAATCGTTCTTCTCGTAAACTTTAATACAGCGTTCGTAAACAGGGAGGTTATTGAGGGTGAGGGTGATAGACTTACCCTTTGCAGGAATCCAGATAGGCCCGTAATTATCACGAGTCCAGCCTGTGAAAGCATTCAATGGATAGTAAGGACCAGAGTAGATGTCCTTATCTGTGACAAGACGAATAGCCTTGATGAGTCCTAAACGCTTCATTTCTGCAGCGGCTCTCTTGGTTAATGGCATGTAACCATCATACTCCAAGGCAGCGTTGTTGAGTACCATTCCTCTGCTGATATCACTTCCATGTAGGTTTGTAAGGGTCTGAACATCCTCATTACTAATCTCTAATTCCTTGCGAAGGTCATCATATTGAGCACTGAGAAGGTCGGCTGTTGTGATGTTATTGAGCTTTACAAAATAGGTATATTGTACCTTTTCTGGTTCCTTGTTAGGCTTACCATCAAGATAAATAATCCTATTCTTGATTTGAAGAGTTTGTCCAGGAAGGCCCACACAACGCTTCACAAAGTTCTCACGGCGGTCAGTTGGACGCCAATCCAACGTGCCATAAGTACCCACATTATTAATAATGTAGTTCCGACCAACAGTGTAAGCATTATCATAAAAGGCACGTTGTTGAGCTATACTCATCTGATTCAACTTGATGTTCGGATGCTGTTGTGCCAATGTATTCTCGCCTAATGTATAGACAGTTTGATAATAGTCTTGACCTTGATAGTTCGGTTCGCTCATAATCGTGTCACCTGCTGGATAATTAAAGACAACGATGTCGTTCAATTCAACCTTGCCCAATCCCTTTACACGGCGATAGTCCCACTGCGGCCAAGAAATGTAACTCTTCGTATTGATAATAGGGAGAGTATGCTGTGTCAAAGGCATTGTCAGCGGTGTTTCCGGTATACGAGGACCATAGCTGACCTTCGATACAAAGAGGTAATCACCAGTAAGTAGTGACTTCTCAAGAGACGATGATGGGATGACATAGTTTTGAAAGAAAAAGAGGTTAATGAAGTACACTGCGACCAAAGCAAACACTAGTGCATCCACCCAACCCATAATGAATCGGACTGGACCCTCAGCCTCTTTCCACCACTGCCAACGTATCTTCTTGGTGATATAATAGTCGTAGATGAATGGTACAACGACTAATCCCCACCAGCTTCCAACCCATAGTAGGAATAGAAGATATAGAACAGTAACACTAATAAACTTCGCCCATTGCTTCCTTGGATCTAGGGCTGCTTTTTCCTTATCTATCATATCTTGAAATACAGTTAGAACTTAAATAAGTCGCTTGTAGTCAATAGACCGGTATGGTCCTTGGTGTATTCTGCAGCTAAGACAGCACCCAATGCAAATCCTTGTCGACTATGAGCATCATGCGTAATGGTTATCTTATCTGCATCAGAGTCATAACTGATACTATGAATACCAGGCACCTCGTCGCGTCGAATAGATGCAATAGGTAGTTCGTTAGGAGCCACATCATTTGTGCCAGACTCTGTACCATCTGCATTGTGCTGAAAGCCCTTCACCCACTTATCCTTTCGATCGATACAGTCGATGATGTCCTCTGCCAATGTGATAGCAGTACCTGATGGAGCATCGAGCTTATGCACATGATGCACCTCTTCCATTGCTACATTGTACTGTGGGAAACCATTCATAATCTTTGCTAAATAGCGGTTGACAGCAGAGAAAATGGCTACTCCTATAGAGAAGTTACTTGCCCAGAACAATGTCTGACCGCCCTCTGTACAAAGGCGTTCTACCTCTTCCTTATGGTCATTCATCCAACCTGTTGAACCACTGACAACCTTCACATTGTGTGCGAAGGCACGCTTATAATTGCCGAAAGCAGCCGTAGGGTTGGTGAACTCAATGGCTACATCTGCAGACGAGAAAGCCGGTGAGTCGAAGTCATCGGGATTGTTTACATCTATAATACTAACGATTTCGTGGCCACGTTCGAGGGCTATTTGTTCTATCATGTGCCCCATCTTACCATAGCCAATCAGTGCTATCTTCATAATTAATACGTATTAAAAACAATGCAAAGGTAGCTGATTTACGACATAAAACAAAATTACTTCACTTATTTTAAGTAAGGTATAAGCAAGCAAAAGATAAAAAATAAGCATACAAGAAAGGCTTTATAATCAAAAAATTCGTATATTTGTCCTCTGTTAATAAGCCACGAATCTATGATGGAACAGCTCATCCACTATGTATGGAAGCATAAGTTATTTCCTTTAAAGGGACTTCAGACTACCGATGGTCAAGCCATTGAAGTTATCGACCCAGGGCTTCCTAACCGCAACGCAGGTCCCGACTTCTTCAATGCAAAGGTGAAGATTGGTGGGACGTTATGGGTGGGCAATGTGGAGATACACCTCCGTTCGTCTGATTGGTACCTGCATCATCATGACAGAGACCCACATTATGATAATGTAATACTACATGTTGCAGAGTCAATCGACCTTGCCGTCAAGACCAGCCGAGGCGATTATCCACCGCAAATGAGGCTTGCTATCCCAGAAACAGTGCGTGAGCATTATCAAGAACTACTATCAACCGATGATTACCCAGCTTGTTACAGGATTATACCCAACCTCTCCAAGCTCATGATTCATGCGTGGATGAATGCCTTACAAGCTGAACGTTTAGAGCAGAAAGCACATGCCATCACGGAGAGACTGCAATCATGTAATGGCTCTTGGGAGCTTGCTTACTTCGTAACCTTAGCCCGAAACTATGGTTTCAGCATAAATGGTGATGCCTTCGAAACGTGGGCGAAGGTTCTTCCCTTGCATGACGTCGGTCATCATAGGGATGACCTAATGCAAGTAGAAGCCTTCTTCTTGGGGCAAGCAGGGCTACTCGAACAGAACTCGATACCTAAGCGTTATCAGCAGGAAGCACTCAATGATGCTTATTATCAGCGTCTGAAGACGGAGTATCAATATCTATCTCATAAGTTTCAACTGCACCCAATGGATGCAAACCAGTGGCGATTCCTACGATTAAGACCGCAGAATTTCCCCCACATACGCATCTCTCAGTTAGCAAACCTCTATTACGAGCAGCGTTCGGGACTATCTTGTCTATTAGAGTGTGAAACTATCAAGCAGGCACGCGAACTTCTTTCGACACAGGTAACAGCCTATTGGGAGACGCATTATATGTTTGGCATTGAGAGTAAAAGGAGTGAGAAACGACTGACAAAAGCCTCTTTGGACTTACAAATTATCAACACGGTCATCCCCATTCTATTTGCTTATGGCAAGCACAAAAGCAATGAGAAACTTTGCGAACGTGCCTTCGACTTCCTTGAAGCACTAAAGGCTGAACACAACCACATTGTCCAGATGTGGGAAAAAGTGGGTCTATCAGTGGAGACGGCGGGTGACTCTCAAGCACTCATACAGCTTAAGAAAGAGTATTGCGACCCCAAGGACTGCCTCAGATGCAGGATAGGTTACGAGTATTTAAAGGCTCAATCCGTATCTACCCCCACAATGGGTGAGATGGAGAAGGGCGATATTTCAAACAATAGAAACTAATTAATTATCAAATAATAAAGCCTCATCAAGTATATTGCAAAGCGTTACCAATAAGGCATAACCATTGCTTATACTGACGAGACAACACTCTCACATAATAATGAAGACTAATTACATCTTTGAAACAAGGATGGAGGTTCGTGATTACGAATGCGACATTCAAGGGATAGTTAATAATGCCAATTACTTGCATTATACCGAACATACACGTCATAGATTCCTCCGTTCGCTAGGCGTGAGTTTCTCTGCTCTACACGAGAAAGGCGTTGACGCGGTCGTTGCTAGAATGCAACTGACATACAAAGTGCCACTGACTTGCGATGATGAAATTATCTCTCGCATGGGACTCAAGAAGCAGGGGCTACGCTGGGTGTTCTCTCATGACCTCTTCCGAGCTAGTGATGAGCGTCTGTGTTTCCATGCAGATGTTGACTTGGTAGTGCTTATCAATGGGCGATTGGGCTCTAGTCCTGATTATGACGAGGCGTTCGCCAAGGTCTTAGAAACTGATGCGTAGTTTCGACATCCAACTCTTATCCCTGACAAAAGAGGGATAAGAGTTGCACAATAAACCTCTAATTCGATAAGAAAAACTAATCATTATGGAAGCACTCAACGCCATTCTGTTATCCCGCCTAACTCGTTTTCACCTCCGTGAAATAGCCGAATTATATCGCAGGGCAGGCTCTGCAACAGCAGTAATAGAGCATAAAAACGATATTCGAGAGATTCTCCCAGATGCGTCAAAACAACTTGTTGAAGCACTCAAGGACGTGGATCATCTTCGTGCAAGGGCAGAACAAGAATTGAATTATTGTCTGCAACATGACATCCAAACGCTTTGTATGAATGATGAAGATTATCCACAGCGGTTGAGAGAATGTGTGGATGCCCCTCTCCTACTCTACTTTAAAGGTAATACAAAGCTCAACGCAAGACAGACCATCAACCTCGTTGGAACACGGCATTGCACTCCTTATGGGCAAGACATCATCCGTTTATTTATCAAAGAATTGAAGGCTCTGTGCCCAGATGTGCTTATCTTCAGCGGACTAGCATACGGCGTGGATATCCATTCACACCGAGCTGCACTGGAGAATGACTTTGATACGGTTGGAGTATTGGCTCACGGGCTGGACGATCTTTACCCTCGTGGACATCAAGAGACTGCCCTCAAAATGATAAAACAGGGTGGTTTGCTCACGGAATACATGACACATACACAGCCCGTAGCCCGTAACTTCGTGCAACGCAACCGCATTGTGGCTGGTTGCTCGGACGCAACTATCCTCATAGAATCGGCTGCTAAGGGTGGAGGACTTATCACTTGTGGGATTGCCCGCAGCTATGGTCGTGAGGTATTTGCCGTTCCTGGAGCTATTGGAGCTACTTATAGCGAAGGCTGCAACAATCTTATTCGAGATAACGGAGCTGCCCTCATCACTTCAGCAACCGATTTTGTGAAGGCGATGGGATGGGATGATGAACAGAAACTAGTGCTTGCACAACAACAAGGAATCGAACGGGAACTTTTCCCTGATTTGTCGCCAGAGGAAGAGCAGATTGTTCGTACCTTACAAAGTAACAACGACTTACAGATAAATATGCTATCCGTACAAACAGACATAGCCATCTCACGCCTCACTGGTATTCTATTCTCTTTGGAGATGAAAGGTATCATTCGGACTATGGCTGGCGGTTGTTATCATCTCATGGCATAAACAAGTGAAATAAAGAAGAGCCTCTTCTTGATTGAAAGAGAGCCTTTCTTCCTATCGAAGAGAGGCTCTCTTCGATGTAAGAAGGGCGTTTCCTTTATTCTAGAAATACGATTGTCCGATTGAAAAAGATTTGTTCGATGCTGACAACTAGGAACATCCTTTCCCTCAGAAGGAACTTCGAATGACCTCAGCCAATCAGTTAAAAGACACGTTAAATTTGCCCATCTACCTTTTTTTTAGTACTTTTGCACGTTTAAGAAAAGGAATATAACGAATATAGAATAATATAATGTCATCGATTCAAATCAAGAGAGTAGAGACAAAGAAAGACCTCAAAAGGTTTATAGAGTTCCATTACGATCTCTACAAAGGGAACCCTTATGATGTGCCCAATCTCTATAGTGATGAAGTAAATACACTATCAAAAAACAAGAACGCTGCCTTTGACTTTTGCGAAGCAGAGTATTATCTTGCCTTGAAAGAAGGGAAGATTGTTGGTCGCGTGGCTGCTATTATCAACCATAAAGCAAACGAGAAATGGAAGAAGAAGGACGTTCGCTTTGGTTGGATTGACTTCATTGATGATATTGAAGTATCACGTGCTTTGTTTAAAGCTGTTGAGGAGTATGGTCGGAAGAAAGGTATGGATGACATTGTTGGACCGCTTGGCTTCACCGATATGGATCCTGAAGGAATGTTGACCTGGGGCTTCGATAAGCTGGGAACAATGGCAACCATCTATAATTATGAGTATTATCCACAACACATGGAGAAGCTCGGTGGATGGGAGAAAGACAACGATTACGTTGAATACTACCTCGTAGTACCAGAGAAATCACCTGAGAAATATACGAAGATAGCCGAGATGGTGGAGAAAAGATACAATCTCCACGTGCGCAAACTGACGAAGAAAGACATCTTCCAAGGCGGTTATGGCAAGAAACTCTTCGACCTCATCAATCTCACATACAGTGATCTTTATGGGTTCTCAGAGCTTACTGATCGTCAAATTGACCAATATGTCAAGATGTACTTCCCATTAGCTGACCTCGACCTCGTCACTGTTATTGAGGATGGAAACAAAGACAACCAACTCGCCGGACTAGGAATTACAATCCCATCGTTGAGTCATGCACTTCAAAAGTGCCGTCGCGGACGTCTGTTCCCATTTGGTTGGTGGCACTTACTACGCGCTATTAAGTTCCATAAGACCGATGGTGTGGACCTTCTCTTGATGGGTTTTCTACCCGAATATAGGTCTAAAGGAGCCAATGCACTGCTCTTTGCCGACCTTATCCCACGTTATGTCAACTACGGATTCAAGTGGGGTGAGACGCAAGTAGAGATGGAGAGCAACGAAGGAGTGCAGAGTCAGTGGGGACCACTAGACCCTATTAACCACAAGAAGAGGCGTTGCTATAGAAGAAGTCTCACTCTCACACCTGAAACAAGGGCAGGGGGAGGTGAATAATTCGATCTTCAGTCCTTTCGTCTCGGTATAATAGTTATTGTTTAGTTATACATTAATTTTAGATTAATTAAGTAGCTTCTATCTGACAAAAGAGTGTATGTTCCTTTCCTCACACATGGTAACATACAACTCTCCTCTCCGTTCAGAGAGGGATTGAAAGTGAGCTTTTAATATTTATGGACGAATTAGTTAAACCCGTAGAATACACCGATGACAACATCCGACACCTATCGGATATGGAACATGTACGTACCCGTCCGGGCATGTACATCGGTCGTTTAGGTGATGGAAAGTTGCCCGAGGATGGTATCTATGTGCTTTTAAAGGAAGTCATAGACAACTCTATCGATGAATTTAAGATGAATGCGGGCGATAGAATAGAGATAGATATCGAGGACAACCTGCGTGTTAGCGTGCGTGACTATGGTCGTGGTATTCCACAGGGAAAGCTCGTTGAAGCGGTATCAGTGCTGAATACGGGTGGTAAGTACGATTCTAAGGCATTCAAGAAGAGTGTCGGATTGAACGGAGTCGGTGTCAAGGCTGTTAATGCACTTAGTTCGCACTTCGAGGTGAAGAGCTTCCGTGAGGGTAAGGTACGTGCGCTCTCGTTTGAAAAAGGTAATCTTCAAAGTGATAAAACAAAGAAGACTAACGATGAGAGTGGTACTTACATCTACTTTGAACCTGATAACACGCTATTCAAAAACTACTCTTTCCATGATGACATAGTCGAGGAGATGCTCCGCAACTACACGTATCTTAATACGGGGCTAACCATCATGTACAATGGTAGACGCATATTGAGTAGGCATGGACTAAAGGACTTGCTGACGGATAACATGACGGGAGATCCATTGTATCCTATCGTTCACATGAAGGGAGAGGATATTGAGATAGCTTTCACACACACCAATCAATATGGCGAGGAGTACTACTCCTTCGTGAATGGACAGCACACTACACAGGGCGGTACACACCAGACTGCTTTCAAGGAGCATATTGCCAAGACCATTAAAGAGTTCTTCGGCAAGTATGAATATGGTGATATTCGTAACGGATTAGTGGCTGCTATCGCTGTTAACGTTGAGGAACCTGTGTTTGAATCACAGACTAAGATCAAGTTAGGTTCAACCCTTATGGCTCCCGATGGAGAGACGATTAACAAGTACGTAGGCGACTTTATTAAGACAAATGTCGATAATTACCTTCACATACACAAGGAGGATTTCACCGACATATTGGAGAGTAAGATCAAAGAAACCGAACGGGAACGTAAGGCAATGGCTGGTGTAACGAAGTTGGCACGTGAGAGAGCGAAGAAAGCCAACCTCCATAACCGTAAGTTACGTGACTGTCGTGTACACTATTGTGACGTGAAGAACGATCGAAAGGAGGAGAGTTCTATCTTTATAACAGAGGGTGATTCAGCCAGCGGAAGTATCACTAAGAGTCGTGATGTCAACACACAAGCAGTCTTCTCATTGCGTGGAAAGCCGCTTAACTGCTTTGGATTGACAAAGAAAGTAGTGTATGAGAATGAGGAGTTCAACCTTCTTCAGGCTGCGCTCGATATTGAGGACGGACTCGATTCACTCCGATATAATAAGGTGATAGTGGCTACGGATGCCGATGTCGACGGTATGCACATTCGCTTACTGATAATTACTTTCTTCCTTCAGTTCTTCCCTGAGCTGATAAAGAAAGGGCATGTATATGTCCTTCAGACGCCCCTCTTCCGTGTTCGCAACCGTCGAACAAAAATCAAGGATAAGCAGGTTATTGCTGATGCCGACGCTCGTCGTGCGAAAGGAGAGAAGAAGAACGACTTTATTACACGTTATTGTTACTCTGAAGAGGAGCGTGTAGCAGCTATCAACGAGCTTGGTCCAGAACCAGAGATAACACGATTCAAAGGTCTTGGAGAGATTTCCCCTGATGAGTTCGCACACTTTATAGGACCCGACATGCGCCTTGAGCAGGTCACACTCCATAAGAATGATCAAGTTGCAAAGTTGCTTGAGTACTATATGGGAAAGAACACTATGGAGCGTCAAAACTTCATCATTGACAACCTCGTAATCGAAGAGGACTTGCCAGAAGAGCAAGGGGAGATGTAAAGGAGGGCTTCGTCATAAAGCTAATTTACTATCTTCTCGTCTCTAAAGCATAGTCGATAGGGACTTTCAAATCAGTCGACTGATTTTTTAAAACACTCGACTAATTTTCCAAATCAGTCGAGTGTTCTCTTAAAGGAGACGTTAGTTCTATTAGAATAAGCCGTCTACTTGCTCTGCAATCCTCATGAACATGCTATTAAACAAGCAACAACAAATCATAACAACAACAAGATAGAAAGACAAGAGCAGGAACTCGAACACTATTCCCTTGCGTTGTCTTTCAACGAAATAGAGTTTCATTAATTTACAATAATAGTCTATGAAAAGGTATATCTATCTTTCACTCCTTTGCTTCTTTAGCTTTTTACCATTGTCAGCGCAGCTTAAGAGCGACTCACCCTTACGTAAGTTGCAGATAGCAGAGATGGCTATCACTAACTTCTATGTGGATTCCGTGAATGAACAGAAGCTCTCGGAAGATGCCATAAGAGGGATGTTAAAGGGCTTAGACCCGCACTCCACTTATACAGATGCTAAGGAAACGAAGGCAATGAATGAGCCTTTACAGGGCGACTTCGAGGGTATTGGCGTCCAATTTAACATGATTGAGGACACGTTAGTGGTGATTCAACCCATCGTGAATGGTCCTTCTCAGAAGGTGGGAATCCTTGCGGGCGACCGTATCGTCAGTGTGAACGACTCTACAATAGCTGGAGTAAAGATGCCACGTATCGACATCATGAAGATGCTACGTGGTAAGAAGGGAACGAAGGTGAAGTTAGGTATTGTGCGTCGAGGCGTCAATGGTATCCTAACATTCGTTGTCACACGTGATAAGATACCTGTTCATACACTCAACGCAGCCTATATGATTCGCCCAACTGTGGGTTATATTTGCTTAGAGAGCTTTGGTATGAAGACTCACGAGGAGTTCATGGATGCCGTAAGGGGGCTTGAGAAGCAAGGTATGAAGAGCCTGATACTCGACTTACAAGACAATGGTGGCGGTTATCTTCAGGCTGCCGTACAGATTGCCAATGAGTTCCTAAAGGATAACGAGATGATTGTCTATACCGAAGGACGCAATGTGCGACGCCAGAACTACAAGGCTATTGGCAATGGAAGACTACAAAAGATACGTGTTTATGTACTTGTGAATGAGTTCACTGCATCGGCTGCAGAGATTGTTACGGGGGCTATTCAAGATAACGACCGAGGCACAGTTGTTGGGCGCAGAACCTTTGGCAAGGGGCTTGTTCAGCGTCCTTTCGACTTCCCTGATGGTAGTATGATGCGCTTGACTATCGCCCATTATTATACACCAAGCGGTCGTTGTATTCAGAAACCATACAAGAAAGGCGACTTGAAAGACTATGAGATGGATCTTGAGAAACGCCTGAAACATGGTGAACTAACCAATCCTGATAGTATTCACTTTGATACTTCTCAGAAGTTCTACACGCTTCGTAACCATCGAGTAGTATATGGTGGCGGTGGCATTATGCCCGATTACTTCGTGCCTTTAGATACAACTAAATACACGAAATATCATCGTCTCTTGGCTGCAAAGAACATCATTATGAATGCTTATCTGAAGTATGTTGATGCAAACAGAACAACTCTGAAAGGACTTTATAAATCGTTTGACACCTTCAATAAGAATTACGTAGTACCACAATCATTGCTTGACACGATCATAGCAGAGGGCAAGAAAGAGAAGGTGGAACCAAAGGATAAGGCAGAACTAACGGCTACCATGCCTTATATCAAAGTTCAATTAAAAGCACTCGTAGCACGTGACCTATGGGATATGAACGAATACTACCGTGTTTGGAACGAACAGAGTGACATTGTGAATAAGGCTGTTAAACTCGCAAGTGATAAAGAATAAGGAGTGAAGTAAGATTCTCCTATTCTATAAAAGGGGAAAAGGACTTGCTCAATAAGCATTATCCTTTTCCCCTTTTATCGTGTATGCGCTATATTAATAAGGTGTATCAACCTCCAGAAATAGAACCTTATCTTATAAACGAAACACCTTCTTCGGATTCCATCTGACGTAACAATGCAAGTGCCTTGTTCTCATTCTCTTCCATTATCTCACGTTCGCCTGGTCCCTTGTCATTGATTCCACAGAGATGAAGTATGCCATGTATGATAACACGAAACAGCTCTTCTTCATACAACTTACCAAATAGTTCAGCATTGGAACGCACTGTATCGAGTGAAATTACAAGATCGCCATTGAGTACATCACCCTCATCATAGTCGAAGGTAATAACATCCGTATAATAATCATGCCCTAAGTACTCATTGTTCACTTCGAGTATCTTCTCGTCATCAACAAACATATACCCTATTTCCCCGACCTTCCTTCCGTAGGTAGCAGCGACTGCTTTAATCCAACGAGAAGTATCACGTTTCCTGATTTTAGGCATTTTTACGCCTTCTGCACTATATGTAATCATTTGCTTCAGTTGTTTTTCTATTCTTGTTAATACCCCTTTGGAAGGAACTCCGATATATCTCTTCCAAAGTGTTGAAGCTCTCTCACCATAGTAGAACTAATGCTTGACAGCTGCGGTTCAGCATAGAGAAAGATTGTCTCAACGCCCGATAAGAGTCTATTCACATCTGCTTGCTCCCGTTCATATTCGAAGTCTTTCACACTGCGAACACCTTTTATAATATATGTCGCTTGCTCTCTACGAGCGAAATCGATGGTTAGGTCGCTATATGCCCGTACTTCAATCTTTGGCTCATCAGCATAGAGACGCTTGATACGCTTCACTCGCTCCTCTGCACTCAACATACACTTCTTCCGCTCATTCACCCCTACACCAATGATAATATGGTCGAAGAGCGGTAAAGCACGGCGTACTATAGAGTCGTGCCCAATAGTAAATGGATCGAAACTACCAACGAAGAGTCCTTTATTCATCTATTATCTCCCACCTAATCTTCTGTGCCAACATCTCCAAGAGAGCATTATCAGCAGCAGGAATACTTATTGTTCTATTCATGTTTACCTCCTTGTTTCTACCGCAAATATAGTTTATTTCCATTAGAAAACCAAATAGATAACAACTTTCTTATTGGTCGAATAATCCAGGCTGGAGCGGGTTGTCATGAAAAGAGTTGCGCCCTAAATGGTCATAAGCAAGCTGAGTTGCAACACGCCCACGCGGTGTTCTCTTGATGAAACCTTCCATAATCAAGAATGGTTCGTACACCTCCTCAACCGTTCCAGCGTCCTCTCCAATGGCAGTAGCAATGGTTGATACGCCAACAGGACCACCTCTGAACTTGTCAATAATGGTAAGTAGTATCTTGTTATCGATCTCATCCAAACCATATTGATCAATATTCAATGACTGCAAGGACATCATTGCTATTTCTGGAGTTATCGTTCCATTGCCCTTCACCTGAGCGAAGTCTCTCACACGCCGAAGCAATGAGTTACAAATACGAGGCGTCCCACGCGAACGTCGAGAAATCTCAACAGCAGCCTCATCAACGATTGGGACCTTCAAAAGATACGCCGACCTCTTGATGATACGTTGTATTGTTTCGGGGTCATAATACTCTAGATGCAGGTTAATACCAAACCTCGCACGAAGCGGAGCAGTAAGAAGTCCACTGCGAGTAGTGGCTCCGACAAGTGTAAAAGGGTTCAGATCAATCTGTATGGAACGTGCTGAAGGTCCCTTATCAATCATTATATCGATGCGATAGTCCTCCATTGCAGAGTATAAATACTCTTCAACGACAGGCGAAAGACGATGAATTTCATCAATAAAGAGCACGTCGTTGGGTTCTAATGACGTCAGAATACCAGCCAAATCACCTGGTTTATCAAGCACTGGACCAGAAGTTATCTTAAAGCCAACGCCTAACTCGTTTGCTATGATATTACTCAACGTCGTCTTACCCAGTCCTGGTGGACCATGCAAGAGCGTATGATCGAGTGGTTCTCCCCTATACTTCGCTGCTTCAACGAACACTCGAAGGTTCTCAACAACCTTCTGCTGTCCACTAAAGTCATCGAATTTCAATGGGCGGAGAGCGTTCTCAAAGTCTTTCTCAGCCGATGAGATCCTCTCTTCATGTATATCAAAATCTTCCGACATGTTATCTTTCTATTTTAGAAAAAAAGAGTACTTGCGAACGTGTCAAACATCCTTATGTAGGGACAAAACGGCTCGTTCAATATCTATTGAGTGTTTGTAAGATTCCAGTTATATACTCTTTATCAAATTGGATATATGACCTATGCTCTTTACAAGTGCTATTTATTTTCTGCAAAGGTAGTGTATTTTTTCCGTGCAGGTGCTTTGTTTCGGAAAATTTATCTAAATTTGCAACATGAACTAACGCTTTATCCTTATACGTATGATCAACAGAATGAACAAGAAACTACTTTATCGTGAGATCCTCGACTACATCATGATAGCCGCAGGAATGCTCTTCTACGCAATCGGTTGGACTATCTTTCTATTGCCCAACCACATTGGCAATGGTGGTGTAGCAGGTTTTGCATCTATCATCTATTGGGGAAATGGAATCCCCGTAAGCTGGACTTACTTCTGTCTGAACGCTATTTTACTAGCTGTGGCACTAAAGGTTTTAGGCTTAAAGTTCTGTATTCGCACCATTTATGGTGTAGTAGTTCTTACCATCTTAGTGAATGTCTTGAGCCAAGCCTTCCCTCATCCAATGCTCTTGCATGGGCAACCTTTCATGTCAGCAATCATCGGAGCAGTCTTTTGTGGTGTTGGTCTTGCTTTCGGACTATCGTATAACGGAAGCTCAGGTGGCTCTGATATCGTTGCAGCTATCGTCAACAAGTATCGCGATATATCGTTAGGTCGGGTCATCCTATTGGTTGATATGACGATCGTAACTGGTAGTTACGTCGTTCTTCATAGTTGGGAGCAAGTGATTTATGGCTATGTAAACCTCATTATAACGTCCTTCGTACTTGATCAAGTCATCAATTCAAGTCGCAGGTCAGTGCAGTTCTTGATTATTTCTGAGCGTTATAAGGAAATATGCGATATGATATCTCAAGACCAACCTCACCGCACCAGCACCATTATTGACGCTAAGGGCTATTATACGGGGCATGACTTAAAGGTTGTAATCGTGGTTACACGCCAACGAGAAGCCTCTTACGTTTATCGTATGATAGATGAGATTGACCCTGACGCATTCGTTACACAGAGTCAAGTAATGGGTGTTTTCGGTAAGGGATTCGATAAGTTTAAGGTGAAACGTAAGGCACATAAAGAACAGACACCAACGACGATTTAGATAGAATATGGCATACTTCTCAAATTGAGAAGATTATAGTAGGATATGAAGAGAGGCTTTCTTTGATGTAAAGAAAGCCTCTCTTCATGTCAAAGAAACGCCCTTCTCCATCCGAGAAGGGCGTTTCTTTGTTTTCATTCTTATCGTTCTTGCTTACGAGGCACAACTTTGTTACACACTAACGACCCCTTCCCACTATATAACCCAACCGACTTCCGTTAGGCACTCCTCCCCCTTTTGGGGAGGTTGGGTGGGGCTTTTCGGGGCGACAGAGTGGGGCTTTCTCTACAATTTCAAAGCCGCTTTAACACCTGCCTCAACGTCTTTCATATCTGCAGTAGGCTCAAAACGATCAATGACATGACCATCTCTATCAACGAGGAACTTCGTGAAGTTCCACTTGATACTAGGGTCTTTTGCATAGTTAGGGTTGTCTGCCTTAAACTTTTCATCAAGGTATTTACCAATCTGAGTGGTCGTATCGAAACCTTTAAAAGGCTGTTGCACCTTAAGGTAAGTGTACAAGGGTGACTCGCTCTTACCATTTACTACGATCTTAGCAAACTGTGGGAACATAATACCATAAGTACCCGTACAGAAAGAGTGGATGTCCTTGAGCGATCCAGGCGCTTGTGCTCCAAATTGGTTACAAGGGAAATCTAGGATGACAAAACCACGATCCTTGTAAGTATCATAGAGCTTTTGTAAGGCTTCATATTGTGGTGTAAAGCCGCACTTTGTGGCTGTGTTTACAATGAGTAACACCTTTCCTTTGTACTCTTTCAACTTGATGGTCTTCTCATTGCCATCCTTTACACTGAACTTATAAACGTTTTTCTGCGCCATAATAGGCAATGCCATCAACGCAATGATAACTAATGATAATAGTCTTTTCATACTCTTTTATTTCACATCCAAGCCACATCTCCTTCGAAACTCATCGAGTAGCTGCAATGAATGTGGATGTTCTTTTATAATAACTTTATTAATTCTTCCATTCCTTCACTAGCCCCCTTTTGAATGTGAATGACGTGTCCAGCACTCCCTGCAGGAGCGTTATCAGGGTCGATGAGATAGATGGGGACACCTGGACGAACATATCTCACGAGCCCTGCCGCAGGGTAGACATTCAGCGAAGTACCGATGATAACGAACACATCTGCTTGTGCAGCTTCCTCCATAGCAGGCTCTATCATGGGTACAGCCTCACCAAAGAATACAATGAAAGGACGCTCCAGAGAACCATCACCAGCCAGTGTTCCGGGAGCTACCTCACAATCTTCTGGGGGCAATTCCCTTATATATCTCGAGTCGTAAGGGTCGTTACTTGAGCACACCTTAGATAGTTCGCCATGCAAATGAATAACCTTCTTCGACCCTGCCTTCTCGTGTAGATTATCCACATTCTGCGTGATAACAACCACATCGTAAGCCTTTTCTAGTTCCTTAATCAGCTGATGCCCCTTATTAGGCAATGCTGTGTAAAGTTTCCTTCGGAGCTTATTATAGAAGTTGTTAACCAATGTTGGATTTGCTTCCCAGCCTTCGTGTGAGGCTACTTGCTCAACGGGATAATCTTCCCAAAGCCCATCGTTACCACGAAAAGTCTTGAAGCCGCTTTCGACAGACATACCTGCACCCGTTAAGAATACTACTTTCTTCATACGACCTTACATTTGTTTCTATTCCACAAATTTAGTTATTTTAATTCGATTAATGTGATTCAATACCTTAAAAAATAGTATCTTTGCACATTAATAATAAATAACTTCAAGAACTAAAATGGATAAATTAAGCTATGCACTGGGCATCGGTATCGGTTCCCAACTCGCTGGTATGGGAGCGAAGGGATTAAATATCGACGACTTCGCACAGGCTGTTAAAGATGTAATATCAGGCACTCCTTTGAAGGTTAATAACGCTGAGGCACAATCCTTAGTACAGGCTTTCTTCCAGGAACAAGAGGAAAAGCAACGTGCTGCGGCGGCTGAGGCTGGAAAGGTAGCAAAGGCTGCTGGAGAGTCATTCTTGGCTGAGAACGCAAAGAAAGAGGGTGTGGTTGTATTGCCATCAGGTCTTCAGTACCAAGTACTAAAGGAGGGTAATGGTAAGAAACCAAGCGCAACTGACCAGGTAAAGTGCCACTATGAGGGTACACTTATCGATGGGACGATCTTTGATAGCTCCTATCAACGTAACGAACCAGCCACTTTTGGACTCAACCAAGTCATTGCTGGATGGACAGAAGGCGTACAGTTGATGTCGGAAGGGGCTAAGTATCGCTTCTTCATACCTTACAATCTCGCTTATGGAGAGCGTGGCGCAGGTGCACAGATACCACCATTTGCAGCCCTTGTATTCGATGTTGAATTACTCAAAGTATTATAAATTAATATCTGCTAGGGCGTTATAAGTACTCCTAATGATTTATGATAGCCCTACAGAACATATATTAATGCCTAAAAACTAAACAATAAAATAAATGAAGAAAGTTTATCTTTTAGCCGCAATGGCTATGGCAGCTGTAGGCTTCACAGCCTGTGGCAATTCTGCTCCTAAGGAGGATTTGAAGTCTGATGTAGACTCTTTAAGCTACGCATTCGGTATTGACCAAGGTCAAAGTGTTAAGCAGTATCTACAGCAGATGCAGATTGATACCGCTTACATCGACGAGTTCATCAAGGGTATGAACGATGGTGTTCAGGGTGCAGATGACAAGAAGAAGGCTGCTTATAACGCTGGTATCGGTGTTGGACAGCAGATGAATATGGTCATTAAACAGCAGATTAACCGCCAGATCTTTGGTGATGATTCAACCAAGACTATCTCTCTGAAGAACTTCTTGGCAGGCTTTGCTGCAAGTGCAAAGGGCAAGAATCAGAAGATGACTGTTGAGCAGGCTCGTAACATAGAGCAGACTACTTCAAAGGCAATTCAGATGAAGAACGCTGAGAAGACATACGGTCCTAACAAGAAGAAGAGCGATGCTTACATGGCTGCTAATGCAAAGAAACCAGGCGTAAAGACCATTGCGCAGGGTGTACAGATTAAAGAACTTAAGGCTGGAAATGGCGCTGTTCCAAAGGCTTCTGATGTAGTGAAAATCAACTATGTTGGTAAGACTATCGAGGGCAAGGTATTTGATCAACGCAATGATGCAACTATGCCTGTAGGTGGTGTAATACCTGGTTTTACAGCTGCATTGACCACTATGCCAGTTGGTTCTAAGTGGGAGATTACAATCCCTTATAGTGCTGCTTATGGTGCGCAACAGCCTAGCCCAGACATCAAACCATTCTCAACACTTGTGTTCACTGTTGAGTTGTTGGGTATTGAGAAGGCTCCACAAGGTCAGCCAGGTATGCCTGCTGGTATGCCAGAGCAGGTTAGCGGTAAGCCAGCAAAGTAATTCCAAGACATCTTAAGATAATAAATAAGGAGGGTCAGGTGCATAGCCTGACCTTCTTTCAATCATCTCCTTTTAAGTAAACAATCATCTCTTATAGAATAGGGAATTATACACACTAGTATAATCAATTATACAGACGTGTATAATCAATTATACACACGAGTATAATCAATTATACACACGAGTATAATCAGTTATACAGACGTGTATAATCAGTTGGAAACACGAGTCCAATCAAGCAACGTCTATTGGAGAGGGAAACATCTTTAATTAAACAAATATTGGTTATGAAGAAAGTAATCATGCTGGCTCTGCTTATTGCGGCAGGCTCAGCTTTTAACACAGCAAGCGCTCAGAGTAAGAAAAAAGATAAGAAGAACAAAGCTACAACAGAGTGTTCAGAGGCTTGCAAGACGGCACCTATCGTATTGAAGAGTGCTGCCGATTCATTGAGTTACGCAACAGGTATGACCATGTCAAACGGCTTAGACGCCTATCTTGAGCAACAATTCGGTATAACAAAGGAGTTAATGCCCGACTTCATCAGGGGCTTGAAGGAAGGAATCTGCAAACGCAAGGATGCGAACTTTGCTGCTTATGGAGTAGGAATAGCCGTTAGTCGCCAGATAGAAAGCCGTTTGCTCCCGAATATGGTTAGTCAATTCGAAGAGTCAAAGAGCCCAGTTAACACAGAGATACTATATAGTGGAATCGTAGCAGCTATGTCCAAGGACTCAACAACGATGTCTCCTGCAACCGCAGCAAAGTTCTTTAAGGAACAAGAGATAGCTATCAGACAGCAAAGAGAGGCTGAGAATAAAGCAAAGAACGAGGCTTTCATGGCTGAAAACAAGGCTAAAGAAGGGGTCGTAACGCTCCCTAGTGGCTTGCAATATCGCATTATTAAGAAGGGTACAGGCGCCATTCCAAAGGCTACCGACGATGTTCAGGTAATCTATGAAGGCAAGACTATCGACGGAAAGGTATTCGATTCAACCGCAAAACACGGCACCGAGTTCGACACCTTCAACGTTGGTGGGCTCATCAAGGGCTGGACTGAGGCTTTACAACTTATGCCCGTAGGTTCTAAGTGGGAAATCTTTATCCCTTACAACTTGGCTTATGGTGAGCGTGGAGCAGGTCGCGACATCGCTCCTTATTCAACTCTTATCTTCACATTGGAGCTTAAAGACATTGATGGAGTGCATGTGGTAAAATCTTCACAGCCAACTCCCTCTATGGAAACCGAGGCTAAGAAGGATAGCAAGACAGCGAAGAAATCTCAGCCAAAGAGCGCAAAGAAAGCATCTTCAAAGGCTGGTAAATAAAGTCTAGAGGCGCTTTCCTCGATATTAAGAAACGTAAGCTAATGGGCAAAGAAAGACCTTACTATTAGCTTCTATATAGACAAAATGCACCCAAGAGGTGCATTTTGTTTGTCATTTTGTTGCCTATTCAATAATTATTATCTACTTTTGCTCTACTTCAAATAAGCGTTTTCAACAACATAACAAATCAAGTATATCAATAGAAAGAGATGGAGAAAGTAGATCGATTAGACAAGAAGATCTTAAGCATTCTATCGCAGAATGTACGTATGCCATTCAAAGATGTAGCCGCACAATGCGGTGTTTCGCGTGCTGCAATACATCAACGTGTACAACACCTCATCGAGAATGGAGCTATCACGGGGAGTGGTTTTGATGTCAACCCAAAGAGCTTGGGCTATACAACTTGTACTTACATCGGCCTCAACCTAGAACGTGGTTCTATGTATAAAAAGGTAGTTGAGCGTCTTAGTGCCATCCCCGAGGTGGTGGAATGTCACTTCACAACTGGTCCATATACCATTCTTTTAAAGCTATATGCACGTGATAATGAGCAATTAATGGACCTCCTTAACAACCAACTACAGGGCATTCCAGGGGTTGTATCAACGGAGACTCTCATCTCATTAGAGCAGAGTATCAAGCGTGAAATACCAATTACAGAAGAACTATAAGCCTGCTTTAGACTTGATAACAACGATATAACGAATTATAGAACATAGAGCGGAAAGATGAAATACGACCTTCAGTCGCATCTTGACAAGGTGTATGCGACTTACCCCGAGGCAAAGCGTCTGCCGATAATAGGTATCACGACCAACTTTACAGAGCGTGATGCCACATTAAGAGACGTCTATTATAAACAAGTAGTAACCGCTGGTGGCATTCCAATACTCATCCCGCCAGTTGCTGATAAGGATGTTCTTGTCAATACACTAGACCATCTTGATGGACTACTATTGACTGGTGGTGCTGATATAAACCCACTTTGGGTAGGCGAAGAGCCCTCTACTCATCTCCATGGTATCAATGCTGAGCGTGATCAAGCCGAACTCATGCTTACTAGATTAGCCTTCAATCGCCAGATACCTATGCTGGGTATCTGTCGAGGAATACAAACACTTGCTGCTGCCTTGGGTGGTTCTGTACAACAGGATATCTATGAGGAATATATCAGAACAGATGCTACTGTTGAGAAGAAATTAGCTAAGGATAAAACAATCACAACCTTCCATGCCGCAACCATCAAGCATTCTCAAGACGCAGAACGCAGTGAGAGGACGCATAGCATTACGATTAACAAGTCGTCAATACTCTATGCTCTCTACAAGGAAGAGCGCATCTACGTCAATTCCTTCCATCATCAAGCTGTCAAAACACCAGGTAAACGCTTTCGAGTAACGGCTGTTGCACCTGATGGAGTTATCGAGGCAATGGAGAGCACAGAGTTTAAACCCATCATGGGAGTGCAGTGGCACCCTGAGTGTTTGGGTGAGGATGGAGGCAAACTATTCCTTTGGTTGGTCACACAAGCTAACAACTTCTATATCGCCAAGCAGCTTCATAAGCGTGTTCTAACACTCGACACGCACTGCGACACACCGATGTTCTTCCCTCAAGGAGTGCGTTTTGACCAACGCGACCCACGTATTCTCTACGACCTTCATAAGATGACAGAAGGACATCAAGATGCCGTAACGATGGCTGCTTATCTTCCACAACCAAAGATTGGAGAGAGCTTCTCTTCTAAGATTGATGTCGCTGGATTGAAGCATTACAACCCTACTCTCTCTAAGGCTCTCGACCATCTTTCTCCAGCGGTATATGCTGATCTCATCTTCGACAAGATAGAAGAGATTGTGAAGCAGAACCAGCGTTACATCAGTATAGCTCGCACTCCTTCCGACCTCTACGAAGACAAGCGCAAGGGGCGCAAGAGTATTATGTTTGCCATAGAGAATGGCTTAGCTTTGGAGCATAAGATCGAGAACATCAAGCACTTCGCACAACGAGGTGTGGTTTACATCACGCTTTGTCACAACGGAGATAACGATATTTGTGACTCGGCACGAGGCTGTAATACGCATGGAGGAGTTAGTAAGTTTGGTGAGGAAGTCATAAGAGAGATGAATCGAAATGGTATCATGGTCGACTTGAGTCATGGGGGTGAGAAGAGCTTTTATGACGCTCTTGACATCAGTACACAACCGATAGTCTGCAGTCATTCCAATAGTAAAGCTCTATGTGATGTACCCCGTAACCTCACTGACGATCAGATGCGTGCTCTGGCAAAGAAGGGCGGTGTTGCACATATAACTATGTATCATGGATTCCTTAAGAAGGACGGTGAGGCAACCATTATGGATGCTATTGCTCACCTCGAACATGCCATTGATATCATGGGTATTGACCATGTAGGAATAGGCACCGACTTCGATGGTGATGGTACGATAAGGGGCTTAGCTGATGCCAGCGAGATGATTAACTTCACCTTACAACTATTGCGTCGCAAGTATAGCGAACGTGATATAGAGAAGATATGGGGTGGTAACTGGCTGCGTGTCATGGCTCGCGTGCAGAGTGTAAGATAGTTTTTTTGATTACAATAAACAATGATGAAAACAAAAATAAGGATTCTTTTAGGGTGCATCATAGCCCTCACTCTGACGAGCGTAGCCTATGGATGCAAAGGAAAAGCAAGTAATAACAATACGACATCGGATGCAGATACCGCTACAACAGCGCATCCTATTGGTCCAAAGTTCAATTCCGACTCTGCTTACGCATACACTGCTGCGCAATGCGAGTTCGGTCCTCGCACCATGAACTCTACTGCCCATGAGCAATGCGGCAAGTGGATTGTGGAGCAATTCAAGCGTTTTGGATGTGAAGTAGAGGAACAAAAGGCAGACTTAAAGGGCTATGACGGAACAGTTCTAAAGTCTACTAACATCATTGCTAGGCTCAACCCACAGGCAAAGAAACGTGTTCTTCTCTGCGCACACTGGGATAGTAGACCTTGGGCAGACAATGATCCAGACTCTACCAACCACCGTAAACCAGTCATGGCAGCCAATGATGGCGCAAGTGGAGTTGCTGTTATGCTTGAGATTGCACGCCAGTTACAGGCAGATAAGAAGTTTACTATGGGTGTAGACTTCGTTTGTTTCGATGCCGAGGATTGGGGAGTTCCACAGTGGGAGACCAACTATAAGGACACAGGAGACAGCTGGGCACTCGGTGCGCAGTACTATTCTCTGCACTTCCCAGGCACTATCAAGCCCGAATATGGCATTCTCTTGGACATGGTAGGCGGTGAAGGCGCTCAGTTCTATCGTGAAGGAATGTCGCAGCAATACGCTAATAACATTGTTGAGAAGGTGTGGGCAGCAGCAAAGTCGGCTGGTTTTAGCTCTTACTTCCCTGATTCTCCAGGTGGAATGATTACTGATGACCATATCCCAGTGAACCAGAATGCAGGTATACCAACGATAGATATTATCCCATACTACCCTGATTGCGCACAGAGCAGCTTTGGTCCTACGTGGCACACCATCAATGATACGATGGAACACATTGATAAGAATACACTGCAGGCAGTGGGTCAGACCATCATTCAAGTTCTATATACTAAATAAGAGAAAGAAGTTTTTTCCATATAAGGCTAGCTCTTTGAGTAATCTCAAAGACGCTAGCCTTCTTTCATATTATATGTTTTCAAGCCAAGTGAAAAGCGTTCCCTAAAAGATTAAAGCTCATCTATTGCTACCCCGAATGAAGCTTTGCACAGTCCTCCCTACCCTCTTCTATCCTCCAAGAAACATCCTTCAACGAAGGAAAAGAACCTGATGTAAAGTGGGAAAAGGCGTTTATCAGATATAAAAATAGACTAAAAACTACAGATTAATAGACTAAAAGCGAAAATAAAATAGTCTATTTTTCAAATTTAATAAGTCTCTTCTGCTGTATAGCTAAGTGTATTCAGGGTAATAGTTAAGGCTTGCCACTATAATTGACCAGCCTCAACTTGCAGTACAATACGCTCAACAAGACGATCAGCTCCTTGTGGATCATAACGCTTCTTTAGGCTACTTCCAAACGCCCAAGCGAACGCTTGATAGAAACCAGCACGAACAGGACCAAGGAAAGCTTGCACTAGTTCGTAGGAAGTAGAGTTACATTCACGGTCAATGAGTTTGATGAGTAACTTGCCTTGAGTGAATGTTAACTTCTTCATGCGAGGCTTATACGTGTTCCAAATCTCCTTTTCCACACGCTTCATGTGCTCATCTCTTTCCTTCTTTGTAGGGATAGTTTCGAGGTAAGCACCCGTCTCGAGAATAATTTGATGACACTCTTTAGCAATAGGAAGAACCTTCTTGATGTTATAAACCAAGCGATAATATGCCGTTTCCTGAGCCTTATCTTTGAACTCCATAGGCGGAAATACATACACATTACTTGTCCTTACGTATTGAATACTATCGCTTCCTACCTTCGCTTTACCGATGTGTACCATCGGAACAAACGTCGGAGAGTTCATGTCAACAACACGATCTTCAGGGTTAATATGGTCTTGTGCCATTGCAGCCGAAGCAAAGGCAAACAGCGACAAAAGCGTGAAAAGTTTTCTTATTAATCTCATATTATAGGCAAAAGTAGCATTTATTTCTGAAGACGAATAGGTTTTTAATATTATTTTTATCATTTTCTTAAAGGCTAAACACACCATTGGTTGGCAGTTAAAGACGCTTCGCTTCTATTCTGTCATTTAACCAGAAGCATTATAAAGAATATGAGTTAAACTATAGAAGAACCTTTACCTGTATTCCTAATGTATATGTTCTTGACACGAGAATACTTTTAGAATAATTGTCAGAATGTCACTTCTAATCCGCAAATAACACTTATCTATGATCTTGATGATTACTTTCTGATACTAAAGATTGTTAAACACTTTATCTTTATTAGCCATCTCCAGTACTTGTATTAATAAATTTCCTACTTTTGTAAAAACAACTCACTTCACAGAATATAATCATCTCGAAATGGTTACAACAATAGTAATTATACAACTACTCATTATTTTGGCACTTATTTTCATAGGTGCTCGTGTGGGAGGTATTGGCCTCGGTATTTATGGTATGATAGGTGTTTTCATCTTGGTTTACGGCTTCGGACTGGCTCCAGGAAATGCTCCTATTGATGTAATGATGATTATCGTATCAGTGATTACGGCTGCTGCTGCACTGCAGGCATCTGGTGGTTTGGAGTACTTAGTGGGCGTTGCTGCTAAATTTCTACATAAGCATCCGACACATATCACATACTTTGGTCCTATCACCTGTTGGCTCTTCTGTGTCGTAGCAGGAACTGCTCACACTTCTTATTCACTCTTACCTATTATCTCAGAGATTGCTCAAGCAAACAAAATAAGGCCTGAACGCCCTTTGAGTCTGAGCGTTATTGCAGCCTCTTTGGGTATTACTTGTAGTCCAGTTAGTGCAGCAACAGCAGCATTAATAAGCCAAGATTTACTCGGAGCAAAGGGCATTGAATTAGGGACAGTCTTAATGATCTGTATTCCAACGGCTCTAATATCTATCATTGTGGCAGCCTTTGTTCAGAACCATGTAGGTAAAGAGTTAGTAGACGATCCAGAGTATAAGAGACGTATAGCAAAGGGTCTTATCAACCCAGAAGAAGACGCTAAGAACGTTCAAGAGTCTACTTTAGAGTGTGGTTCCGAGGCAAAACGTTCCGTCTTCGCATTCCTCTTTGGAGTTGCTTTGGTTGTAGTGTTTGGCTTCGTTCCGAGCCTTCGTCCAGAAGGAGTCTCTATGAGTCAAACCATTGAAATGATAATGATGTCAGATGCAGCCTTAATCCTTTTCGTTGGTAAAGCAAAGGTAGCCAATGCTGTAAATGGCAACATCTTTAAGGCTGGAATGAATGCTGTTGTAGCTATCTTTGGTATTGCTTGGATGGGAAACACATTCTACATGGGGAACGAAAAGGTATTGAATGCAGCATTGTCAAGTATGATTACTTCTGCTCCTATCCTATTTGCTGTGGCACTCTTCGTGCTTAGTATCATGTTATTCTCACAAGCAGCAACAGTCACAACACTCTATCCTGTGGGCATTGTTCTAGGCGTAAATCCCCTCTTATTGATAGCAATGTTCCCTGCTTGCAATGGTTATTTCTTCTTGCCAAACTACCCAACAGAGGTTGCAGCAATCGACTTTGATAGAACTGGAACAACGCATATTGGCAAGTATGTTATCAATCATAGTTTCCAATTACCAGGCTTTATAACAACGATAGTGTCCATCCTCTTGGGTGTACTCGTCATTCAGTTCTTGTAAAGAGTAGGACTTACTAGAACAGAAAAGAGAGGGAAGAATCCCCCAACTATCAGTTAACTCAATAACGTTTAACTAATAAATAAAATTCTTATGAGAATCTTCAAGATTACATTCATGACAGTGATTGCATTGATCATAAGCACTGTCGTCATGGCACAGAAGCCAAAGATTCGCATTATTGCAACAGGTGGAACCATAGCAGGTGTATCTGCATCGGCTACTAGCTCTGCGTATGGAGCAGGACAAGTAGGCGTTCAGACTTTGATAGATGCAGTACCACAAGTGAAAGAAATGGCTGATATTTCAGGTGAGCAACTTGTTAACATCGGTAGTCAAGATATGAATGATGAGGTTTGGCTAAAGTTGGCTAAACGCATTAATGACCTCTTGAATAAAGAAGGATATGATGGTGTATTGGTAACGCATGGGACAGATACGATGGAGGAAACGGCTTACTTCCTCTCATTGACCGTTCATTCAGATAAACCAGTAGTGCTTGTTGGGTCAATGAGACCATCAACTGCTATCAGCGCAGATGGTCCTGCCAATCTATATAATGGTGTCTGCACTCTCGTAGACCCATCATCTAAGGGGCATGGAGTGATGGCTTGTATGAATAATGAGCTCTTTGAAGCTAAAGCACTCATAAAGACTCACACCACAGATGTGTCTACTTTCAAGGGAGGATTGTATGGTGAGATGGGTTATGTGTACAATGGTAAGCCCTACTTCTTGCATAAACCAGTTGCAAAACAGGGTCTTTCATCAGAGTTCGACGTGTCTTCTCTAACCTCACTACCCAAAGTTGGCATCGTATATGGGTATGCTAACGCATCTGCAATACCCTTTGAAGCATTCGTAAATGCCAAGTATAATGGTATTGTAGTTGCTGGTGTAGGTGATGGAAACTTCTATAAAGATGTATTCGAAGCAGCAGTAAAGGCACAAAACAGCGGTATCCAGATTGTTCGCTCAAGCCGAGTTGCGTTCGGACCAACCAATTTGAACGGCGAGGTAGACGATGCTAAATATCATTTTGTAGCCTCTTTAAACCTCAATCCACAAAAGGCTCGAATACTACTAATGCTTGCCTTGACTAAAACAAAGGATTGGCAAAAGATTCAGCAGTACTTCAATGAATACTAGATAGGAGTATTAATAAGGGGTAGAGAGCAACTTCTCTGATAAAAATGATTTCATTTTAAGAACCAAGAAGGTTCAAAAACACAAATGAAAAAGCTCTGAAACGTTGCTTTCTACTCATTATCACTTATCAATAAGCGCCCTAATACTTATATATAAAACAATTATCAATCAGATTGAAAAGCATGAAAAAGAATCTATTATGTGCCTGTCTACTAGTTTTATCACTAACAGCTACAGCGCAGGACAACCATGGATATGGTGCTAGTGATGGTCAATTCAAGTCTTTGTCAGAAGAGATTGCGAAGCTAAAGAAGCACAATGACATGTTTAATGTGTACTTCAATTATGCTGCAAGTGCGCAAGTAGAACAAGACGCAAGCAAAGACTGGAGTTCACGCTTTGCTAACAAGCAACTAAGAATAGAGGTGAAAGGCAACCTTACAGACAAACTCTACTATCGTTTCAGGCACCGTTTAAACAAGGCAAATGACGCTAAAAGCGAAGATAACTTTGCTAAGGCAACCGACATCATGATGGTTGGTTATAAGTTCTCAGACGCTTGGAAGGTTGAAGCAGGTAAGATGTGTCAGATTTGGGGAGGCTTTGAATTTGATGAGAACCCCATGTTCATCTATCAATACTCTGATATGCTTAACAACATGGACAACTTCGTTGCAGGCGTGACAGTGACTTATAACCCAGTACCAACGCAAGAGATTGCTGTTGAAATATCTAATGCTCATAACGAGAAGTTTGCTGAAGTGTATGGTCAGAACGCCATGTATGAAGATGGTAATGGACTTACACTTAACCAGCTAAAGCCCGCCCGCAATCCACTGACCTATATTGTCAATTGGAACGGGAGCTTCCTTGGCAACAAGCTACAGACTCGCTGGGCATGGGGAATACAGAGTGAGGCACGTCATAAGTATAGTCGTATGCTCTTCCTAGGGCAGAAGTTAAACCTAGATAACCTACAATGGTACTTCGATTATATCGGTTCCTTTGATAGTGTTGACCGCTTAGGCATAGTCTCTAGAGATATGCAATCAACTAATCCAACCCTCTATAACGATAATGTATGGGCTGCTGGTGTGCATTACAACTCGTTTATCACAAAGTTAAACTGGCAATTCGCACCACAATGGAACCTAATGTTAAAGGGTATGTATGAGACTGCCAGTGCTAAAGATATCACCTCGCTCAAGGATTACCGCAAGAGTTATGGCTATATTGGGAGCATTGAATACTATCCTGTAAAGAGCCAAGACTTACGCATATTCCTGGCTTACATAGGTAAAAAGGTGCATTACACAGCTCTTAGCGGATTGAGTAACTACAATACAAACCGCATTGAACTCGGTTTCATGTATCGCATTAAAGCATACTAATGTATCGTATCAAAGCATACTAAATAATACTAAACAAAATATTAATTAAGCAATGGAAGAAAAGAAATTTCGTATTGAGAGTGACCTTCTAGGTGAACTTCAAATACCAGAAGAGGCGTATTATGGTGTACAAACACAGCGTGCCATCAATAACTACCACATATCACGCAAGCGTATGTGTGACTATCCTGACTATGTCACAGCAATAGCTTATGTGAAGCTAGCAGCCCTTGAGACAAACCGACAGTTAGGTGAGATTAGCAACGAAGTAGCTGATGCGATGGCTCAAGCATGTCGAGAGATTATTGGTGGAAAGATGCATGAGAACTTCGTTACCGATATGGTACAAGGTGGTGCAGGAACGTCAGTTAACATGAATGCCAATGAAGTGATTGCGAACCGTGCATGCGAAGTTATGGGGCATAAGAAGGGCGAGTTCCAATACTGCGCACCGAATGATCACGCTAATTGTGGTCAATCAACTAATGACGTCTACCCTACTACCATTCGTCTAACTCTCATCCTTCTCAACAGCAAACTGATAGAGTCTCTGAACCACTTAATCAATGCCTTCCGCAAAAAAGGCAATGAATTTAAGAACATCATCAAGATGGGTCGCACCCAACTACAGGACGCTGTGCCTATGACTAGCGGTCAGGAATTCAACGCCTTCGCAAACACTCTAGAGGAGGAAGTCGCTAATCTCAACCGCAATGCAGCTCTTTTACATGAGATCAACATGGGTGGTACTGCCATTGGAACAGGCTTGAACGCTGCCCCAGGATTCCCTAAGATCTGTGCAGAAAAGCTCTCAGAGCTAACCGGGTATCAGTTTGTTGCAGGCTCAGACTTGGTAGAAGCAACCCCAGACACTGGTGCTTATGTTAGTTACTCAAGCGCTTTGAAGCGTCTAGCTGTTAAGTTATCTAAGATCTGCAACGACCTCCGTTTGCTTGCTTCTGGTCCACGTTGTGGATTGAACGAGATCAATCTCCCACCTATGGCACCAGGCTCAAGTATCATGCCAGGAAAGGTGAATCCAGTCATTCCAGAGGTCACTAACCAGACTTGCTTCAAGGTGATTGGCAACGACACAACCATCATGATTGCAGCAGAAGCAGGTCAGCTCCAGTTGAACGTCATGGAACCTATCATCACAGAATGCCTCATTGAAGACCTCACATGGTTGCCTAATGCGATGGACACACTACGTGAGAAGTGTATCGATGGCATAACAGTGAACAAGGAAAGATGCCTAGAGATGGTGAAGCATTCTATCGGTATTGTAACCGCTCTGAACCCTTACATCGGTTACAAGAACAGCACAAAGATAGCCAAGGAAGCCCTCGAAACTGGTGGTTCTGTTTATGATCTCGTCCTCAAACACAATATTCTTTCTAAGGAGAAGTTGGATGCGATTCTCTCTCCAGAGCACATGCTTCACTCGGAAGAGCATATCAAGTAAAGTAAATTTCATGCGTTTCTCTAGGCGATAAAGTCTATTGAACACATACAAACAAGTTAGGTGGATGCGTCAAAACAAGGGTTTCGACACATCCACTTTCCTTTTATCTAGCCTCAAACAAAGCAACTACCGCCCTTCTCTTCATATAATATAAAACCACAAGAAAACCCACTCTTACAGGAAAACCGACACTCTTCTTTGTCATTCTCAACCTTTTTCATAACTTTGCGCAAATGATAATTCAATTACACAAAGCCAAGCCCAGGGTGGAAGAACTCGACTTCCTCAAATGCGTTTTCATAACTTTAATGATTGCATTCCACCTTGTTTACATCGGTAACACCTATCCCGTTGCTAAGCAATATGTATATACTTTTCACATGCCAGGCTTTCTCTTAGTTTCTGGTTACCTCTTTAACGTGCGCAAATCATGGTCGGCTTTGGGCAAAACGCTCCTTTGGATATTCATTCCTTACGCCATTATGGAATCGAGTTACACGTTAATGGCGGCACTCCTACCCATTCGGGAACACATCAATCATCTAACGCCTGCCATCCTCTTAGACCATATCTTCCTACATCCAATAGGTCCTTATTGGTACTTACACACGTTAATTCTATGTGGATTGTCCTATTATTTGGCATTTAAAACGCCGTCAGAACGAGTTTTCAAGACGAGTGGTACAGATACAACCAATGTGGATTTAAAGCCGAGAGAAGGCTCTAAAAAGGGCAAGATAGCTAACTTCATCAACACTCTTAGCCAGCCTCAACAGCTCTGGATAGGTCGAACAATCCTCCTAACCTTGTTTCTTTGGCTCCTATCCCATGGTTGTCAACTCCTTTCAGTGGCTAATGCAGCCTACTTCTTAGGCGGGGTCATCATCCGACAAGGGGTTGGAGACTTCCGCAAAAGTTTCCCTGCTCAATGGTGGATCATCATTCTCTTGGTCATAATTAGCCTTGATGTCAACAATTATAATCGTGCTTCATACGGCGGAATATGTATCGTTTATCTCGTAATCAGTACGTTATTGTGGCTCTATCGCCTACGAATTCCAACGCAATTACGCCGTATCATGCTCTTTGTTGGGCGCAATACCTTCCCCTTATTGCTATTTTCTCCCATCTTCACCATGCTTGCCAAGTACTATCAAAACCTACTGATTAAGATAGAACCAACGGGCATGTTGTTCCTTCTCATAAGCGTTCTCTTTGCCATAACGGGCTCTTTTGCCATCACATGGGTGATGGATAAGATCGGACTCTCCCGCCTTTTCTTTGGACAAAGAACGTTTTTAAAATAACAGAAAATATCATTCCAGATTATTACAAATGCTTTGGAGAACCATTACAAAGCACTTGGAGAACCATTACAAGCCTTTTGTAATAATCTGGAATGTGCTGAACTCATAGAGAACAATAGGCTTTAAGCAAGGGAGAATATCATCAACAAAACAGGGATACACGCTTGTGTATCCCTGTTTTTGGCTTTAGTTCTATCGCAGAAGGGCGATAAAACGTATAAAGAATGAACTTATTTTTTAGGTATAATCTCGTAGACCTCAGCCTTACCAACTAATTCCATGCGGGTTACCTTCTTATCAACTTTAGCGGTGAAGAACGGCTCGTTGGTCTTTATCTCCGCCTTCAAACGACCGCGCTTGTCGTATTGTCGCAAGCAAACTGGCTCGTTCGTTGGCAATGAAAGTAGGAAGGTGTAAGCCGTAATACCGCTCGGAACCTCGAAAGAAAGGCTACCTGTGCTATGGAAAGAAGTCTCTGGACGATGGTCGAACGCCAACTGGAGCGCATCAGTTGCTGTATCAGCAGCACCCACAGGAGTGACTACGAACGAACGAATAGAAGCCCAGTTCTTACGATCAGAATCGAGTCGACGCAAACGAATAAAGCGTGCTTCAATAGGACTATCAGACTTCCACAGGATGTCATACTGGTTGTGCATATCGCTCAAAAGCGGCTTCCATGTCTTGCCATCAACGGAATACTCCAACGCAGCATGGTCGTAGAAGTCGCAATCATCCTTAGAGTTTCTACCTTGAAGTACGTGTATCTCACGCAAAGACATAGGTTCTGGGAGGGCAACACCCATCCAGTCTCCAGCCTTCTGGCTCTCTCCTGAGGTGTAGAAAGTGGTGCTGTCACCATCTAACATCAATTTACTTTGGGTAGTACTAAGGCTTTTGTAAGAGCCAATCCCACGCAAGGTAAATGCTTTCTGACCTGATTGCTGCTCGTAAAAAGCATCGCCTAAGTCGGACATAGCGTGCTCGTAGAAGGGTTGTAACTTCATTGTTCCTGACTTATGAGCCTCGTATGCCTGCTTATCTGCCGCAGTCATACCACTATTCACATACGCTTTCCAGAACTTCCCAGCGTCACCTGAACGATAGAGATCCATGAGTTCGATAGCCTTCTTGCCCCTTTCTCCGAGCTTACCAAACTCTACAAGCCATGGTTTCAACTCTTTGAGCAATAGCGAATCGGTGCATCCTGCTTCTATAGTAGCTGGTGCCTCTGCCACACGTTGGAACTCTTGATAGAGCTTATCACGCTTTTCTTTGGAGTAATCAGCCAACCGGAAGGGTTCAGTCTCCCATGATTCGTCACGACGATAGCCTGTTTCTGTATCGGCAGAATGGATGGCGAAGGTGCGATAAGCAGCCTTTGCGCGTGGCATCATGACCTCTAATCCACGCTCCCAACTATCTATTGCATTATAAGCAGACGGATTCCACGTGTAGTCGGCAACGCTATATAGGGACAACTTAGAGGCTTCGCCATGTTCCATTGGGTTGCTGACGAGGCCGCACATATCATTAGCTGTGAGCGAGGTGTCCAATCCGTAGACCGGACCTTGCAGTATTAAGTTGCGCACATAGTCGGTAACTGCATAGTTCCACCAGAAGAATGCGGGTCGTTTGATACGGCTATTTACCCAGTCAAGGGTGCTCTTTGTAACGTCACTGCAGACTACATCGCCTGTCCAGAACACTCTCACGGATGGATCAAGGGTCTTTCCATAAATGCTCAACGGGCCATCCTCACCTGGTTTTGCCCATAGTTTGGAGTAGTCTGTAGGGCAGATAATCAATGGAGAAACGTCGCCCTTCGCCTTTACAAACTCCTTAGTCAAGCGGTTTAAAAGCTCAACTTGCTTGTTAGGATTGGTTCCTTCGCCCTCAATATCATCGAAGAAGATAGCGAACGAACGCACACCATCCGCATACATAAGGTCGAACTTATGCACAAGATTCTGATAATCTTCCTCGTTCCACTTGATATCCTTGCCTGGATGAATTGCCCAAACGAAGTCTACACGGTTCCGTTTACAAGCGTCAACAAGCTCTTTGATGTTCTTTTGCTCACGTTCAGGATAAGGCAAACGCCAGTTAGGTGAGCTGTGATAAGGATCGTCCTTCGGGCCATAGATATAGGTATTGAGCTTGTATTTGCCATAGAAATCAATCAAAGAAAGGCGCACAGCGTGCGACCATGGTGTACCATAAAAGCCCTCAACAACGCCACGATAAGGGAAAACGGGACTGTCGGTAATCTCCAAACAAGGTAGTTTTTTACCCATCTCAACGGCTGGGCTCTCCATCATCTGGCGCAAGGTCTGGATGGCATAGAACACTCCTAGATCGTTCTCAGCCTGTATGTTGATTCCATTCTTAGTTATCTTCAACACGTAAGCACCATTAGTTGCAGCTACGCCAGCCATATCCTTTGTGAATTGGGCAGTATTTTTCACTAACTCGATACGCAGAGGTAGCCCCTTCTTAACCAATGGAATGAAGTTGAGGTCGGGCTGATAATCAATGCTCTTGACCTTCTTGTTCGTAACAGGATTAATGAGTTGAACACCATTACTGACGTCGATTGTCTCACCATTCATCATCTTCAACGAACGAGGAGTTGGGTTAATAACGAGTCCGTGATGGTCAATTCGATTGCCAGGAACGGGATTTACCAACTGAATCTCCGAACGCTGACTACCTAAATCGAACTCATTATCCTGCGCATGAGCCGCAGTTAAGGCACATAGCCCTACTGCAAATGTAACTAAAAGTTTCTTTTTAATCATGTAGGTTTTTAATGTTTAGATTCCTGCCTGCCCTCTATCAACACGGACAAGCATGTATGAATGTTATTGCGTAATATATTGATTAATGCTACAAAGATAAGGAATTAATTGGAATTAGAGCCGGAATAACAATAACATAATTGCTTTAAGCAAGGAAACAAACCCTTAGAACAGCATCAACAGAGTCCTAAAGACAAAGTAACATACGAACCTACACACCTAATGTAACATATCTCTTTAGAAACAAAATAACAACGAGTGCCTAACAGTAGACATCTAGCAAATCGTTTCAAATCATACAAATAAAACGCTTACTAACTAGCTCCCGTTAGGCACTCTCCCCTCCTTTGGCTTGGAAAGGCTTTCCGTATCACATTTCCTAACTAGCCCCGTAGGCACATCCCCTCCCTCAGAGGGGCTTGGGGAGGCTTTTTGGGGAGGCTTTACCCAGCCTGCGGTCCTGTGTGGTCTTCACTCCCCTCTCCATTCGGAGAGGGGGCGGGGGTGAGGCTTTTTTTCTCTTTCCACTCCTCCCAATAAATATTATCAGACACTAGCGAACGAGTGGCAACCTTATTGCTCTGTGTGCGCGAAGTCTCGGGAATGAAACGGACACGGACATTCTTAATCTGCTTTGCCGTCACTTCTTCAGGCTTCGCGATACCTTTATCGGCGTTGATGGTGTAGTAAAACGTACCCACACCTTCCAGTTTCACCGTGCGACCTTCAGCCATAAAAGATGCCATCACTTCACCTAAATCCTTCAGCACGGCATACGTGTCACCGCGACTCACCGTTGAAATCAATGCCAAGCGGTCAGCCACTTGATCGGTTGTTACGGGTTTTCCTACGGTTATCGCTTCTGGATACCATAGCCCTGTTAGCTTCTTCTTTACTTTCTTAAAAAATGCCATAATCCCAATGTTTTAAAGTTAGCAAATACAATATGTAAATTATTTTCTTATTCGAGCCACCCTCGGTATGGGACTGAGGGTACCTAAGTATCATACTTAGGGTACCAGAGTATCATACTTAGACCCCCTAAGTATCATACTTTGGCACCCTATTTATAAGACCTTGATTATTAATTACTTACAAAGAGTCTATTTTTATTCTCTTTTGTCATGTTTTTTCACATTAATTATCTACTATTGTTTATCAAACAGAGTAGAAGATAACCACTCATGAATATATCACGAGAACTACTCAAACGCCCCGATTCTGTAACCGAAGTAGCGGTGGTCGTAGGTCAAGCTGACTGCACCACTGCGGAAGTACAGATCGTACGCGTCGGTATTGGACCATGGGTGAGCACTTGACGACCAATAGCGACCGGAGTAGCTAACATTGAACATTCTACCAGAGTCGTAGTTACCCAAGGCGGGCAGGTAAAAATAATTGTTTGCATCGGCTGCAGAGGGGAGAGTGTTCGATGCAGGCCAGCTGTTTTCACCGCCATTTGTTCGCCAATCTCTTCCGTCTACAGCAGTATTAGGATCGAATTCGCTTATGTTTGCCTTCTTCTTAAACCACATACCACCTTTATATAAATGACCCATAGTAGTCCATAACTCGTCTGCGTCCCAACGTGGATCGCCCTTTGCAGCGTACCATGCCATCTCATTTACGTTAGGAAGACCTGCGCATGGGCTGTGGGTAGCTGGATTACTTATACCATCACCTGGGTAACTTTTGTTCCAGTAACGAAGGTCTGTGTTGCTCTTGGCGTAGTCGTTGGAAATTGTACCGCCTGGCTGATTTCTATTAATTGTTGGCTGGCTGCCACCATTGTTCCATTCGTGTCCCTTCCAGTATTGCTCCTGTGCATCCCACATATAGTAATGGTCACCGTCGTAGTTCTTTATTTGTAGGTCAGCTTCCATGTTGACATATTCATTCTTTGCAAAGGTATGAGAAGGAATAATCTTGGTAATTGTTCCCTCTATGTTCGTTGCTACATCCTTTACCCAGTAACGAATCCTTAAAGTGTGCGTGCCAGGCTTGATAACCATGTAAGCACCATTCGTTGTTAAGCTGGCAGAAGTATTTGTCAATGGGAAACCATTTTGGAATGTACTTCCTGAATTACCTTTTGTTATAAGTTCTATCTTTTTACCAGACCCTATACCTGTCAATGCACCTGTACCAGTTGCTGCAGTTGGGTCAAGAGTATAGGTAGATGTGATGTCGTTATCTGATGTTACTTCTATCTTAGTGAGATAGCAATGCTTTAGTACATCATTGCTTGTGTAAGGCTTAAAAACAAGGTAAGCAGCCTTGTGGTCGAGTGCAAACTCGAACTCGTGACTTGTAGCATTGCGTGTTGCCTTGGCTATACCGCAATCACCTGATGCGCCGAAGTGAGCAGTGGTGTTAGGCTCTGTTTGCGTTTGATTCGCAGAGATGGTCACTTGGTTTTGATTACCATTCTTACCAGGATAATAAACTTCGTATGAAGATTTGGCGGTGTATTTACCTGGCATTAAGAACTTGAAAGAGGCTGTCTTGCCCGTTGGCGAGTTGCTACTTTGCTTCCAATTGCCGCTATCATCCTTTACCCAAATCTTATCGCCTGCTTCCCAATAAAATGTACCATCTGCCTCCATGGTTGTGCGCGTTGCAGGTTCGCCAGTGCTGAATGCGGTTAAGCCGTTATCGTCAGTGGAGGTTTTGCCGTTCTGCGCTAAATCATCATTCGCACAAGAGGCAAAGGCTAATGTTAAACCACACACGATAGCCAAAGACGCTAGTCGTGTGATGAATGAATGTCGTTTCATCGTTTTCTTCATTTTTACTTAGTTCTCTTTGTTAATAACTCTCTGTTAGTCTTCCCAAGCGGAAAAATCGTCTTCGTTCTCATTGTCAGCTCCCTGCCATGCTGGTGCTTGCTTAGCACTGCTGATGGTTCCTCCAGGTGTTGCTGGGTTATGCTGACCATTAAAAGGAGACCCCGCCATTAAATTAGTGGTTTCGTTTACCTGAACTATTACGCAATTAGGTGCAGAATAGCTCTTCTTTTCTTTCCTTTTCTCCATTGTTTTATTGATTAAAAATAGTTGTTATTTCGTGCTTAATTTTTCTATATTTCGGTTTAGGTACGGACACAAAAAAAGAACAAAGGAAACTTCTAGAAGTCCTTTGTTTACAGGGTTTGCGGTACGCTTCGCGCGCGCGTACGCGAGAAGAAAAAATGTGTAATTTACGCCTGCTCTACTAGAGAGAGAGAGA
>NZ_AJIN01000059.1:0-2911 GCF_000257925.1 Prevotella sp. oral taxon 306 str. F0472
AGGCAATGGAAGACGAAAAACGTTTCAAGGAACTAAAATCCAAGCTCTTTGGTATCTGTTTTACAGATGGCATAATCCAAGTCCACGTATTGGAGAGCGTGCAGGAACATTTTTTCATGCTAAACTTATCCCGAACTCGCGTATAATAAGATAAATTCCTCCGAAAGAAGTGATATTCTCGTTTTTTATTGCTACCTTTGTCATGTCAGATTTTTGCTTGCTTGTTAGTTTAGCAGCACCAAGATAGGTGAAATATCTGACATGGTCAAGTGTCTTGAGAACTTTTTTGTTACTCAGGCACTTAGATTTCTTGTAAGATTTTGTGCTGCGGAATTAAGGTTAATTAAAAATTAGGAAAATGTTTAAGATTACCATGTTTGTGCGCAAGAGCCCATATCTTAGCACAGAAGAATTTATAAAACTATGGGAAGCACATTCTCAAAAAGTAATAAACTATAAAAACGTTTTACTGATAAAGGATTATGCTAAGACTTTTCCTTTCCAGCCCACTGATGAAAAATCATCTACACAGCGAGAAACTCTCCCTTTTACCTTTGATGCTATGGGTGAATTGTGGTATGAAAGCAAAGACGATTTTATCAAAGCACGCAATACTCCTGAGGGCCAAAAAGCTTTAGCCGACCTTCGTGTTGATGAACTCAAATTTGTAGATATGGCAAACTCTGTAATGTGGCTCGGTACTGAGGAAAGGATATTTGATAAATTGCCTTTTTAAGTTAAGAGTTGGACAGTTCTCGATGAGTATTTCTATTTGTCAGATTATGCAGGAAATAGTGTAGCAGACTTTGATAAGTTAATACCGCATATTCTTATTAGGGTTATTAATTAACCATATCCAAATCTTCAAAATAGGTTTGCCACTTTCTTCAAAAAGGGTCTACCTTTTCGGCAAAAAAGGTAGACCCTTTTAATTGAAAAGGTAGACCCTTTTGGCGGAAAAGGTAGACCTTTTTCTGATAATAGGTAGATAGTTTTACTCGTTTAGGTGAACCCTTTTGCGCAAAAGGGTTCATAATTGTCAAAAAAAGTATGTGCTTTTCTTGGAGATAGTCAAGAATTTTCTTACCTTTGTGATATAAATCTACTAACAAGTTGAGGAGGATAAAGCCCTAGCCTCCAAAGGCTTAACAATCGGGGGCAATACTAATGACTATGGCGAACAGACCCATTGCTTATACGCTAAAGGAGCGTAAAGGAACAGTTGGAAATTTGAAAGGGAAAATCGTTGTGCAGGCACATCCTACAGGACGAAAGAGAGTTGATCATCGTAGCTTCTGTGATGAAGTGGCACACGCTACAACATTCACAGGTGCAGAAGTCGAGGCTGTTCTCAGACTTGCAGCTGAAATAGCAAAAAAGCACGTTGAGAACGGAGACATTGTAGACTTCGGAGACATCGGGACACTTACACCTTCTTTCCAGAGTAAACTGGTTGAGAAAGGAAAAGCGGAGTTCAACCCAAAGGTTCATATTACGAAACCTGTGGTACACCTCACTCCCTCAAAGAAGTATTTTACACTTACTGGCGTGAGCTACGAACGTGTTACTGCGCCTGAAAAGGAAACTAAGAAGCCAGCTAAGAATCACTCTCAATCGGGACCAGAGATTGCAGAGCCATAAGGGGGACGAACGAGCGTGACTTTCAAATATTTACATTGATGCGTGGAGTACATTGTCTCCACGCATCAATTTTATTTGTTAGTATAACTACTGTTTTACAAATCCATTCTTATAAAAGTCATACCAATCTGCAATCTTTTTAGGAGTATTGGCTTTCAGAAGTAAGAGCATTTCACGAGTGAACTCCAAGTGACCAGTAATATTTGCTGTAACGATGTTTTTATCACTTACAGCCTGTGCGTTCACATATCCTGTTTCGTTCGTGTATCTTTCACCACCCCATTGTTTAAGTTGGTCGAGACCATTACCCGTATGTTTTACGTTGTTCAAGAAGCCATGAGCACACAGAAACGATGCTCCGTTGCATATCGCTCCTACAATTTTACCTTTATCCAATGCTTCTTGTACCAATGGCGCAACAAGTTCTGCTTCAGGTGAATCCCATCGATTGCCACCAATAAGGACTAAGGCTGCATAGTCTTTGGGCATATTCTCAAAAGAATAATCGGGCAACGTTTTGAATCCACCAATGGAACAGACTGCATCTAATGTCGGAGCAACTGTATGCACTCTGTACTTGATTTCACTACCTGGTATTACGCCAACATGAAGGGCTGTAGAGAGAAAAGCACCTTCCCAATCTGTGTACTCATTCAATAAGACGAAGAGTACCTTTTTTGTTTCTTCATTCATTGCTTATCCTATTTAATCGTAATACAAAGTTACAATTTTTCAGCAAAATAGAAACAACATCATAGGAATAATTCTTGGTCTAATATAGTCAGATGATAAAGAACAACGCAAACTCAACCTTTCGACGTTTGACTAACCCATTCAAAACTTTCCCCTTATATCGGCAGAACAAAACATACTCCCAGTAGAAGCTCCTGTCTCCTGCTTCTATTTTTTGTAACAGCCTACTCTTTGGATGCTTGCCATAACCAAGTAATCGTCCCACACCCACATTATAGGCAAGTAGGCTGAGTAGCAGGGCATCCTTACCATACCTCTTGAAGTGTTCAAAACATTTCCAAAGGTCGGCACGGAGCAGGGAGTCTGCCTGCTGTTCCGTCATATCCGCCGTGAAGTGCTCTCCTGGTTGCAGCTGATGCCCATAGCCAACATACGGATAATTCTTCCAGCGGTGCATACCCTCAAAGTATTTCACTACGATAACTGCACGCTCAAAAGGAGGCAAGTCTGCCAGCCGCACCCTGCGCTGTGCAAGGGTCGGCTGACAGAACAGGCAGAATACACAAAGTAAAATGAA
>NZ_AJIN01000060.1:0-11978 GCF_000257925.1 Prevotella sp. oral taxon 306 str. F0472
AAAATTCTACTTACCTTTGCAGCACAGAAAAGAAAAAGAAGCACCATCCTCTACCTCCAACTGCTGCCTCTTAGCCTCTACCTAATGCATGAAACAGCTACAATGGAAGAAAGTCGTAAGTTCAAATGTTAATGATTAAAGTTCAAAAAGGTTAGTATTAATAGGCTCAGAGGTTAGTGTTAACAGGCTTAAAGGTTAGCGTTAATGAACAATAGGTAAAATAATGAAATTCAAAGACCAATGCAAGAAACCTATGTCTAGATTTTTACAGATATTAAAAACTGATTTCATCCATTCAAGGGGTTCCACAGAGTCATAATAGAGAAAAGTAAACACACGACAAAGGGGCTTGATTTATCTAACTTGGATTTAAAGGCTACATCGAAAAGAGCCTCTTTCAAAGGCATTTCGTTGACGGAATACAACTTATTACCAAATTGAAAAGTAACATGAAAGAAGCTTTAATGAGTGTTTCTGACAGGCTTTTACTCAGAAAAAGAGCCATTATAGAGACGGTGAATGATGAACTTAAGAACATTGCGTAGGTGGAAACACTCCAGACATAGATGCTTTGACAATTTTATCGTCAAATTGTTAGGAGTCATTGCCGCCTATTGCCTGTTTCTCAAGAAGCCGTGCATCAATACAAAGAACTATTGACACACAGCTTTCATTGTTCAGAATTCGTCGAACTCACGTTATTTAACACTTTACTGCCTCATTGAGATAGATTAATAACACATTAAAGACATCGTGTGTCAAACAAAGGAAATCATTAATAAGAGAAGAAGAAATTATTGCTTAAAGCAAAACTAATGACTCCTGTTATACCTAAAAGGGAAATTAACAAACAATAAAGGCAACAAGTGTGCCTAAAAAGGAAACTTCTTTCTATTTAAAGAAAGACGTATGTAAATAATTGTAAATACCTTTGCAACGACAAAAACCACTCACGTTTAGACGTAAGGATTAAGTTAGGATAAAAGCAAACAATCGTGGAATAAAAAACAAATAATCACTAGTTAAATAATTAAAATATATTTACTTAAATTATGAGAAAAATTAGATTCTTGTTGTTTGCATTGCTCGCATTACTATATGTGACCAATGTAAGGGCACTCACGAAAGGTAACCAGTTCACCCGAGATGGTATTACTTACCAAGTAACCTCTATGATAGCATCGGGTAGTACGAGCGACGAGGTGGCGGTTGTAAGTTCCACTCTAAGTGGTACTTTAACAATTCCAAGCACTGTTAAGGACTTAAACAATCAGTACACTTTTAATGTTACTTCCATAGCTTCTGCTGGTTCATACACCAATGTGAACGCAGTTGTTTTACCAAGTACGCTTAAGACTATCAACACAAATGCCTTCTCAAATTCGCAGATTACAACCATCAACATCCCTGCGGGAACTGATAATATCATGGATGGTGCATTTGCTCAGATAGAAAATCTTACCGCAATTACTGTTGATGCTGGTAATTCTAAGTATACAGCAGAAGATGGAGTACTCTATGAGGATAAAAGCGGTAATAAGTATTTGAAGGCTTATCCAGTAGCAAAGGCTGGAACAACATTCACAGTTCCTAGTGGTGTGTATGGTGTTTCTACTAATGGTTTCCAGCTGGCTAAGAATTTAACAACTATCAATCTTCCTGCTTCTATTCAGGATTTACCAACTTCTGCAGAAGCTAATGGTTTTACATCAGCTAAAAAGCTTACAGCTATCAAGGTTGATCCTGCTAATACGAATTTCAAAGATGAAGATGGTGTTGTCCTAACACAGGATGGCAAGACATTGGTTGCATACCCATTCGCAAGACATGGAGTTGTAGACCCAGCTTATAATGGTCCTTTAGTAACAATGCATCCTGGCGAGGTTTATACAATACCAGCCTCTGTTGAGACCATATCCAAGGGTGCTTTCGCTCAGGTAAGTGAAATAACAGCAGTAAAACTGAACAATGTAAAGAAGATTAGCGCAGGTGCATTCTACTCTGTTCGTAACTTAAGAAACGTTGAGTTGGGTGCTTCTGTTGAGACAATCGAAGATGGTGCTATCACTGGCTCACCTGACTTTACTCGTTTTGCTGTTGATAGCAATAACCCAAACTATACTGCTGATGCAGAAGGTATTATCTATACAAAGAACAAGGAAGAGCTCGTACTCTATCCATCTGGTAGAGCTGGTGAATATTCAACCTTACCTACTACAAAGAAGATTCGTAAACGTGCATTCTATTATGCACAGAAGGTTACAAAAGTAAACTTCAATAGCGCATTAGAGGACATTGATAATGATGCTTTCCAGGTTACTACAGCTCTTAACGAAATAACTTTTGCAGCACCTTCAAGCTTAAAGAGAATTGGTACTTGGGTGTTCTATATGTCTGGCTTAACAAAGTTGGAATTGCCAGCATCTCTTAAAGAGATAGGTTCGAATGCATTCAAAGATAATAAAAATTTGAAGACTGTTACAGTTGCAGATAATTCTCAATTGGAGTCAATTGATACTTATGCTTTCACTGGTAATAGTAATCTTGAATCATTCACTTTCGAGGGTTCAACTGCTTTAAAGACTATTAGGGGAAACGCTTTCTCTAATGATACTAAGCTTGCAAGTTTCGATGTTCCTGCAAATGTTGAAACAATTAATAGGGCAGCTTTCGATGGAACATCTTCTATGAAGCATGTTACATTCCAGGCTCCTGCAAAGATTAAAACGATTGGAGAGGCTGCATTCCAGAATGCTAACGCCTTGGAGAATATTGACCTTCCTGAAGGTTTGTTAGAAATTAAAAAGGATGCATTCAACAAGTGTACTTCATTGACAGAGATTGGTATTCCTTCTACTGTAACTACGATTGACCCAACAGGTTTCCAGCAAGCTGAGAAATTAGAAAGATTTGATGTTAATAAGAATAACACCGTTTATTCAAGTGTTGACGGCTTCTTGTTGAGCAAGGATAAGAAGACATTGGTTTCTTTCCCTCCTGCAAAGGCTGGTACATACTATACACTGTTGCCTCCAACCATTGAGACAATTGGTGCACAGGCATTCTATGCTATCAACAAGTTGGAGAATATTACTATCCCAGAGAAGGTAAACAGAATTGAGAGATTTGCATTCGATAATCTTGTGAATTTGAAGACTATTGCTTTCTTGGGTAAGCATCCTATTGCTGAAGCGAACATTGACCCTTCTGCATTCAATCCAGACAATGTACATCCAAATACAATTGACCTTAGTGTACGCAAAGGTACTGAGAGCGAATATGCAGCTAATAATGTATGGAAGAAGTTCCATCAGTTAGGAGTTTCATTCTTTGAAGAGACAAATGGTGCAGGTAATGGCTTAACAGAGTACTTCCCATTGTCACAGTATGCTGTAATGATTGTTGGTACAAAGGCTGACGTATTTACTTACGTTGTAAAACCTGAGGTAAAAAATCATTTAGACGGTAAAACATACGAGGTTCGCCTTTGGGGTGACTATGCATTGAACAATAATACAACTAACATTGAGGAGGTTGTCTTCAAGAACACACTTGATTATGTTGGTATCGATGCTTTCAAGAAGCAGGATGGTTCTTCAACTGTTAAGCGCATCTACTTCACCGCTACTGTTCCTACAAAGGATATGAGTGCAACGAAGTGGGAATACATTAACAACTCAGGTACCTACACTGAGAAGGAGTTTGAACCAAGTCTCAAGATCTATGTAAAGAAGTCAGCTGAGAATGCTTATAAGACTGCTACCGGTTGGGCTCGTTATGCAGTTCAAACATCTTATAAGATTCCAGGCGAAGTAACAATTCAGAACTTGTGGGGTACTTTCGCTCGTGAGTTTGATGCTGACCTCGGTATTTATAACCGTGAAACTGGTAAGGGTAAGGTTGCTGCTTTCGTAGCACAGAAGTCTGCTGACGTAAAGGTTGCTGACCCAGTTCACACATTCGGTATCTATAAGTTCAAGGTTGAGAGTATCGATATGCACGGAGGAGTTTCAGGTGATGAATCTTATGTTCCTGCAGACAATGGTGTACTCATCGAGGCTAGACAAGGTCGTACATTGCCAGCAGACTTCTACTATGCAATTGGTGAGAAGGACAACACAACTTACACTATCGACCACAACATGATGACAGGTGTTACTGTAAAGAAAGCTGTTGTTAACTCAACAACCGCTGACCCTCTCTACGCAATGTCAAAGAGTGAAGGTTTGCTCAAGTTAATCAAGCCAGGAACTTCTTTCAACTTCCCAGTTCACAAGGCATACGCAAGACCACAAGATGCTTTCAGTGGCGCTGCTAAGGCTCAGCCAGTCTTTGATGAGGAAGATAACAATGATGTAACAGGCATTGAGAACATTGAGAATACTACAACAACTGACAACAATGTTTACTATAACTTGCAAGGTCAGCGTGTAGAGAATCCACAACATGGTGTATTCATCCACAATGGAAAGAAAGTTGTTTTAAAATAAACAACCAAGTAAATAAACATTAATAGTATCTTCATTCTGTAAGGAGTGTTGTTCTCTGTACTACACATTGCCAGAAATGTATGCAGAGACAACACTCTAAACAGGGAAGGAACTTTATCCTAAGAGAATTAAAATCTATATTCTACATTTAAAGAGGACCATACAATGAGAAAGAAATTATATATAACACCTGCCATAGAATACATCGGCGTTGAATCAGAGACATTGATGTTGACAGCAACAGCAGCTCGTACAACTACTAATCAAGAAGCTTCATCTGGTCAGCAAGGTGGTAGCCCAATACCACAAAGTGGTTATGCCAGTGAAGGCGATGTAGGCGCAAAGGAATCACCATTCCTCTTTGACGAAAATTACTCAGTTTGGAACGATTAAAGCTAAGGAGTGACATCTATAACTTTTTTAGGTTAGGAGCAGATTCTTCATAAAGAGTCTGCTCCTTCTTTTATAGTGTGAGTCACAATAGTACATATTGTCAATGACAAAAGTACATATTGTGGGGCACAAAAGTATATATTGTCAACCACAAGACTAATAAGACCTCAGTCCTATACTGAGATACCCTAGGTCCTATACTGAGATACCCTAGGTATAGAACGGTGATAACTTGAGTAATGTTGAAAAACATGCTTAGAAGTTTAATAGGACTTGTAAGGCACGAGTTATACACCCGTAGGGCACGGAAGTATAACCCGTACCCCACGAAAGTACATTTCGTCGTTGTTAACAATTAAGCCTTTTCCTTAGCTAGTATTTATAGATTTAGAATTACAGGTTAAACATCTAAGCATTATTATGCCTTCGAAATATGTAAATTAAAGAACAAATTAGTTGTAAATTAGAGAAGGATTGGCGTTTAAGTTAAAGTACAAATGCCCCGTAAGTATAAGTACGATTAACGTATAAGTTAGAGAACAAAGGAACTTTAAATATCATATTTAATCTCTTTAGACAATAAGTATTTAAGGAAATCACAATCTTTTATTATCTTTGCAAAAGATATAAGGAGAAGAGATGATAGAAACATTCAACACGGGGGAGACTCAAGAGAGTTTGAGACAGGAATATAATCCAGATGGTTCGGTGCTACGTAAAGCACAACTAAGACTATTGGATATGGCAATCTATCTACAAGAGACTGCACGAAAGATAGGCGTTCCTTGTAGGTTGGATGGTGGTAATGTGCTCGGTGCTCTGCGTCATGGTGGCTTTATTCCATGGGATGATGATATTGATATGGTGGTGAGCTATTATGATTTCAAGCGTCTTTGTGATTACCTCAAAGCCCACCCTCACCCTCAATATGTGCTGCAAGACAATGATACTGACCCTGGTTTCTATAAAGAATGGGCTTGTCTGCGCGACCTAAAGAGTGAGAATCGCAGTCATGAAGCAAGTGACAGTGAGAACAGAAGAGTGCATGAAGCACAAAAGTTTAGGGGCTTGCATATTGATATTTTCCCTTACGAAGGATATATGATACCCTCTTTACAACGCCTTGCAGCTAAACTGTCAGTGAATCTCAACTTAGAATTTGCTGGCAGATACCCTATGTTAGCGCAGCTTGGTTACGATATCTTACACCACATTGTGTTTCCTGGTTTCCGCATTCTCGGTAGACTCTTTGGTAATCCCGACCTATACATGCACTCATACGGAGCATGGTTTTATGAGCAGAACCCACGTCAATACATGATTCCTCACAAAGACATCGTCTTCGAAGGATATACTTTTGAAGGGCCAGCTGACCCTGAGGGACTTTGTCGGATTGCTTATGGTAATTACATGGATTTGCCTCCAAAGGACAAGCGGGACAGACATAAGATTGATGTTGAGTTCAAGTAGGAAGCAAAGGAATAACTAATCTTCTAAAAGTAACGTATGAATATCGCCGTAATCTTCGCTGGAGGCTCAGGTCTCCGTATGCACACAAAGTCAAGACCGAAGCAGTTTCTTGACCTCAACGGTAAGCCGATTATCATTTACACACTAGAGTTGTTCGATAACCATGAGGCTATTGACGCTATTGTTGTAGCCTGTATCGAAAGTTGGATACCCTTCTTAGAAAAGCAGATACGCAAGTTTGAAATCAACAAAGTGGTGAAGATTGTACCTGGAGGAAGCTCTGGTCAAGAATCTATCTATAATGGTTTGTGTGCTGCCGAAGAATATGCACAAGAACATAAGGCTGATGCAAAGCAGACAACCGTACTGATTCATGATGGTGTGCGACCATTGATTACGGAAGAAACCATCACTGATAATATTAATAAGGTAGAAGAGGAAGGAAGCTGTATCACCTGTATTCCTGCCACCGAAACCTTTATTGTAAAACAAGATGATGGCAATTTAGAGATCCCTTCACGTGCGAGATCACTCATTGCTCGTGCTCCGCAGAGTTTCCGTTTATCGGATATCATGGCAGCACATCGGCGTGCTTTGCAGGAAGGAAGACATGACTTTATAGACTCCTGTACGATGATGAGCCATTATGGACATAAGGTGGCAACGGTTATCGGACCCATGGAGAATATTAAGATTACGACTCCAACAGACTATTTCGTACTGCGTGCTATGGTTCAGGTACATGAAGATCAACAGATATTCGGATTGTAAGAACGACGAAGAAGATGAATAACATATTGAAAGAAGACATACAGCTCTTTGCGTCTCGGTTTGCTTTAGCCACAGAGTTAGAGGGTAAGACGATAGCAGTGACTGGTTCCACGGGATTGTTAGGAGCTTGTATGGTGCATTGTCTATTGGCTTTGAAGGCACAAAGAGGTGTCAACTTACATGTCGTGGCAGTAGCTCGAAACATGGAGAAAGCTGTTCACCTCTTTGGAGAAGAACATGAGGAGCTTAGCTATTACCAATATGACTTCAGTTCAACGGAACCTTTCCAACCGAAGAGAAATGTGGATTATCTTTTCCACTTTGCCGCCCCTACCGCATCAAAAGACTTCGTTGAGAAACCTGTAGAAACGATGAATACGGTTTATATGGGTATGCAGAATATCCTCAATTATGCTGAGCAAACAAAGTTGGAATCACTTGTTTTAGCCTCAACATTGGAAGTCTATGGTACGATAACAGATGACTCTACCCCACTCACGGAGGACAAACAAGGTTATTTGGACCCGATGGCAACCCGTAGTAGTTACCCTTTGGCAAAGCGTGCAGCAGAAGGGTTATGTCATAACTATGCTGTGGAGAAGCAAGTAAAAGTAAAGGTTGCACGATTGGCACAAACCTTTGGCGCAGGAGTTAGCAAACAGGACAATCGTGTCTTTGCGCAGTTTGCACGTAGCGTTATCCATAATGAAGACATCATCTTACATACAACAGGCGAACTAAGTAGGTGTTATTGTTATACGACAGATGCGATCAGTGCCATGCTTTATATCCTATTGAAAGGTGAAGACGGAACAGCATATAATGTGGCAAATGAAGCAACTTACATCTCCATTCGACAAATGGCTGAACTCGTTGCCGAGACTTTCAATCCTAATCATGTGCATGTAGTGATTGAGAAGCAAGAGGGTTTAGGCTATTCACCTACCACCAAATTACGCTTAGACACGCAACGAATACAAAGTTTGGGATGGACACCTTATTATAATATGAAGGATATGTTTGGTCGCTTAATAGCCTCCATGAAGGAAGAATAGATATGAGTAACTTATATAAAAGAGTGAAAGACAGTCTCTTCCACACATATAATCGAAAGGATTTGAGTGCGTGGGAACACATGCCATCTACCCCACTCCCTATCTATGGAGTTTACCATGTTATGTTAGATACAGGTTGGACTTCATTAGTTAAAAGTCAGATAGAAAACCTCAAGAGAAGTGGTCTTTTAACTGCAACTAAGAAACTATATGTCAGTTGTATAGCCTCTAAACAATCGGATGTGGCACTTCTGAAACAAATTATCGATAGTGATAAGGTAGAGATTATATCAAATAGTTCTGACCCAAAGAAGTACGAATATCCTGCATTAGAATATATCAGACGGCTCGCAGATAACGAGGATTGCTTGATTTATTACTTCCATTCTAAGGGCATATCCTACCAGTCTATTACCACAAGAGATCGTCAATTCCATTCGTTCAAGCGTAAGATTGATGCGTGGAGAGAGCTCTTAGAATACTTTATCTTTGACAAGTGGAAGGTGGCAGTGAATGTGTTAACAGCTGGATATGACACTTACAGCTGTTATCGATGGCCTCCACGCAAATATACCATGTACTCTGGTAGCTTCTGGTGGGCTAAGTCCGATTATATCAAGAGACTCCCACATTTCGACAAGAACATCATCTCTACCAATCGATTCTACTCAGAGGTATGGCTTTTCGAACTATCTAATCACAAGCAATTCTCAGCCTTTGACACGATTGTCGACCTTTATTTCGTTCGTATTCCACGTTCGATTTATGCCGATGAAAGCCCTAAGGCATGGGACAAAGTCCGTTTCTCTCTTGTTTATAACATAAGGAAGATAGAGAAACATGTATTCAAGTACAACTATAAACAACGTTGTCAACAACGCTTCCAAAAGCTAAAAGAGAAAATATAAGACAACAACCTGCACTTGTATAAATCCCCTGTTAAAATAATCAAAAGTATATTTTACAAACTTAGTATTCGTCAAAAAAGAGCTTTATAAGTAAAACAATTACTCATTTTTGGCTATCTTTGTAAACTATTCGTAGCCTTTTAATAGGATAGAAGATAATATTCAACACATAAAACATTAAGCACATGAAAGCAAAAATGCTATTTCTAGCGGCTTCACTCGTCGCCACCTCGGCATTTGCCCAGGGGTTGAAATCGGGTATAGACCGCAACAACATGGATCTAAATGTCAAACCGGGAGAGAACTTCTATGAGTATGCTGCAGGTAACTGGATGAAGACTCACCCTCTAGACAAGGAACATCCAATGAACGGCGCATTTGTTGATCTAGAAGAGTTAAACAACAAACGCATTCGAGAAATGGTTGAGGATTATGCCAAGAAACCACAGAAGAAGGGTACTGTAGCACAGAAGATTGCTTCTATCTACAATCTCTACATGGACAGCACACGCCGCAATCGTGAGGGATACAACCCTATTAAGCCCGTATTAGCTAAAGTTCGCACTGCTAAGACACGCAAGGAACTCATCAAACTGATGTATGATCTTGACGAAAAGGGCTATAACACTTTCCCTGTAGGCTTTGGGATGACTACTGACGCCATGAATTCTAGCCGATACATCATCGGAGTTTCACAGTCAGGATTGGGTTTGGATCCAGAGTATTACACACAACCTAATGAACAACAAAAGGCTGTTGTGGCTGCTTACAAGAGCTTGAAGAATGACTACCTGAAGATGGTTGGCAATGCTCCAGCAGTTGCAAAGAAGAAGATGGAAGAGGCTTTTGCACTGGAGAATCGTATAGCAAAGGTTAGTTATGACCAAGTAAAATCACGTGACCCACAGGCTAATTACCATCCAATGACATGGGAACAACTCTTAAAGGATTACCCAGGTATTGATTGGAACTACATCTTAAAGATTGCTGGCTATCCTAATAATGGTGGTAAAGTGGATGTTGGTCAACCGGAACCAGTACATGAGGTAGAAAAGATCTTGGCTACAGCTCCACTCGATCAGTTGAAGGCTTACATGGAATTAGCTGTTATTTCAAGTTCTGCGGGTATGCTCTCTGATGCTTTCTCAAACCGTAAATTCGAATACACAAAAGTTGCTTACGGCGTTCAGCAGCAACAGCCACGTTGGAAGCGTGCCTTATCTTTCGTACAAGGTATTATGGGAGAGGCCGTTGGTAAGCTCTATGTTCAAAAGTACTTCCCAGAGAGTAGCAAGGAAAGAATGATTCAACTTGTCAAGAACTTGCAATCAGCTTTTGCACAGCGTATCGAAGAGAATACATGGATGACAGCTGCAACAAAGGCAAAAGCACTCGAGAAGTTACAGGCATTCGACATAAAGATTGGCTACCCAGATAAGTGGCAAAACATGGATAGTGTATTTGTTATTGACGAAGCAAAGTCACTTCTTGACAATGTAAAAAACGTACAAGAGGCTGCTTCAAAATATATTATCTCTAAGCGTTGGGGCAAACCAGTTGACAAGAAACTATGGCATATGACTCCACAGACAGTCAATGCTTATTATGATCCATCAACGAATAGTATCAACTTCCCAGCAGCTATTCTCCAGCCTCCATTCTTTGATCCTGAGGTCGATGATGCCGCTAACTATGGTGCTATTGGTGCAGTGATTGGGCACGAGATGAGCCACGGCTTCGATGATCAAGGTTGCCAGTTTGATAAGGAAGGAAACATGAAGAACTGGTGGACAGACAAAGACAAGAAGAACTACGATGCACGAACAAAGGTGTTAGTAGACTGGTTCAACCAGCAAGAAGTTATACCAGGATTAAAGGTAAATGGCGAGAAGACGCTTGGAGAAAACATTGGTGATAATGGTGGTTTGAACGTTGCTTATCGTGCATTAGAGAATAGTATGAAGCAGAATCCACTTACAGACAAGGATGGTTTCACCCCTTCTCAACGTTTCTTCCTCGCATGGGGTCGAGTATGGGCAAGCAATGTTGCACCTCAATTTGTTGCTTACATTGTTAACTCTGACGTACATTCTCCTAATGTAAGTCGTGTTAACGCAGCCCTACCAATGATAGATTCTTGGTACAAGGCATTCGATATTAAAGAAGGTGACAAACTCTTTGTCCCACAGGAGAAGCGTGCTCACATCTGGTAAGAGATGCTTCCTTTGATGTGAGATAACGCCTTCTTCAAACTTTAAAGAGCCTCTTCTCCCGTATAGAAGAGGCTCTTCTTGTATATCAGCATTGCTAATCATTCCTATAAGATAGCATTATATGGGTCGCAAATGATGTCACTTGATTTTACAATCTACGCCTTTGTTTTAGGCATATCTGTAATAAATTAACATAGATAAAATCAAATGACACTTATCAAATATTTGCTTATTACGAACAATAAATGAGGATATTTATCTATCCTCAAATCCGCAACTAAGCCCTTGAAGGTTCTTATTGCGTTTACACGTCCTCTCATTACTGAATTTGCAGATAATTTGAACTTGAAGCACCCACTTCTGCCTACAATATCCCCTTACCCCACAATGTGACTTGAGGCAATACACAATATCATTCCCATAAGTTGTAGGCACTATCCAAAATCAGTCTGGAAAACATCTGCGTAAGCATAATTACAGGTATAGATATTCAGCACATACCGCCTTGATGTCTTGATCCACTTGGCTGGTACAGAGATAAACCTGAAGACAAACGCTTTTATGCGACTTGTTACATTGAGTCCGAACTTCTTTACGTCAAGTCTTTGAATAATGGCCTTGTAAAAGTTACGGATAAGTGCTGTAAGAAGAAGGAACACTGTGTTCTCTGCCATGAAG
>NZ_AJIN01000061.1:0-92635 GCF_000257925.1 Prevotella sp. oral taxon 306 str. F0472
GGGGGCAGGGGTGAGGCTGTTTTTCGCTTATGTTACAACTTTACAACGATCTTCTCCGCCTCCCACTCTTCCTCGGTATAGGTTCAAGTGAGCTTTCTGAGATTGTAGGGAACACCAAGTTCGGCTTTCACAAGCTGTTGGCAGGACAATTATTGGCGGCAGAAGGCGACCGATGCACGCAACTCTTCTTTCTCATGGCAGGGTCGTTGAGCGTGGAGAGTCATGCTGATAACCACCGATATAGTATTGTCGAAGAGTTATCAGCACCGGCTGTCATACAACCAGAACACCTCTTCGGACTCATGTCGAGATACTCCCGTACCTTCTCCGCACAGACTGATTGCAGTCTATTGGCACTCAGTAAAGAGGAGATTCTACGCCTCCTTGACTCCTATCTCATCTGTCGTTTGAATTTTCTTAATATCCTTTCCATGCAAGCGCAACGGCAGGGTCGCACTCCATGGAGGCAGAATCCAACGGATATTCGCCAACAGTTCTTTGCTTTCCTGCGCCTTCGTTGCATTACACAAGCTGGTAGGAAGGTATTGAAAATAAAGATGGAAACACTCGGACATGAGCTTCATCAAAGTCGTCTGAACGTCTCTCACATGCTGAATCAGTTGCAGGAAGAAGGACTGATAAGTATTACTCGTGGTTTAATCACTATCCCACAATTAGAATTGTTACGATAGGAAACAAGCCTCTCCAAGCCTTTCTGTAGGAGAAGATGCAGCTTCGTGGGGCATAGAAAACGATTATCTGCTTGCCTTTCGTTAGGCACACTCCCCCTTTCAGAGGGTGCAAGTAAGGTTGTCAAAGAAATCATTTCCAATCAAACAAACGCTTCTCATGAAACAAAGAGAGCCTCCCTTCACCGCAAGGAGAGGCTCTTCTTCATGTAACGAAACGCCTTCTTCAAATGGAAAAGGGCGTTTCGTTCTTTTTTTCTTATTGCTTGCTACAAAAGAATTAACGAGGACTTCATCTGCAAGTAAGCCTTTGGCTCTATGCTTGCGCCTATCATAAGGATGAGAGCGATTTATCTTTTATAAAACTTCTCATACTCTCGTGCTACCTTGATATGGTCATGGTGCTTGCGAACATAGGCGTAACTCTGGTGGCGAAGGGCTGGGATTTGATCGAGATGGGTGACAAGCTGCGTGAGAGCTGACACACAACTCTCATACGAGGGGAGGACATTAATGATTGGGCGAAGCGTTGTCTCATGCAGAAGAGCATAGTGTTCGGGTTCGCCCCCACCAATACATATAATGCCATGTGCCATCGCTTCGAGTGGATTCATTGATGGAGTATAGCTGTAGAGTTGGTCCATGATAGCATCAGAACCACGCATCGTCCGCACATACTCATCGAAGGGTAAGCCCGTAACAACCTTCAGATTCAATCGGTCGGGATAGTCAGCTTTCACCTTCTCAGCCGCTCGCAACATGATATCCGTGCCTTTATACACTGACCGGTTACGGCTGATTCCGATAAAGAGATTTAATTGTTTGGGGGATTCAGGGGCTATCTTCGGTTCGTCCCCCACAACGATTGGAAAGGGAATAAAGGTTGTCTTTGTGGGAAAAAACGGCTGATAGCAACACCAATATTCGTAGAGTCCAGTGATAATACCGTCACATTCCGCTGCCATCAGGCGGTTCAAGCGTTCCTTCTCAGTGCCAATCCAATCCTTCCGCTCGCTTACTGCCTCTTCATTCTGGCGCAGTTTCGTACCGAAATTGAAGTCGCTATACCGCAAGGGCATCGTCGTGGAACAGGTATGCACCCAATAGTAATCCATGCCGAAAGCCCCCAGAAAGAGCTTTTTATTGTGCTTTTTGAGGTAACGAAAGATGTAGAAAAGGCGTTCGGCACGCAGTTCAAAGAAGATAGGGTTGATGAATTGCACCACATCATAGCCTCTCAAACGTGGCAAAAGAGCGTATATCTTTGCCAAGAGGCGCACTCCTCCCAGTCGTCCTGTTGGTCGGCTCACATCAATGTCACGTGGATAATCCTTCCAAAAGTCGCCATTTGAGACCACAGTCACTCGATGTCCAAGTGCGCGCAAACCCATTGCCAGTGTGTTATGAACATTGCTGTATTCGCCTAAGAGGAGGATTTTCATTATTCTATCAGCGCTTTTTTACCAGTAAAAACTATCTCTTCAGCGTCAAAGCCAACAGCAAGATCTTACGTCCCCAAGCGGTGTTGATGAGTCTTCGGAACAGTTTATAGTTACGCGTGTAGTCCTTTTCTGGCAATGGGAAGAGCCCTTGGTCGGTCAGTCGTAACAATACTTTCTCCAAGTGACCAGCGTCATGAGTGAGGCGAATAACATTATATAGATAGTCCATCGTTAGTTGCGCAATGCGTCGCTCCATAGCTATTCGATCCTTAACAGGCAAGTACTCCACCTTATCCTTCAGTCGGTTGATAATCTTCTCGAAGTCTGATAGACGCTTCAACTTGCTCTTCAAGTCCCGAGAATGGGTGATGGAACCCTCGTGTTGACGATAGTAATAAGCCTTGTTGTTGCTTACGTAAAGTTTTTCAATGCGTAACATGAGCTGCGGAGTGAACTCTTCATCCTCATGCACAAAGCCCTTTGGGAATCGTAACTCATGTAGACAGCAACGGCGGAAGAGGTATCCCCAGGCACTGGCGTGTATGTTGTTATGCGTCATATAGTCCGTTCCGCTCACCGGACCAGTCCAGTCTGGACTTGGATTAGCCGTTGGCTTGTCCGAAGGAAAGAACATCACCATGTCTGCATCCTTGTATCTTGCGATGTCAAGGCACTGCTCGTAAGGGCTAATAAGCAGATAGTCGTCAGCATCAACGAACTGAATAAAGTCGCCTTCAGCCAATGTTATGCCTCTATTTCGAGCCTGACTCAACCCTTGATTGTCCTGTCTTAGATAATAGATAGTCGATGACAACTCCATGAGTTCAGCGATGGGTGAGCGGTCAGAACCATCATCTACGACAATAATCTGGCGTTCCGTCTCAGCGAGCGAGAGCGCAAGAATACTGTTGATACACTCTCGAAGCATCTCAAGAGGCTCATTGTGATAGGTCACGATGAAGCTAACTAGCGGTTTCGTAAGCCCATTTTGTGTATAAATTGATTGAGTTGACATAAGCGTTTAAGCCCTATTAAATGAAGAATCAATAGTTTCATTGTACCCTTATAAGGGAGTATTGGGAGCACTGGAGCAGCCTTCGTTGCCTCATAAACATCCATTTGAATGTTCAAAAGTGACTCATAATAAGCTGCTGTCAACGTCCCCCATTGTGCGAGATGACGCAAGTGAGCCTCCAAAAGATGGGTCAGCTCTTGTCCTCCAGCACGTGCAGTAATGCCTTGAGGGTTATCTGTGTAGTAATAAAGACCCCGTCCCGTCGTCCCTATCACACCCGCTTTTGCGAGTAAGAAAGGCAATGTATAAGTATCTTCAAACACCTTTCCAACAGGATAGCGAACGCCCTCGAAGAGCCGTCGACGATAGTATTTATTACAGGCGTAAGTATGCAGGTAGCCCCCACCAAGCCAATAGTCTCGAGCCGAGGTGAATACCTTTTCGGAGAAAGTAAGCAACTTCTCGCATTGCTTATTGCCGTGATGTTGCATCACAGGATACTCCAGTATGTCATATTCCGGGTGCATATCCAGCACTGCAAGTAACGCCTCAATCGTACCTTCTTGGATAAAGTCATCCGAGTCAATGAAGGTCACATACTCCCCTTGCGCATGCTCCAGTCCCGTGTTGCGAGCAGCCGATAAACCTTGATTCGATTGATGAATAAGCGTGCAATTCGCCCGTCCTTGAATCATTCTTGAGGCTATCTTTGCCGAATCATCGGGGCTTCCATCGTCAATGATAATCAGTTCCATCCTATCGTCCAACTGCATGAGCACACTCTCCAAACAGCGTTGGATGGTGTCTTCAACACGATAGATTGGAATGATAATAGACAGTAACATGTAATATTATTTGGTGCAAATATAATAAAAAAGAATGGTTTCCGTTCATATAGAAGATGAAAAAAAGCACTAATACCGATGGTTATCTCCATGTCTTGAAGTATATCAGCTTGTTTGGTGGTGTACAAGGACTTAATGTGCTGATAGGCGTTATTCGCAACAAAATCGTGGCTTTGTTGTTAGGTCCACAAGGTGTTGGTCTCATCTCATTATTCAACTCTTCGATTCGATTAGTTAGTGATTCCACCAACTTCGGCATAGCGATAAGCGCCGTGCGAAACCTCTCCAGCGATTATGACAATGGTGAGGACGAACGTTTACAGGCTGATATTCGCATCGTGCGGTCGTGGAGTTTGCTTACAGCTGTGCTCGGAATGGTGGTCTGCATAGCCTTGAGTCCATTGTTGAGTCACTATTCCTTTTCATGGAATGGTTATACTTTCGATTTCATCCTACTCTCTCCTATCATCGCATTGACGGCTATCACGAATGGTGAAATGGCTATTTTGAAAGCCGTCCGACGCCTCCGACAGCTGGCAGAACTATCCGTTTATAACGTTCTCGGCACTTCCTTGCTCACCATCCCATTATATTACTTCTTTGGAGAACGTGCCATCGTCCCCTCTTTACTGCTTGCTGCTGTGGTGCAAGTGGTGCTCACCCTCAGTGCTTCTTGGCGTCTCTATCCGTTCAAACTATCCTTTTCACGTTCCGATTTGAGTGCTGGCTTGGGAATGATTCGGCTCGGTGTGGCGTTCGTACTGGCTGGTGTATTGGGTTCAGGAGCCGACTTCATCATCCGAAGTTACCTCAACAACGTAGCCAATACAGCGACTGTCGGCTTCTATAATGCCGCTTACATGATGACAATGGTATATGCAGGAATGATCTTCTCTGCCATGGAAACCGATTATTTTCCACGTCTCTCGGGGGTCAATCAGCTGTCGTTTACTTTCCGTCAGACCGTCAATCGCCAGATTGAAGTGACCCTTTTGCTCGTTTCCCCACTGCTTGCTCTCTTCCTTCTGTTGCTTCCGCAGCTCCTTGAAGTGCTCTATTCAGGGCGTTTCCTACCTGCGCTTGGCATGGCACAAGTGCTCGTCTTGGCTATGTATGTGCGTGCCGTGCGCTTGCCGATGGAGTATATTAGTTTGGCAAAGGGCGCTTCTCGTGCCTATCTCATCCTCGAATCGACTTACGATCTATTGTTAGTAGCATTGCTCCTCACGTGTTTCAACAAGTGGGGAATTACTGGTGCGGGTATCGGAATAGCCCTCGCTGGTACGCTCCACCTGCTCATTGTCTATGTTTATATGGCTCGCAAGTATCGTTACCGACTGTCGGCTGATGTAGTGAAACTCGCTGCTTTCCAGTTTACATTGGGTATTCTCACCTTCTTCTGCGTACGTTCTGAACTCTGGCAATGGCGTTGGTGCGTGGCAAGTGGACTTTGCCTCGTGAGTGCGATAGCGTCCGTTCGGGTGTTAAGGAGTAAGACCGACCAGCAGTGGAACAGCCTTCGTAATAAGATAAAAGATAAGTTTATACGCCATGATAAAGGTTAGTGTGATTGTAGCCGTGTATAACACAGCACCTTATTTACGCCAGTGTCTCGACTCATTAATGCGTCAGAGCTTACGAGACATTGAAGTGCTTTGTGTTGACGATGGCTCTTCTGATAGCTCACCCGCCATACTTCGAGCGTATGCCGAGCGTGACGCACGAATCAAACCCACCTTCTTAAAGGAGAATATGGGCTTGGCGCATGCCCGAAATGTGGCTCTTGCACAAGCCACGGGAGAGTATGTTTGCTTTTTGGATAGTGACGATTGGTTTGCTGATGATGCCCTTGAGAAAGTCTATAAAGCGTTCACGGCTGATATAGACACGGTTCTTTTCCATCTAGTGCTGCACTATGAAGATGGGAAAGAGCAAGATTTTCAAATGCAACCTTTCGATACTTTGTCGGGAGAGGAGGCTTTTAAAGAGAGTTTGACATGGCAGATCCATGGCGTATATGCCATTCGCAACACAATCCATCAAGCCTTTCCTTACGATGAAACACAGAAGACTTACACGGATGAGAATGTAACACATATTCATTACCTAAGGTCTCGGAAGGTGGCACTTTGTAGTGGTACTTACTTCTACCGACAGCGTAGTAGTTCCGTTACTCATCAAGTGAGTGGACAGCGATTCGACTTCCTTTTAGCGAATGAACGTCTACATCAACAACTCTTATCGTTGCGTGTTTCCGATGAAATAATCGCCTTTTATGAAACGAAACGATGGTTGAATCTCGTGGGACTCTACTTCTTTTACTATCGTCATCGCCGTTCGCTCTCCCCATCCGACCGCCATCGTGGACTGGACATCATGCGTCATGTGTGGGCAACGATCAACCTTTCTCTTGTCCGCCCCAGCCTTCGTCGCAAGTTTGGCTATTGTCCTCTTCGCCGTTCCTGGCTGCTCTTCCGACTACAAGAAGAGCTGTATTTCTGGTTGAGAGGAATCATTAAAGGCAATGAATAAACCTCCCGAAGAAAGGAATCTACCTACGGGAGTTCGTTAGAAAGAGGTGCGAACGGATTGTAACGAGGTAGTGCCTTATTAGTTGGAACAGCAGGATAAAAAACGAGGAAACGCTCTTCTCCATTTGAGAAGGGCGTTTCCTTGCATGAAGAAGAGCCTCTCCTTGCAGTGAAAGGAGGCTCTCTTTATTTCAAAAAAGGCATTTCCTTGCTTCCACTACTCCTCTATCTCCGACAGACTACGCACGAAGTTGCTGAAGAAATTACTAACCGTCTCCACAGGAGCATAGCCCACATAACGCACACTGCGACGCAGGTTACGACGCAATACAGCCCCATTATTCTGTACGAAACCAGCCGAGTTCTGTTTGAAATGCCACTCTTGAGCCGTGTCTTTAGCCAAGTCGGAAACACTACGAAGCGTCAGTTCATAGGCTTTCTTATCAATTTTATTAACGAAAGGGAGTTCCTCTTCCTCAAAACCAAAGACTGATATAAGGATGTTCCCTTGCAGTTCTGCCATCGACTGAAGCTGTAGGTTAGCCAGCCAAGAGTCTAGTTTCACAAAGTCCACCTTGTCTCCTCGCACCCTCAAGTACTGTCCGATGGTGATAATCCCACCTAGATTCATCCCCCGATTGAGCATTGTTTCAGAGTTAGAGACGATGAGTTTCAGTATATCCAAAGCCTCAACGGAGGTGTCAATACTATGTAATTCGTCATGGATGAGCTTCTTCAATCGCCTATTCAATAGAGAGTTACTAAGGCGAACAGACTTCGGAACTTTTGCTGTTAACGCCTTGTTATCCCCCATCTTGGTCCTCAGTTCGGCAATGATAGCGTCAGGGAGGTTCAGACCCTCATCCATGCTGTGGGCAGCAATACCATTAACAAAGATGGAAGTAACCTTTTGTGCCTCCACCATCTGCATGAGTCTGCGCCATTTGAAAGGCGACATCGGCTCAATACTCGACTGGGTTCCGAAGGCACCAGAGCTTAGAATACGAAAGAAGTTACGCTGTATGACGTCCATAATAAGCGAATAATATTAACATTAAGAATACCTCCTTGGATAACGGAAGAAGATAGATAGCAAAGCAAACACACCTATCAAGAAGGGGTAATAGAGGTAAGGCACAATGCTCACAGGGTTTATCTTTGCCAGTCCAGCAGCCATTAAGAGCTGTGCACCATAGGGTATCAAGCCCTGAACACAGCATGAGAAGGTGTCGAGGATACTTGCTGCTTTGCGCTTATCTACCCCATACTTATCGCCAATCTGCTTCGATATGCCTCCCACAGTGAGGATGGCAACGGTGTTATTTGCCGTACAAATATCAACAAGAGACACCAAGAAGGCTATCGTGAGTTCTGCTCCTCGCTTGCTACTAACGTGCCGTGTGATGATACTAATGATGTAGTCAATGCCACCATTAGCCCTTATCATCTCGAGCAAACCGCCTGCCATCATCGTAATGATGATTAACTCGCCCATACCAGTGATTCCGTTACCCATACTAGAGAACCATCCATAGATGTCGTAGGTGCCATCTGCTATGCCAATAACGCCTGTTAAGATCAAACCAATGGTCAGTACCGCCATCACATTCATACCCAATACGGCACAGATAAGCACTGCCATGTAAGGTATTATTCGATAATAACTAACCGAAGGTGGGGCTGATAGCGTGTGAACATCCCATCCCATAAAGACATAAGCAGCAAGGATAAGGAAGGCGGCAGGGGCTACGATGAAGAAATTAACACGGAACTTATCAGCCATCTTACACTCTTGTGTACGCGTGGCAACGACCGTTGTATCACTGATAAACGACAGGTTATCACCGAAGAAAGAGCCTCCAACGACCACAGCAACGACAAATGGCATCGAAGAACCCGTCGAACTCGCTACGCCAGCAGCAATTGGTGTAAGCGCAACGATGGTTCCCACACTCGTACCAATGCTTATTGAGATGAAGCAAGAGGCAAGGAATAAGCCTGCAAGGAGCATGTTGCTCGGTAGAACTGACAATGTCATGTTCACCGTGGCATCGATACTTCCCATCTGTTTAGCGGCATTTGCGAATGCTCCCGCTAGTACAAATATCCACAACATCATCATCATGTTATCCGTACTTGCGCCTTTGCTGTATATCTCGATACGCTTATTAAGAGGAAAGCCACCCGACATTATGATAGCAAAGATGCTTGCCACCATAAAGGCAACAGTAATTGGTACCTTATAGAAGTCGCCTGATACAATCGAAGTGACTAGATAAAGTAGGATGAAGACAAGTAGTGGACTGAGTGCAAGAAGTCCTTTTTTATGATTAATCATTCTGTTTTTAATTTAACAAAAAGCTCTCCCTTACAGGTCCCAAGAGCGCAAATAGAAGTCGATGTTCTCCTTTGTAAGGAGGTCAATAGGCATGTAGTTCGTTTGTTCAACCTTCTTCTTCAATACGATGGCACGGAAGAGTGTGTCGATACTAAAGAACCCTTGCTGGTAAGCATGCTGTGCGATGAGGAAAGAGATGCTCCCTGCTCTGAGACATTCAGCATTCTTATGCACAATATCATAGCCCATGATCTGTACGTCGTGACGCTTAGTTTTGAGCAAGAACTCGCCTACGATGTGCGCTTTCGAGTTCACTGCAAGGCAATGATGCACCTCTGGATGGGCTGTAAAGAACTTCTCTAAGATACCATCATAGCGTTTCCTCTCTTCGTCAAGTGGTAGATTCACGTCGAGAATATCCACTTCTGGGAAGTGCTTAGCCATGTAGTTGCGGAAACCAACCTCTCTGTTCTCCTGCTGTCTACTTGCCATCTTGCCGTCAATCGTTTGTTTCATCAGCATAATAGAACGCTCATTTCGTGCCAAAAGCATAAGCATTCGAGCTGCAAAATGCCCACTCTGGATAGAGTCCTGACCAAAGAAAGCAAGTGGCTGAAGGCTCGGCATATAGGAATCAAGCAGCACAAAGGGGATGTTACGCTCGTGTAACTCGTCAGTAAACAGGCGTGTTCTCTCAAGCGTGGTAGGTACGAGAATAACTCCATCAGGGTTCTTCTTCAAGCATTTCTGGTAGGTATCGACAAACGACTGAGGGTTCAGTCGACTGTAATACATAATTTCCAGGTCGATATAAAAGTCCCTTCTTCGCTCGACAGCCTTCATTGCGCCCATCTCAATCTCGTCCCAATAAGCCTCGCTGGCATGCTTTGGTATGAGACAATAAAAGGTATAGCTCTTGTTATGAGCCAGTGCGCTAGCATACATATTAGGCTGGTAATCCATCTCTTTCAGGGCTTTCTCAACTCGCTCAAGAGCCGATTTCGACACGTTCGGACGCTTATGAAGAACGCGGTCTACCGTACCCACACTTACACCAGCACGTTTTGCTATATCCTTGATTCTAATTTTCTCCGCCATAGAGGATGCTAAACAATTTCATTATTCAGTGCAAATTTACGAATAATTGTTGGATTGTGTAGCATGGACAGGGTGCTTTCTTACAATTCAATAAAGACTCTCTAAAAAGGAGGAAAGAGCCTCACCCCCATCCTATCTACAGCCTCACCCATCCCAACTACAGCCTAACTCCCATCCCAACTAAAGCCTCACCCCCATCCCCTCTCCGAATGGAGAGGGGAGTGAAGACTGTTAGTTGGAAGAGAGAGGATTGTTAAGAGAAATAGAGATAGTTGTATTTTTGAATAAAAGAAGAGCTTTTAGGAATAACATCCCCTCCATCGGAGGGGCTTGGGGAGGCTTTTAGTTAAATAAAAATGGGCGTCAGCTTCTGTGGATTCCCATGTTCCTTTAGGAACTCTGTGTCCCTTTTAGGCTCTGTGCCATCCGTGTATTCCGTGTTAAAAATGTCCCAGCAAAGAATTTATTAATGCCTTTCAACAACAGAACTAATCACATTTTTGAATTGTGAACTTTGCATTTTGAATTAAAGAAAGGTTTTTAGTAGAATTAAGGAAACGCCCTTCTCGATTTGAAGAGGGCGTTTCCTTGCAATGAAGAGGGCGTCTCTTCACATCGAAGAGACGCCCTCTTTGAATTTAAGTAAGCCTCCCCTAACTGGCTCCCGTTAGGCACTCCTCCCCTTGGGGGAGGCTGGGTGGGGACGGGGGAGAGGCCTCTCCTCCCTATTTAAACGTGCGCTTTCCCTCATGAACAACGGGCTTGACGATAATCTCACGTTGCTTAGCTTGCGTGAGAATCTTCGTTGCGACCTGCGCAATATCTTGTTCCGTGAGAGTCTTGAAGATAGGTTCTGAACTAGAGCTATCCGATGGTGACAACTCTTCACCAGTCTCTGCATAGACATTCAGAAGTCCCATCCACAATGAAGGATCAGCTGTATTCTGTTGTGTATTAGCATCTTCCTCTTGTACAGCTAATGGTACCATCGCTGCCTTGAAATCGTCAGCACTTATGCGACCAGCCTTCACATCCTCAATAAACTGATATACTAACGTGAGGACACGATCGATATGCTCCGCTGCAGTAGAGAGGTGGATACTTAGGTTCTCACTTGCTTCTGGCTGCGAATTATAAGTACTTTGCACACCAATCGTATAAGTGAGATGTTCCTTCTCACGCAACACATCGAAGTAACGACGCTCCAACAACGCACGCAACACCTCTAGTGCTGCCTGCTCACGATCAGTTAGTTTCTGCTTATTGGAGTATGAGATTTCAATCTCAGCCATGCCTCCGTCGGTCTCAGTCTCAAAGGTATGCTTGATGACAGGGGCACTCGCAGCAAAGTCAAGTGGCGTCACTGACGTTACAGCTGGCTTACCCGACCCCTTGAGCGAAGCGATATATCGTGTGATTAACTCCCGTGCTTTCGCCTCTGGAATATCGCCCATCAGACAATAAGTGAAGCCTGATGCATCGCCTAAATGCTTTTGGAACTGCTCTGCGAGTTGGTCATATTGCATTGAATGGAAGAACTTTTCATCCTGACGAGGGTTCAACGCGCTCACTGGATAGAGCAACTGACGGATGGAATCCTGCACTGCCTCCATACCACTCAATGGTCGGTTGTCATAGAGATAAACGCTGCGTTGGATGTACTTATCGAATGCTGCCTTTGAAAAGTTCTGTTTCGACAGAACGAGATGGAGGTATCCAAAGAAGTCATCAGCGTTTGCAACAGCCGCAGAACCGCCTATTCCGTCACTATAATCCTCGAGTGATAGGGATAGATTTAGGTCTTTCCCTTGTAGCCATTGGGCAAGTTGATTGCGGTTGTAATTATATACTCCCGACTGCATCAAGAGCGAGCGCATAGCCGTATAGTTGGCTAACTCTGTTGCAGGAACAACCGATTTACCACCGATGGAAGAGCCTGCAAAGAAGAAACGACCCTTTGCTTCAGGTACATACTTATAGATGACTCGTGCGCCATTACTTAGTTTCCACACCTTCGACTGGAGCTTCTTTAATGTCGTCTCACTGGTTATCTTCCCTGGAACGAGATTATAATCAATGAGGTTCGTGATAGGTTTCACGTTGGCAGCCTGCGCCAAATCGTCGTTGGAAGAGGCATTCTTTAGAGCAGTGTTAAACTCGTCTTCGGTGATATTCATCTCTTCCTTCGACTTTGAATAAGTAACGAAAGCAAGGTTCTTATCATCGAGTAAGGTTTTCAACCACGCATTGATATCGCTCACCTCAAGCTCTACTAAGGTCTCAAGGTTGCGACTAATCTGTGAACGGAAGTCTTTCATAGGAATACCATAGAGGTAGTTTTGGCGGAAGAGCATTAAGGCATTATCAGGAGTTCCTAGTCCCTTTGCCTCCAAGACATCCTTCATTCCGTTGTACATCGCCTCTTTCTCGGCATTAAACTCCGCCTCGGTAAAGCCCTTGTCACGAAGGTTAGCACGCACGGCAAGCAACTGCTGCAAAGCAGCTTGCGCCTCCCCCTGATATGGAACCATGTCCCATGCCATTTGCGAATAGTCTCTCACCAATGGAGAAAGGCTCAAGTCAGCAGCAATAAACTTCTCTTTATCCGCATTCTTCAGCATTGCGAACCGCTTAGGAGCAAGTGTATTGAAGAACTTAGTGAAGATGAATTGACGGATGCGAGCCTCTTCTTGGATATTACCTGGCGTCTCATAGCGTTGGTAAAGACCGAAGGAAGCACTCTTATTCTCGGGGTCGATGAATCGAAGATAGAGTGGCTTGTCATTCACGGGGATGTTCCGAACCTGCGCATCAACGGCTGGTGCGAGCTTATTCGGTAACGTTTTGAAGATCGACTGAATCTTTGCTTCTGTCTTATCAAGGTCGACATCGCCAATAACAGCTATGAATTGGAGGTTAGGACGATACCACTTATCATAGAAAGCCTTTACCTGCTTCTGCTGAAAAGACTGTAAGAAATCAATCGAACCAATAACATTGTGCGTTGCATAACCCGACTGGTTATAAACGACAGGAGCAATGGCATCCGTCAAACGGCGGTTCACTCCAGCACGATGTCGCCACTCTTCAAGGATGATACCACGCTCCTTCTCCACATCTTGTGGCGTGATTTTAATACCATGACACCAGTCACGAAGAATCCACAATACCTTGTCATTGAGTTCGTCGTTAGTGCTTGGTACGTTGTGAATAGCATATCTCGTATCATCAACACCCGTAAAGGCTTCGAAGTCATTGAGGTTATTCTTGCGGAGAAAAGACATCACTCCAGTAGGGAAATGATCGGTTGTGTTGAAGGCTAAATGCTCCAAGACGTGAGCCAACCCCATCTCATCTTTATTCTCCATGATGGCTCCCACGTTTTGATAAAGATAATATTGAGCATCGCCACTTGCCGACCCGTCATTATATATATAATAGGTAAGCCCATTCGGTAAAGAGCCTTTCCTCAAGCCCTTCATCTGCGCATGTGCAGGCGAAGAGAGTAAAAACAGAAAACTCACGAGTAGGCACATTGGCACACTCGTGAGGTTCTTTATGATGTTTCTAAACATATACATTCTTATTTTTCAAGTAGTTCGAGGGTAGAGAGCTTATGCTTAATTGCACTTTGCAACATCGCTTGTGGCATCTCCATATTCTGTAGTGTGAGGGTCTCAGCAAAGGCTTGGTTGTAATACTCGCGAGCCTTCGCATAGTTCTTCAACTCACGATATGAGTCGCCAATCATTACCATGTAATTGACGCGATCCATAACTGCATTCTCCTTTTCGAGGGCTTTCTCTGACCACTGAATAGCTACTTCATGGTGCTTAGGTTTCAACACCTTGCCTGCAGCCATGTATAGATTCTGGGCAGCCTTACCATAGTCAGCAGCTTGAACATTGCCCTTCATCTTGTCAAAGTAAGTCTGCATAGCCTTGATATAACCATCGACATCCTTGTTCTTATATAGGTTGAAGAGGGCATCATTGTAGAGTTTTGTCTTGTCATAAGGTGTGATACCCGTCAAGCCAATTACCTCGTAAGCCTTAGCATACTTGCCTTTTACATTCTCAACATAGTCCTTGTACTTAGCATTACCATCCTTTGCTAAGTCTTCAGCAAAGCCATCATTCGCCTCAACGATATAGTAGGCAGGAGCCTTACCAACCGCTTTTGTCCAATCATCGAGATGGTCATTGATGAGGTCAACTATGTATTGCTTGTGTTCCTTATCATCGTCTCCCTCAAGTGCAAGAATAATCTTGTAATCATTCTCATTGATAAGTTTTAAAGGTGCTTTAGCGGTGATGTAGCTCTTATATAACTTCTGCAAACGGGTAACCCACTTGTCGGCTTCCATTCCTTCTTGCGCTTGTAAGAAGGAAGGAGCTTTGAGAAGGAGTTGCTGCTGGACGTCGAGATCATTGTTATCTGCCTTATATTTCTCATAAAGAGCTTCAAAGCTCATACTCTGACCAGCGGCTATCTTCGCTGCATCCAATAGCTCATCTTTGTTCATTGCACCTGTATTCACTGATATAGCTTTCCCATCAGGTGAGATGAAAGCAACCGTTGGGTAAGCAACGACCTTATAGCTTTTTGCGATGTTAACATTGTCTCCCTTCTCTGCATCCAGCTGTATGCTAACGAAGTGTTCATTGAAGAACTTACCCACTTCCTCTTGTGTGAATACAGTCTTAGCCATCTTCTTACAAGGTACACACCACACTGCATAAAAGTCGACAAAGAGCACTTTATTCTCTTGCTTTGCCTTTACAAGAGCTTCATTGAAGGTTCCTTGAAAGAACTGAATACCCGTTGTACCCTCCTGCGCAAAGCTTTGCAGGGTGAAAGCAATCAGTGCTACTAGCACTAAGAAATATCTTTTTATTCTCATAATCTATGGTATTTTAAAACTATACAATTATATGTCTACGATTAATTGACAGCTAACTCATCATCCGTCACAACGACTGTGAAGATGTTTTCTAACAATGCTTCGTGATCCTCGTTATAGACCTTCAAGGTGAGACGATAATGTCCATTGGTCAACTGTTGAGTTGCTTTTAAAGAGACAATGACCTTTCCGCCCACAACAGAAATCTCTCCTTCTTTATATAACTTCATAAAGAGTTCGCCGGCTGCAGGCGTATCTGCCTTCACACTGGCTAGCTCGAAGTTAACGGGATTGGTACCTGCAACACCCTGAATACTCGTTGATACGAAGGGTTGTTGCTCTATATATCGATCAGAGGTAGGGTCGATATTATGGAAAACATTGATGGAGTCTGGTGCAAAAGAAGCCCCCGCAGTACGGAGATAACCCACTTTCATCTTGCTACATGATGCCATAAAGCCTACAGCAAGTAAGGTTAGACATACTAACGCTATACTATTTTTTATTCTTCTCATACCTTAAAAGTCTGTTAAACTAAAGTTATATTCAAGTGAATGAACCACTCCTGTTTGGGTTTCTATATTACAAGAAGCAACGCGAGTGGTCTTTGTTGTGGTGGGAGAAACCAAATAGATCTGTAATGGACCAGCGTTTGGTACACCATCGTAAGACTCACGGAAGGTATAAATCCATAGTTTCTCACCTGATGCCATAGTGAATGTTTCACCACCTTTACCTATTGGGCTAGAGGGATCAGAAGACTTAGTACCAGTCTTAAAGTCGTCGAGCATTATGCGTTTGTGTGGTAAGACGCAATTCAATATAAACTTCTTACAATCACTAACAGGCATCTCTGAGACGCTTGTCATACCATTCTTATAGAGGTAACGACGAATGCTATGACTCGTTGGACCAAAGAAGGTGAAGTCCTTACCATACTGACTTGTACCCTGGAAGAGCCCTACAAGCTGTGCCCGCTCTGCCATTTCGCATAACAAACTCCAGTTGTAAGTATCGGTTTTGAAGTAGTCCCACATGGTAGTCTCATGCTTACCATTAGCAAGACCAGTGTCATCAAAATTGTAGTCGGTACAGCTTGACATCATTCCTAACGTCAAGCAGAGTACCACAATATAAATTATCTTTTTCATTATTCAACCTTTTTAGAGTTCGTAATAGAACCTATTTACTTATAAGCCTGCCAATAAGGTTTCTGTCTCAACTTGTTGTTTATGATGTGACCATCCTTATCTTGCCATGAATCAGCAGGTAATGGCAAGAAGAGAGCACCACCTTGAATGTCTTGATTGGTCAATAGTTTGAACTTACCATTGAGCTCTTCTTTGACATAACCATTGCGTATGATATCGGCATAACGAGCATCATTCTCACCAATAAACTCTTTTTCTCTCTCAAGGAAGATAGCCTTCTTCAAGCCTTCTGTATCATAGGTTGAAGGATAGAGAAGAGCACCCGCACGAGCACGAATAACATTCAGGTCGGCAATTGCATGTGCCTCATCACCCAACTTCTGATAGCATTCTGCACGCAAGAGATATAAGTCTGCCAAACGCCAATAGACGTAGTCTGCATCAATGGTACGGTAGCTGTAACCACTTGGCGAGAACTGGTCAGGATCCATGATGGCTTTACGGAACTTGTACATAACGGCATATTCTTGTCCATCAACCTCATGGCTTGTATCCCATTCATAGAAGAATGCGTGCAAACGCTTATCTGTTGCATCAGGGAAGAGAGCCTCAATAGTAGACTTATAAAGCTGACATGGCGTCTCTGATGGTAGGTCGGCTAAGGTCTGATCACCCCTCACTGGCCAACTAACAAAGTTACGTGCTATCTCATTAGGAGAGGCTACATTCTCTGAACGAGTCTTATCGAAATAGAGGCTAAAGATGGCTTCTGGGTTCGGACTCTTCTCATTGGAAAGATACTCACAAAGCTCCTCTGGCGTACTACACAAGCGATAAACACCATCCTTCCCAGCTATGACATCGGAAGCATACTTGATAGCATTCTGATAGTCAGCCTGTGCATCGTTATTGAGGTGATAAAGCCCCGTTATACTTCCTCTCCAGGCATAGATCTGTGCTAATAAAGTTGCAGCAGTACCCTTTGAAGCTGTCTGACGCTCGGTGATAGCCACTCCGTTGATATCAGTTAACTTATCCCATGTTGGCAGAAGGTCTAACGCTTTCTTCGCATGATCAATCGCTGTGTTGAGGACTTCAGCCTGCGAAGACAGGCCATAAGCCTTAATAACAGAAGAGTTCTCTGTTATAATGGCATCCCCATAACGCTGTGCAAGAAGAAAATAAGCCAATCCTAATGCAAATTCAGCTTGTCCCTTGTGATAGTTAGCACGCTCTTCTGAGAGGTCCTTTGTGCGATAGATATTATCCAGCAACAGGTTAGACTCAAAGATAAGATCGTACAATCCCTTCCAAGAATAGTCGTTTGAGAGAACCGTACGAGGGTTCCATTCACGCAACTGAGTGTTCGACTGCACATTATCTGCTAGAACTCCAGCCATTGACAAAACGAAGTTGCTGCCAATAGTTGAGTTGATATAATATTGTATGGAGGTCGTTGTTGCATTCAACTCTTTCTCTGTGTTGAAAGAGTTTCGGTATGTCATACTATTCTCTGGCTCGATATCAAGATTACATGATGAGAGCAGCGAACATACAAGAACAGACCCTAATATGATTTTACGCATCGTCTTTAGAATTTTAAATTAACACCCAGAGTAATCTTTCTATTCAATGGATATTCACGTCCATCGTCCTTTCCTGTATAAGGATCTATCACTTCAGGATCTACTCCCGAATAGTTAGTTAGGAGGAAGAGATTCTCTCCGCTAAGGTAGAGATTAGCCTCTTTTATAAAGGTCTTCTTCAACCAGTTCTGTGGGAACTTATACCCCAACACGAGTTGCTTTAGGCGTAAGAAGCTGATTGTCTCTATGTTTGAATCAACGTTACCATCAAATTGTCCGATGTAATCCTTATCTGCGAACTCCAAAGAAGGATATTTCGCATTACGGTTGTTGGTGGTCCAGAAGTCATGAATATTAAACTTATTCATGATAACGCCAAACTCCTTTGTGAAGCTAAAGGCACTGTTCTTGACCATATTCATTACCTTACGACCAAGGGTGTAACTGAAGAGTAAGTCGAGACTAAAGCCGTTCCATTCCAAATGACTATTGAGACCACCATAAGCAGCAGGGAGTGTGCTGCCAGCATAATAGAGGTCTTTATCATCGATAACACCATCATAGTTCTGGTCTTTAATCTTTCTTCCACCTACACGCAAAGGGTTATTTGCTGATTGGAAATACAATGGCATCAACTTACCAGAGGCGTTACGATACATTGGAATATCCTCTTCACGCTGCACTATTCCCTCATCCTTGTAAGTATAAATACCATAGACTGGACGACCAAGCACCTTATCGTTCAAGTCTTCTCCATTATAGGTTTTACGCAACATATTGCGGTTATGTGAGAGATTGAAGCCCACCGTCCAGTTCCACTTCTTATTGCGGATGACATCATAAGAGGCTTCAAACTCAATTCCCTCATTAGAGATTGCAGATGCATTATCCCACATACGTGATGCAAGGAAGACGTTACCAGGGAGGTAAGACTGCATCAAGAGTTTGCTTGAATACTTATAATAATAATCGAGCTTGAGCTTCAAACGATAGTCTAACATCTGAAGATCGAGACCAAGGTCATACTGATCACTCTCCTCCCAAGTCAACTTTGGATTCGCCATGTCTTGTGGTATCAATCCGAGAGAACCATTAAAGACGTTACTTTCTGACATAATACCTAAGGCTAAGTAAGGCTCTTGGAACTTCTGTCCTGACTTACCCCATGAGGCGCGAACCTTACCGAAGCTCAACCACCAAAGCTTCTTCATGAAGGCTTCCTCACTGAATGCCCAGCCTAGACCCACTGATGGGAATGTACCCCAACGAACGTCCTTTCCGAACACACTTGATCCATCAGAACGAATAGACAATTCCGCCATGTAACGTTTCTTATAGCTATAGGCTGCACGCCCCAAGAAGCTGACCATGGATTGTTCCTGCTTATCAGTTCCGAAGCTCTGAGCGGCTCTTATCGTTCCATTATCATTGAAGAGTGAAGGCCAGCCTTCGCCTGCATACTTAATAGAATTGGTTGGACCACCCTTTGCAGTACCATTCAAATTCTGCAAAAGTTCGTGGTTATAGGTCATACCTGCCATCAACTCCAACTTTTGATCATGTGGGAGAAGGAGGTTGTAAGTCAATATATTCTCTGTCTGGATATTGGTCATCGCAATGTTTGCAGCTTGTATCGCAGACTTGAGGTCATAGGTCAGATAATCTGGCGTAAAGCTGTAGACACGTGTGAAATAATGGTCGAGAGAATAAGTTGAAGAGAACTTCAAATTCTTAAGAATATTGTAATTGAAACCTAAGCTCAATCGAATATTATAGTTAGAATTCAACTTGTCAATATCACGTAATTGCCTTAATGCTACACGCTCTGCCGTACTTCCCTTACCTGGCAACAATGTGGAAGTGCGCTTCGGATCGAAAGTCAATCCTTGAGCACGACCTGCATCGGAGCCTGCCTGTTGCGTGGCATAAGAGAGATTAATACGTGTGAAGGCACTCAACTTGGTGGAGAGATTGAAGTCAAGATTACTCAACAAGCTATAACGACGGAAGTTGGAACTAATCATGATACCTGTTTCGTCATAGACACCACCATTCACCATATAACGAAGATTATCGGTTCCACCTGCCAACTGAAGGTCGGCTTTGGTCACACGACCTAAACGGAAGGCATATTTCCACCAGTTTGTTCTATTATTATAAAAGGTGTTCAACGAGTCTTGTGCTATAGCTGGTAAATTGCGATCGCTATTAAGCACCTGACCATTGCGCCATAAGTAGTCATACGAACCATCGTATTCTGCATCCCAACCATAGGAGTCTTTGTAAGATCCTGGATTAATCAGTCGGTCGGTTGTATAGTCATAATGAGACGTACGTTGGTTCTTCGCCAATAGCAAAGCAATATCGCGCTCTCCCTTACCAAGTGTCTGTAATGGTGTGCGTGGCAACCAAGAAAGCGACTGAGAAACATTCACGCTTACCTCTGTACGCCCTGACTTTCCTTTCTTTGTTGTAATCAGAATCACACCATTACCAGCACGCGAACCATAGAGCGAAGCCGAGGCTGCATCCTTCAACACCTGTACAGACTCGATACTTGAGGGGTCGAGAGCGGACAAAGGATTGATACCACCCGTATTCGCATTACCTGTACTATTGACAGGAACACCATCAATAACGAATAACGGACTACCATCATTCACTCCTTGCTGATTCAAAGAACTAAAGCCACGAATAGTGATTCGAGAGCCACCACCGCCTGGCGAACCTGAAAGATTGGTAACATCCACACCCGCCATACGACCTTGCAAGAGATTCTCAAGGCTGGCTGTAGGAGCTTTCTGCAAGTCTTCCACCTTCACAGAGGTTATCGCACCCACTTGCTCACGGGTGTTTCGCTTACCATAAGCAACCACTGTCACCTCGCCCATCGTATAAGCCGAAGAAGGCAAAACAACATTCATTGGTTTTCCAGCGTGATACTTCAAGTTCTTACTCTCATATCCCACACTGGAGAAGCTAATCATGCCCTCTTCCTTCTCTACAGGCATTGTGAAATTGCCATCAATATCGGCAATAACGCCCTGCGACGTTCCTTTAATCTGCACGGTGGCGAATGGAATCCCCGCCCCATCCTTGTCTTTCACCGTACCACTCAACGTGAACTGACCCTGAGTGGCGTTCTTCATCTTAAAGACATTGATGTCCTTCTCACTCACATTATAAGTGAAAGGAGTGTGAGAAAGCAGACTTTGAACGGCTCCCAACTCATCAACCTCATCAAAAGAAATGGTCAATAGCAATGAGTCGTTCCGTACATCATCCGTGTAATTAATCTTATAATCGCCCTTCGTAGCGATAAAGTCTAAGATTTCCGCTACCCCTTTATCCTTGAAAGAAATAGAGAACTTCTTGCCAACCACCTGTGAGAAGGCTGGAGAAGTCCACGAAATCATCAAGAAGAAGGTAGCAAGGAATAGCAAAGAAGGCAATTTCTTCCGTATTCCTGACATGTGTTGGTGATACTTCATTGAATCGTTTTATTGTTTTACTAAGTTTATGATATCAAAATCAGGTAAGGCCGAATACTTTACTTCAATATAAAATAATAACTCCAGTCTGCCTACTTATCATCGTTTGAGAAAACCTTTAGAAAGATTCCAGAACTAATGACTTGCAAATATAAACATATATTTTCACTTAACAAGAAAATCTATGCAGTTTTTTTCCAATTATAACCTTCTAAATCAGAGAAAAGAACTAACTGAAACTAAAATAACAAATTACAAGTGGGCTGTTAGGGACTAATAAAAGGATAATCTTTACCTCATTGAATTGCACAAAGCCCATAGTTTTTTATGCAAAATATACTTTACAATCCGTTTTCTCATTCTAGCTTTACAACGAGAAGAATATAACGAAAAAACAAGAAGATTTCTAGCTTTTTATGAAAAAGTACTATCGTTTTTGTGAAAACGTACCTCCGTTTTGGGTAAAACGTACCTCCGTTTTGGGCAAAACATACCTCCGTTTCAAGTAAAAGGCACCTCCGTTTTGAGCAAAAAGTACCTACTTTTAGACTAAAAATAAGCTCCTTTTTACGGAATTAGTACACAAATCTCTCCTGAAAGATAGCATCCTTACACGCAACTCATTACTTATCAACATCTTACAACAACCCGTCCTTCCTCTCTCATAATTCGCCTATTTACAGAGAAGGGCATTGCTTGCTGAAAAAAACGCAAATACAAGCCCCTCAATTAGCAGTATTTTATTACAAAACATCTCCTCTCATTTCCACATTCTGCAAATAATTTTTAAGTCGTATCAGCCCCTGATGAATCGGAAACAAACCCAAGCTATAATATCATTGCCCGTTGATTCCCCCTCAACCATTATAAACGAATATCCTCCTCAAGCATAAGATTTCCAATAATTTTCCGTATATTTGCAACTAATAGATAACTATTAACAACATAAATGTACTGATAATGAGGAAATCTATTTACTTAGTTTTATTTGTCCTGACATTAGGTTACTGCACTTTCACCTCATGTTCCAAGGATAATAAGCCCATTGAACCCGAGAAACCTACTACTCAAAAGGATATAAATCCACTAAATGTTTTTACAGGAGGAATGCCGCTTAGTTATGGAAAATATAATATTCTCAAGAATAACAAAGGACAGGTTTCCGCCATCCAAGCTAATGATAAAGAACAGAGCATAACCTTTGACTACAAGGAAGAGCTGTCGGATAATAATAACACACCTGATGTTGTTATGATTGTGAAGAGTAAAGAAGAAAAGCTAATACTCAATCTTTTCCTTAACAAGGAAGGCTTTGTAAAACATTGCGACGAAACTGAATATCATCGAGATGATTTATCACAAAAAGAAACATGGGACTTCACCTATAATAACGAGGGGCAACTGCTTTCGATGTTCCGTTCGGAAGGAAACGAACGAACTACTATCGAATATGAGGCAGGGAACATCGTGTCTACAACAGAGAAGTCTGTCAATGGAACCCGAAATAAGACTCACAAGGTTTATTATAATTCGCAGTCAGTCCCATCACCCATCGTAAACAAGGGGTGCATTATGCTATTTGATACTACATTGGGGATCGATATGGACGAGATGCAATATGCTTATTTCGCAGGCTTATTAGGTAAAGCAACAACACATCTACCCGTCCAATTAATTGACAATGAAGGACAAGAAGAGACTTTCACATGGCGTTTGAGCACCTCTGGTTATCCAACTTCCATGATTAGAAGTAATGCTCCTAGCTGGACAAATACATTTGATTGGTAAACGGAGAAAAGCCTTCTGGAGGAATTTATTATAAACATAGAACAAAGAAAAGGTTGCCAGTATGTATAAAGTCATAACCTTCTTTTTATTATTCTTCACTTCTACTCTATATGCGCAAGAGCCCATCTTGGTTAGTGCATATATAGTAGACCGATATCCAGCACAGATACAGAAAGTTGCAGGAGACTATAAAAAGAAGCGTTACTTTTTTATTCGATCTATCAATGGGAACACTTCGCTTGAGAACGACTCTATTATAAGCATACTAAAAGAAGATGCCCGATCTAATAACTACGAAAACGATCTTTATATACAAACTCCACCTTTTACCGATTCAATCTCTAATAAATTAGGACAGATAAGAGTAAGAGTGAAAGGCAAGAAGAGTAAACTTAAATACACATCAATAAATGGGATAAACACTTATATTTATCTTACTTATAGTTTATCTGGACTTGCTAAATATCAAATATACGATTATGATTTCCTTAAATTCCGTAATCATTTAAAGGAGAATCTATCCTTCTGGGGGGATAACATACCATTGATTAATCCAAAGAAGCAATGTCTCGGAGTGTATTTCTTCTATGATTACACGATGAAACAAGTAAGATTAACAATGATGCCATAGAGCGTTTACTGATAAAAGGATGTGCTACAGAGAAGTAATAATCATCCTTATCTGACGAAAGATTCATAATTTCCATCACGAAGTAACATTGGGAAGTGTCGTCGATAAGAGTAAAGAGGATAACTGTCAGCCTCATCCGAAGCTGTAAAATTATACTGATGAGTGACTTGATATTGCGCAGTTGAATTGTGTTGAATTGTGTTCTTCTACATCCAAGTTCATTAAACAGGGCTGACCAAAAGACATTGCGATGAGTATATTGTAATAGTACTTATACCCTTGTCCTGCCATATAGATTAATTCTAATCCTTCTTCTCCTGCTCTTAAATCTTCAAAACCGAACGAGTCTTCTCCCTCAGTGTTACGGATAACATTAGCATATACCCATCTCTTCCCTTTGTATTCAATGATAAGTAGGCGGTCAGTATAGACTGAATCTGTGTTACTATCAGCACCTGCTATCATGGTGACTGGTGACAATATCGCTGCATACATCCCTCGGAATTTAGCTTCCGAACACTTCACATAAAAGTTAGAAATCGTAAAACCTCTCCATTGATAATAGCCCTTGTTGTCTTTGGGGACGGAGATTCTTAGCTGTATGGTATCGTTCTGAAAGCTCATAAGATGTTGAATAGGTTTATTCAAATAATTAGCAACGGTGTCAGCAGTCATATCATAACCATCTTCATCTAATGTATTATGTGACATTCCATTACTAATTGCAATCGTATCGGGCTGGAATACTAATGCCAGGCAGTTATTTGCTAGCATCAAAAGGAATATTAATAGCTTATATTTCATTTCTATTTGATATTTAGTGTACCACTATCTCTGTGCCAAAGATATTAAAAAAACCTGATAAAACAAGCATTCACATCTCTTTTTTCCACCGATGTTCTCCTTTTAAAATATGATGATAAGGATGACTCTCTAAAATCTCAATACACAAAAGTGGGATATTATTGTTATTCAACACAAATATATTATCTTTGCAAATGACATTAGTCGCTCCCTATCAATCTGCCTATAATCAACACACCGCCTTAACGATTCATTCACTGATTTGCAACTTCTTTTATTAAACTAGCATTTACATTTTACTGTCATTCCTGTCACTAATTATCGTCTTATCATCTCCTAAGAACAAAGGATTTATGCGAAGTGTTAAGAATGACTGCAACATAAAACAGAAATAAATCTAGGTTTTTAAGGTACCAAATAACCACGATTCTACTCTTAAAAACTGGAATCCGGCCTTCTCATTGATAGCAATCTTACATCTACAATACCAAAAAAATGATAACAACTTTTTTATTCTATACTTATTAGTTTACATAAAAAACATCAAGACAAAAGTTATCATTAGGACGAAAAAAAATCTTTTGAAGTACTTTTATTCAAGTAAAGCGACCTTATTGGTGGTATCATTGTAAGAAAAGGTTACTTTCTTTTTTTATACAAGCAAGCAGTTATTCGAATATAACTAACAGATAATCAGAAGTTTTAATTTTGTATTAGTTGGATATTGTTTATAATATTATTTTTTAACTCTCACGGCTAATTGGAATGTTCTATATTTGTAAACGAAAAGTTTATACTGAGTATTTATAACTCTCTTGTTAAAGACAAAATTTAGTGAAAGTATGAAAAAGAAATTGTTGTTAGCATTAACACTTTTGCTTACAGGAACCCTCATGATGCATGCAAGCTATGCAGATGAAGTTACTGTACCTGGTGCAAATGCCAATGGACGTGTAGGAGCATTAATGCCTTACACACGTTACGATTCTGAGACGGCAAGGCTTGGAGGCGGAGCTACTCTTGTTAAATCCACAAACTGGAAACGCATGGATATTGCAACGCAGGCTTCTAAGCAGTCATATATAGAATTACCATCAAATGGTTCGTATGCTGAATGGACGATGAAGACTTCTGCCAATGGTGTTACACTGCGTTTCACATTGCCTGATACATCAAATGGTATGGGGCAAAATGGTTCATTAGATGTTTATATCAACGATAAGAAAGTGCAGACGGTTGACCTTACTTCTTATTATATGTGGCAATATTTCTCTGGTGGTCACCCTTCTGATTCAAATGATGGTGGTCCTGGATGTTTCGCCTTTGATGAGACTCACTTCCTTTTGAATAAGCCTTTACACCCTAATGACCGTATTCGCATTCAGAGTTCTGGCGCAAAAGGATTGAAATATGGTGTCGACTTCATCGAAACGGAGATTGTTCCAGAGGAGATCGAACGCCCAGCAGGTGCAATTAGTGTCACCGATTCTAAATATAAACAATATGTTCATGGCAAAGATTATCTGAAGGCTTTCGAGGAAGCTCTAAAGGATGCCGATGCAGGTTCTAAGAAGCTTTACATTCCAGCAGGTACTTATGAGCTTAGTGGTATATGGTATATGTTTGGTTCAGACGTAAAGATTACTGGTGCTGGTATATGGTACACGAACCTTAAGTTTACCAATCCTAACAAATCTGGTGGCGGTATCTCTGGCGGTAATGGCAAACATGGTCCTGATGATTACTGCAAGAACATGGACATTAGCAACTTTTACATCAATTCTAGTCTGAGAAGTCGTTATAACCAAGAAGCTGTCTACAAATGTTTCATGGATGTTTTCAAAGGTGGAAGTGCTATTCATGACATTTGGGAGGATCATTTTGAATGTGGTTTCTGGATTGCTGACTATAATGGAACGATTGATTATAGCAATAATTTGAAGATTTATAATTGTCGAATCCGCAACAACTTTGCGGATGGTGTGAACTTCTGCCAAGGAACATCAAATGCTACTGTATATAATTGTAGTATTCGCAATAATGGCGATGATGGGTTAGCAATGTGGAATGACGATTATCTAGGAGCACATGATGAGAAGAATAACACTTTCGCATATAACACAATTGAATTTATATGGCGTGCGGGTGGTATTGCCATCTATGGTGGTGACGGACATAAGGTTTACAACAACTACCTTGCTGATATGTTTATGGCATCAGGTATCCATTTGAACGACAACTTTAGAGGTCCGAAATTCCAAGCTACACAGAACATCAGCTTTGATAATAACGTGCTTGTACGTTGCGGTACGAATGATGATAGCTGGCATGAGGATCTTGCAGCCGTTGATGTCAGAGGTGGTGTGCGTAACGTAACCTTCAATAATACGAAAATATATGACTCTCCTTTCGATGCGATTCGTATAATTAAAGGTCCAACTGATATCGTATTTAAGAATACTGAGATTCTAGGGGCTTCTCTTGCGGGTCAAACAACGAAGTACTCTACATGGGAACACTCAACAGGTGCTATCCGTTTAGAGAACGATAACGTTAAGTTTATCGATGGACTTAAGATTGCAAACGTAAGTTCTGATAAGGTTGGCAACAATCAAACATGGCCTTTATGGACTGACAATAATAAGGATCGTGCAAAGGCTGTTAACTATGATTATCTAACAGATGTAAGTTACAAAGTTCCAGAGGCACCAGAAGCTGATAAGAATCAAGGTGGTGGTTTGATTGATCCAATGGAAGGCATTACCAACTATGACATTATGCTTAAAGGCTTACGTTGGGAGAATGCAAATGGTAATACGAATCTTAAAGAAGGTGACCAAGTAACATTCAAGACGGCAGTTGTTTCTAACAAGAATATCCCTGCTGGAGTTAGTATTGGCGTAAGAGTTACGGTGGATGGCAAAGATAGTTACATCTCAACGAACTATAAGAATGGTCTGAAAGCTAATCAGCCTATCATTATAACAACAAACACTACTTGGACAGCGCAAGCTGGCGGTCATACGATTGTGGCAGAAGTTGATTACCGCAACTATTTGTCCGATGACATAAATAAGGACAATAATCTCCGAACAAAGAGATTTAATGTACTCGAATCTGCTGATGATAAGGGATCATTCACCCCTGTTACAGGTGGTTACGACCTTGTCGTTACCAAGATTCTCATGAACAAAAAGAGTATCAAGCCAGGTGATAGAGTAAATTTCTCTGCTTATGTTGCCAATGCTGGTGATCAAGATGCACCTGCCGGTCAGCAATTAGGAGTTGAATTTATCATTGATAACAATACAAACGTTATTACGTGGTCGGATAATTACACCCAGGGTGTGAGGTCGCACGCCTTTGCGAAAGTGACGGCAAATGGTGGTCAGCAAGGAAATGAATGGGTTGCGACACCTGGTAAGCACACTGTTACGGCATGGATTGATAACTATAATGGTCGTTACGCTGGTGAGATAAATCACGACAATAACAAGTTTACCATTGAGTTGAATATTCCGCTTGAGGAGATTAGATTCATCGCAAATCCTGATCAGCCAGATGATTTGGGCGATGGAAAGAATACTAACACAGCAATAGAATATATCAGTGTTAGACCTCAGACTAAGGATGAGCACTATTATGACCTACAAGGTCATCGTTATGGTACAACAACTGAGGGCTTAAAGAAGGGTGTTTATATCCATAATGGTAAGAAGATTGTTGTCATGTAATATGACAAATAAGTAGAATTACTCTTCGATAAAAACAAATCATAAGGTCGGTTGGAACTTCTTCCAACCGACCTTTTTTATGCGTTCATCATATTTGACAAATCAAATAATATCTTCACGAAAGAAACCTGTAATAGAAAAGAAATTAACAATGGCAGGTTTTAAAAAAACGATACTACCTTTTCATGAAAACGATAGTACTTTTTGAGCAAAACGATAGTACTTTTTCTTTGAAACGATAGTACCTTTTTTAGAAACGATATTCGCCTAATTTTACGGGGCTTGACCATCCCTAAAAAACAGACTATCAACATCAACAATTATATGGGAATATCATTCCAAAAGGAATTAAGAAGAATCGCATTCAAGCAAGGCGATTAAGCTTTATGGTAGGACTAGATAAACAAAATCCCTTTAGATTCTTCCAGAAACATTAGGACAAAACTGATAGAATTATACTACTTTATGTAAAGAAAAGAGTCGTATCATTACACATTATTGGGTTGATACGACTCTTTTTGATTAAGTAAAAGTATTATATCTTAGGGACAGTCTCAAGGTTCTTTTTAATTTCTTCGTCTGAAAGCGTATAGTTCCTCAGATCACCATTAATATAATTATCGTAAGCAGTCATATCAATAAGCCCATGACCTGATAGATTGAAGAGAATAACCTGCTGCTTGTCCTCTTCTTTTGCCTTATTTGCTTCACGTATTGCTACTGCGATTGCATGACAACTCTCAGGTGCAGGAATGATTCCTTCAGTGCGCGAAAAGAGGATACCTGCCTCAAATGTCTCTAATTGTGGGATGTCGACCCCATGCATATAGCCATCTTTTATCAGCTGACTGACGATGACACCAGCACCATGATAGCGCAAACCTCCTGCATGGATATTGGCGGGTTTGAAATCATGACCTAATGTGAACATTGGCAATAAGGGAGTATAGCCAGCTTCATCACCAAAATCATATTCAAACTTACCCCTTGTCAGCTTGGGACAACTATTAGGTTCTGCTGCAATGAACTCCGTTTTCTTACCATCGAAGATGTTATGACGCATAAAGGGGAAAGCAATTCCTCCAAAGTTACTACCTCCACCGAAACAAGCAATTACCTTATCGGGATATTCTCCCGCCATTTCCATTTGTTTCTCAGCTTCAAGCCCAATAATCGTCTGATGTAATGTTACATGATTCATCACAGAACCTAAAGTATATTTACAATTTGGAGTTGTTGTTGCTAGTTCAATAGCCTCAGAGATAGCTGTTCCCAACGAACCAGGATGAGTGGGATCACGTGTAACAATATCTTTTCCAGCACGCGTTGACATGGAGGGCGACCCTTCGACCATAGCTCCAAAGGTACGCATGATGAGCGAACGATAAGGTTTCTGTTGCATTGATATCTTCACTTGATAGACTGCTGCCTCTAATCCAAAGACTTTCGCAGCATAAGACAAGGCTGCACCCCATTGCCCAGCGCCAGTTTCCGTCGTAACATTGGTAACTCCTTCCTTCTTACAATAGTAGCATTGTGGAATAGCGGAGTTTACTTTGTGCGAACCTAAAGGATTTACACTTTCATTCTTAAAATAAATGTGGGCAGGCGTATCCAATGCTTTTTCTAAAGCGTAGGCACGTACAAGCGGAGTGGAACGATAATACTTATACATATCCAGTACCTCTTCTGGAATATCTATCCATGCGTGTTCTGTATCTAACTCCTGTTTAGAACATTCTTTACTGAATATCTTTGCAAGATCATCTACTCGCATAGGCTCATGAGTAGCAGGATTTAGCGGTGCAAGTGGCTTGTTCGGCATATCTGCCTGGATGTTATACCACTGCGTAGGGATATCTTTTTCATCAAGGAGAAATCTTTTTTGGTGTGCCATAACAATATCTTTTTAATATTTGACAATACTTGTTGTTATCAGACTATATCAATCGCAAAGATACAAAAATGAAATATTAAAAGACAAATATGATGATATTTTTCACAATTACACCCTTAATTTGAAAACAATAGTAACTATTCCTGCATATTATTGCATATATTAAAAGCGATTGATGAGCTGTCTTCATTCTACTATCTGCAGGCTTTATAAAATTGCCCGACCCATTCTATAAAACTATCAAGTATTTCTTATAATCAGTTGCGAGAGCTTCTTTGTTAGGTCAAGTAGTTCTCAACGAGCTGTCCTAAAGACCTTATTAAAACGATGGAACTATTCCTATAAAATAGTCGTCAGAATCTTTCTATCGTTTAAAGCAATCATCGCATCGATTACTATATTCTTCATACTTTGGAAATAGAAAAGGTACAGACTATGAAGAAGTCTGTACCTTTTTTATAAGATAATATCCCATCACAAATACTATGCAATGGCAAAATCAATTATTCACCGTACCTCCGACAATATCCAATAACTCGGATGTAATAGCTGCTTGACGCGACTTATTATATTGCAAGTTGAGCGAACGAAGTAATTCATCAGCATTATCCGTTGCTGTTTGCATAGCCACCATACGGGCAGCGTGCTCTGACGCATTACTATCCAAAAGGGCTGTATAAACCATGAGATGGAGTAACTTTGGTACCAAAGCCTGCAATACAGTAGGCAAATCAGGCTCCACAATAAAGTCATCATTCAATGGAACAACCACTTCACTATCAGTTTTATGCTGATTGGACTGACCTTTCTTCTTCAGATAGTCTTGCGCTGCTTTGGTTGAAATATCCGATGATAGGTCACGCTCATTATCACGATTTAACTCCTCACTGAGATCTATTGGCAAGAAAGGTTTAGACTGTAGAATCTGACTACCAGCACTCTTAAAGTGGTGATAAATCATCTCTACCCTATCAAACTCACCTTTTAACCACTTCTGACCAAGCTCCTTCGCAATATTACGACACTCTTCCGAATTAGGCTTATCAGCAAGGTGTGGATACGGACAAACACAGGTGTAACCACGCTTCTTTGCCGCTTCTGCAACCTTTCTTCCAACTGGATAGATAACAATATCATCGTTAGTTAAACCTTGAGCATGATAATCATCGATTGTATGCTGCATGAGTTTGATGACATTCGCATTAAATCCACCACAAAGCGAACTATCAGAAGAGAACACAAGTAAAGCTACACGCTTCACAGGTCTCTGTACATCAAAAGGAGTCTCAGTATTCGGTGTCGAGACAAGGAAAGCCTTGAGAATATGCTCGAGCATCGCTTCATAAGGGAGCATATTCTCGATTGCATTCTGTGCATGATGCAACTTACTCGATGCAACCATCTTCATTGCACTCGTAATCTTACGCGTGCTTTGGACACTGGCTATGCGAGTCTTTATTTCCTTTAACGATGCCATTATGTATTGTCTTATTTATATTGTCCGGCAATATTGCCCATCACTTCTTCTATTACCTTTATAGAAGAATCCTCTAACTGACCTGCAGCAAGGGAACTGATAACATCGGCATAAGAAGAACGCATACTATCAAGGAATTGCTCCTGACAATGGCGAACCTGATCAACTGGTACATCGCGCATCAAACCATGTACACCGCAATAAAGGATGGCAATCTGCTCTCCTACTGGCATTGGGCTGTACTGAGGTTGTATCAAAAGCTGGTTATTCTTACGACCACGGTCGAGTGTCATTGCTGTCACCTGATCCATATCAGAAGAGAACTTAGAGAATGCCTCAAGCTCACGATACTGTGCCATATCTATCTTCAGTGTTCCCGCCACCTTCTTCATACTCTTCACCTGTGCAGAACCACCTACACGAGATACGGAGATACCAACGTTAATAGCTGGTCGGAAGCCCTGATTGAAAAGGTTTGTCTCAAGATAAATCTGACCATCGGTAATGGAAATCACATTCGTTGGAATGTAGGCTGATACGTCACCAGCTTGCGTCTCAATGATTGGCAAGGCTGTTAAAGAACCGCCACCCTTAACATGTCCCTTCATACTCTCTGGTAGATCGTTCATCTTCTCGGCAATTTCTTGCTGATCGTTGATACGTGCTGCACGTTCCAAAAGACGTGAGTGTAGATAGAATACATCACCTGGATAAGCCTCACGACCTGATGGACGACGAAGAATCAAAGATACCTCACGATAAGCAACAGCTTGTTTTGACAAGTCGTCATAAACGACAAGGGCAGAGTAACCACGATCACGGAAATACTCGCCAATAGCAGCTCCTGCAAATGGAGCATAGTATTGCATAGCAGCAGGATCAGCCGCCGTTGCACTCACGATAATCGTATATGGCAATGCACCACGTTCCTTTAGATTCTGCACTAATGTTGCGACTGTAGATGCTTTCTGACCAATGGCAACATAAATACAATATACTGGCTTACCTTGCTCATAGAAACTCTTTTGGTTGAGAATGGTGTCAACAGCAATAGCAGTCTTACCAGTCTGACGGTCACCAATGATGAGCTCACGCTGACCACGACCAATAGGAATCATTGAATCGACAGCCTTCAAACCTGTTTGGAGAGGTTCTTTCACTGGCTGACGATAAATCACACCAGGAGCTTTGCGGTCCAATGGCATCTCGAAAGAGTCGGTCAAGTCTATATCACCGTTACCATCAATAGCTTCTCCCAGAGGATTTACCACACGTCCCAAGAAGTTGTCATTCACACGGATTGAGGCAATACGATGTGTACGCTTTACGCTTTGTCCCTCCTTGATACCCGTTGGAGGACCAAGAAGAATACATCCGACATTGTCTTCCTCCAAGTTCATGACAATAGCCATAGTGCCATTCTCAAATTCAAGCAACTCATTGGCTTCAGCGTTACGAAGACCATACACACGTGCTACACCATCACCAACGGTCAACACGGTGCCGACTTCATCAAACTTCTCCTCTGAGTTAATGCCTTGCAATTCCTTTACAAGAATCTCAGACACCTCACTTGGTTTAATTTTATCTGACATGTTATTAATTTATTACTTTGTTAATTGTGTGAGGATAGCATTCAGTTTGTTCTTCACACTCGCATCCATCCTGTAAGTATCATACTCTAGTATGAATCCTCCAATAAGCGATGGATCAACTTCTGTGTTGAACTCAACAGTTCCCTGACTACGGGCTTCCACCAATGCTTTCATCTTATTCTCTGTTTCTTCAGAGACGGGTGATGCAGTGATGACCTTACCCTGGATAATATGTTTATGCTTTCTGTACAGAGAAACATAATCATTTGCCATTAACTGTAATAGGTCTTCTCTATCCTCCTTCAGTACAAGGGAAAGGAAGTTACTAACCAACTCGGGACAGTTGTCACCACAGGCTACTTCCAATAGCTTGCGCTTTTTTTCCTTAGGAAGCATCGGACTTTCGATGGTCACACGTAAATCCTTTACTTGCAAGTAAGCCTGAGCAAGGGTCTGCATAATTGCATATATCTTGTCTTCAAGCCCTTGTTCACAAGCAGCCTTGAATAACGCACGAGCATAACGAACCGATATTACACCTGTATCCATAAGCGTTTATTTACTTTCTGTTCCGTTAGAAGAAGCAACTTCATCCAATAAGCTATCGATGAGTTGAGCCTGTTCTGCAGATGTTGTCAACTGCTTGCGAAGAATCTTCTCAGCAATTTGTACAGACAACTCAGCTACCTGTGTACGAATATCACGTATAGCCGCCTGCTTCTGACTCTCAATCTCAGCCTTGGCTTCTGATAGGATTCGAGCACTCTCTTCGTGCGCCTTCTCCTGAGCCTGTTCGACTATGGTATCACGCGTTTGAGACGCTTCACGAAGTATCTGCGCCTGTTTCTCGCGTGCTTCCATAAGCAGCTCCTCACCTTGTTTCTGAATATTAGCAAGCCTCAAGTTAGCTTCCTCTGCTTTTGCTAGACTCTCATCTATATAGTTCTTGCGCTCATTCACCATCTTTATAATGGAAGGGAAGCCCCATCTCCATAGGATGAAGAAGACCACCAGAAAGACAATTGTCATCCAAAAGAGCAAACCACTATCTGGCAATAATAATGACATAAGCTGCTAAATTACTTTTCTTATTACTCTTATTAACTAACTCCTCATGCGTTGTTTAGAATACGCAGAGAAGGGCGATGATACCAGCAAAGAAGGCAACACCCTCTACCAATGCGGCTGCAATAATCATTAATGAACGAAGGTCACCGATCTTCTCTGGCTGACGAGCCATAGCATCCATAGCCTGACCACCGATACGACCAATACCAAGACCTGCACCTACAGCTGCGATACCTGCACCGATTGCGGCGCCTAACTTTGCAGTCTCTGCTGCTAATAACAATGATGTCAACATAGTTTTTTACTTTTAATATTAATTATTTCTTATTATTTATTCCGTTACTCATGATAGATTAGGGAGGTCTTACTACTATTCCAAAGGATTAACTCCCTACTCTATCCTTATTTCCCTAGGCTTTCACCTTCTCTTCTGCAGGCTCATGAACACGTGCCAAAGAGATAAATACAGCACTCAACATCGTGAATACCAATGCTTGAATGAAGCTAACAAGGATCTCCAAAAGCATCATAAAGATACTCATTCCCACACTCACAATGGTCATGGAAGAACTAAGTACAATACCCATAGTCGCCATGATGAAGATAATACAGGTCAAAGCCAATGCAATAGCATGTCCTGCCATCATATTAGCAAAGAGACGCACCATCAATGCAAAGGGTTTTGTAAAGATACCAAAAATCTCAATCACTGGCATCAAAGGTACTGGCACCTTCAACCATGCGGGTACATCTGGCCAAAAGATATCCTTCCAATAATGCTTCGTACCCGAGAAGTTGGTTACTAAGAAGGTACAGATAGCCAAAAAGAAGGTAATTGTAATATTACCCGTGAGGTTTCCTCCACCCGGTGGAAATGGTACAATACCCATGACATTAGCCACAAAGATGAAGAAGAAACAGGTCAATAAGTAAGGTGCATATTTATCTGCTTCCTTACCCAATGTCGGTTTTATCACCTCATCATAGACATACATCACGAACATGTGCATCAATCCAGTGAATCCCTTTGGAGCCTTATCTGTAACCTTGTGACGGCGACACCAGCGTGCTGGTATCAATATACAAAGTAACAGAAGAATAGCATCTATAAAGAGTACACACACCGACTTCGTAATTGATATATCAAATGGGCGCACTTCTGTTCCATCTGGTTTCAATTCAACAATACGTCGTTCATAATCCCCCTTTGTCGCTATAAACAAGTTAGGGTTATTCTTACAAGGACGATAACCAGCGTGTGGACCATGCTCTAAAGGCTCTTCTTCAAAGTCTTCTGCCCAACCTGTATACCAACCATCTGATGTCTTCACGATAACTGGAAGATTGATGATGACAGGTTTATCTCCTATATTCGTAATATGCCACTCATAGGAGTCTTTGATGTGTCCCCACAATATACCTTGCAAGTCCACACCGCCTCCCTTACTCTCAGATGCAGCTGCACCAGGTAAGAGAAAGAACAGCATTACAGCCATGCAAAGCAAATGCTTGAGATATTTCATTCGTCAATTATTAGTTTTATTGTTCTTTTCTACTTTAGAAAAATAGATGGTATCAAATGCTAATAGCACCAGATAGAAAATCATAAAGATGACCGCAAAGCTCAGAATCATTACACGTTCCTTTACAATGATGGCATAAACCAAAATCGTAAGGAAGGCTAGTAACATACGCAAAGCCGAACCTGCAAGGTAAAACTTACCCAATACTGCTGGTGAACTAGTCGCTATTGCTTTCCAAGCTCCTCCATAAATTGAGGCTGTGATAAGGGAGAATAATGCACTTATTATTAGCATATTAAGATAGTAGGAATGTGCTGTCACCTGCGCAACAAGTAAACCCACAAGATATAACGCAAAGATAATCCACACGTTAATCTTGTAATATCTCTTATACACCTTATTATACTCCACCATTCTAAAAGCCCGTCTCTAAGGAACAATCCTCTTTATATCTCCACACAAAGACTCACCTCATTCTTCTTCACCTCGACGAAACCGCCAACGATTTGAAGCTCGTTCTTCGTGCCCTTCGTACTATAGACAACCTTGCCTTCTACCAATGTTGAGATAATAGGAGCATGATCGTTGAGAATCTCAAACTGCCCCACTGTACCCGGAACGAGCACACTATCGACTTCACCAGTATAAACAATTCTTTCGGGAGATACTATTTTAAGTGTCAGCATAGACAATCCTATTATTATTCTATTTCGGTATGGAAGCCCATTACTTCGTAGCTGCAAGGAGTTGCTTAGCCTTCTCCTTCACATCTTCTATCGTACCAACGTTCAAGAAAGCCTGCTCTGGAAGATCATCAACTTCACCATTCAAGATGGCATTGAAGCCCTTGATGGTTTCCTCAATAGGAACCATTACACCCTTGATACCCGTAAACTGCTCTGCAACAGTAAATGGTTGAGAGAGGAAACGCTGTACTCGACGAGCACGATTAACGACTAACTTATCGTCATCTGACAACTCATCCATACCAAGAATAGCAATGATATCCTGCAACTCATTGTACTTCTGTAGTAATTGCTTTACTCTCTGAGCACACTCATAATGCTCTTTTCCCACGATCAATGGGTCAAGAATACGAGAGGTACTGCCTAGTGGGTCTACAGCAGGGTATATACCCAACTCCGTAATCTTACGACTTAACTCTGTCGTAGCATCCAAGTGGGTAAAAGTTGTAGCTGGAGCAGGGTCCGTCAAGTCGTCTGCTGGCACATAAACAGCCTGTACAGAAGTAATAGAACCATGCTTTGTTGATGTAATACGCTCCTGCATTGCACCCATCTCACTCGCCAATGTAGGTTGATAACCCACTGCTGATGGCATACGACCGAGCAACGCTGAAACCTCAGAACCAGCCTGCGTGAAACGGAAGATATTATCAATAAAGAACATGATATCGGCTGCTTCGCCATTCTTACCACCATGATCGCGGAACTCCTCAGCAACTGTTAAACCAGAGAGTGCCACTGATGCACGTGCCCCAGGAGGCTCATTCATCTGACCATAGACAAGTGTTGCTTGTGACTTCTGCAACTCTTCGGGGTCAACTAACGATAGATCCCATTTGCCTTCCTCCATTGCTTTACGGAACTTATCGCCATATCGAATAACACCTGACTCCAACATATCACGAATCAAGTCGTTTCCTTCACGCGTACGCTCACCTACACCAGCAAAAACAGAGTATCCGTTATGCCCCTTAGCGATGTTATTAATCAGCTCCATGATAAGCACCGTCTTACCTACACCAGCACCACCAAAGAGTCCAATCTTACCACCTTTCATATAAGGCTCAAGTAGATCGATGACCTTAATACCTGTTTGAAGCATCTCCTTGTGCGTAGAGAGGTCCTCAAACTTTGGTGCTTCACGATGGATAGGATATGCACCTTCCATCTTCAAAGGCTCCATACCATCGATAGGCTGACCTATCACGTTCATCATTCTACCCTTAATCTGTTCTCCAGCAGGCATTACTATCGGACTACCAGTGGGTACAACCTCTAGTCCGCGTTGCAGTCCATCGGTATTATCCATGGCTACGCAACGTACAGTATCCTCTCCTATATGCTGCTGAACCTCGATAATCAAGTCCTGTCCAGTAGCTCTTTTAACACGGAGAGCATCGTAAATCTTAGGTAAAACCTGCTCTGGATTCTCTCCCTTAGTATCAAAGAATACATCGATAACAGGGCCGATGATCTGGGAGATACGCCCATTAATCTGTGACATAAAATATGTTTGTTTTTTATTATTATTTCTTCTCTCTATATATAATAAGGTGTAACACTCCTGCAGATGACCATTCGGAGCAATGGACTAAATACTTAGTTCGTCCAATACCTTAATGAGTTTGCGATCGAAAGGCTTATCCGAACGGATGGCTTCAGACAATGGAACATAAACAACCTCATTGTTTCTCACACCAACCATGATGTTTCGCTGACCTTGCATAATAGCCTCAACGGCACCAACTCCCGTACAGCTTGCCAAGATACGGTCACGTGCTGAAGGGCGACCACCGCGTTGCAAGTGTCCAAGGATGGACACTCTCACATCGTAATCAGGGAATTCTTTACGCACACGGTCGGCATAATACATGGCACCACACTTCGGGCTCTCTGATACAATGACGATACAACTTCTCTTAGACTTGCGTATTCCACGCTCCATAAAGCGTGCTAACTGGTCAACATCAGTTGAGTCTTCAGGAATGATAGCGGCCTCTGCCCCACTTGCAATAGCCGAGTTCTGTGCCAAGAAGCCTGCGTCACGCCCCATCACCTCCACGAAGAAGATTCGTTCATGGCTCTGCGCAGTATCACGAATGCGGTCTACACACTCCATGATTGTATTCATTGTCGTATCGTAACCAATGGTACTATCTGTTCCATAAAGGTCGTTGTCAATCGTTCCAGGCAATCCAATGCAACAGAAGTCATGCTCTTGTGCGAACTTCATAGCGCCTGTCAACGAACCATTACCACCTATTACAACAAGAGCATCAATGCCTTCAGCCACGAGATTGTCGTAAGCTGTCTGCCGACCTTCCACTGTTGCGAAGCCTTTTGAGCGTGCTGTCTTGAGAATCGTACCACCTTGTCCGATGATACCACTCACATTCTCTGTTGTAAAAGACCTTATATCGTTTGTTATCAAACCATCATATCCACGATAGACAGCCTTGATATTGAATCCATTATATATACCAGCTCTTGTCACCGCACGTATTGCAGCGTTCATTCCTGGCGCATCGCCTCCTGAAGTCAGAATACCTATTGTCTTTATTTTAGCCATCTCTTTGTGCTATAAACCATTTATTAAATCACGCACAAAGATAAGAAATAAATAAGAGAAACGCAACACTGATCACAAAAAGTTGTGGTTAAGTCTAAAAAAAATATTGCTTATGTCGATTATCAGACAGCCTTAACAGGTATCAACAAGAGGCTCTCTTGCTATGGAAGAGAGCCTTTCTTGCCATTGAAGGGAGGCTCTCTTCGATAGGAAGAAACGCCCTCTTACTACATCAGACGTTATCCCTTACTTGGCAACTCATCCACTCGTCAACTCGAAATAATCATAATTTTAAACGCTGGATGATGATTTTTGAATTAAATAAGAGCATTTGTAAGCTGTTTAAGAAAAGTTTCGTAAATTTGTCTCACAAATCATTTCGATTGATGGCGAATACTTTTTACAACAGATGAAGACGAAAAGAACAAAAGAGATCATCATGTCCTTGGCAGCAATCTGCCTACTTCTGTTCTTCTCGGCATGCGATGCTCCACATAGACAACAGGTGGATGACTATAATGACAAGGCTTATGCTGCACATTACAGGAATCTTGACTCGGTTAAAATCTATGCGAAGCAAGCCCTCGCCTTGTCGAATGGTTACAACACTGGTAAGGCTGAAGCGCTGAATAATCTTGCGTTTGTCTACCTCATGCAAATGCACTTTGATAAGGCATACGCTACCCTCAATGAGGTGATGGGCAGCACGGATGACCAGGTGGAACTGCTTGTTGCCGACATACAAATGATGCGTCTTTGCCAAAGGGAGTCGAACAATAAGGAGTATTATGACTATAACGAGGAAGCCAACAAACGCTTTTTACGTATCAATGAGGATAAGCGTCTCTTAACCGATAGACAGCGACGTCGGATGGTATATGCCCGTTCGGAATATGCCATAGTAAGCTCTACTTATTATTATTATGTCGGCTTGGAGCAACCCTCCGTGCGTGCTCTTTCTGCCATCAACCCCGATGGTGAGATTCAAACGGATATGCCTCAACTGCTCGCATACTTATATAATGTGGGCGCAGGAGGTATCTTTACAAAGGGTAAACAAGAGGAGATTAATCAAAAGGAGTTCGATTATCTCATTCGCTGTTACATGCTGGCTATCCATCATAACTACCCTTATTGGGAGGCAAACTCATTGCAGGCTCTAAGCGAACATTTGGTGAACGACAAGAGTAGAGAGGCGCTCATTCGTGATAATCTGCCCTCTTTTAAATACCTGAAAGTGGGTAACTTGCCCGATAGTCTTATCGCTGGTAACCTCGCCGAACGCTCTTTAAGTATCTTCCAAAAGTATGGTGACGTCTATCAAACAGCTGGTTCTTACCGTACACTGGCGTCTTGTTACTGGCAGATAAAGGACTATCGCTCTGCACTTATCTGCTTGCAGAATGCTTTGAAACAAAACCCTGCTATCAATCAAGCCCCTGACTTGGTGGCTTCTATTCGTGAACAACTAAGCGTGGTGTACTCTGCTATGGACAATAAACAGGCGAGTGACTACAACAGAAACATATATCTTGACTTGCAGGAACAGACCCGTCAGGACCGATACTACGAAGCACGTGCTGATCAACTGGACTCTACTTCACAGCAGTTGAACATCATGATCATTGCAATCGGTCTTATCATCATTGTCATCCTGTCGCTGTTAATCATCTTCCACTACCTCCGTAGGCGTGCTGATAACCAATCGGAGCTCAACAAACTGCTCTTGCCTTTGGAAGAGTGGAAGCACCATAACGTCGCTTATATGGCTCAGCTCGATGACGAATACACGGAGATTTCGGAGCAACTCACCATTAGTAACATTCATCTTATCGACAATAAGCGTCGCTACCTAGAGCAACGTGCGAAGGTATCATTGGTTAACAGCATCATGCCACTCATCAATCGAATGCTACATGAGATTAACAAGCTAAAGAGAGGAGGCGAGTCTGAGGCGGTGAGAAGCGAACGTTACACCTATATCAGGGAACTCACGGATATGATCAACGACCTTAATTCGACGCTGACAGAGTGGATTCAACTCCGACAAGGGCGACTATCGTTACACATTGAGAGCTTCCCTGTACAGCAGGTGTTCGACATTGTGAAGAAAGGACGTATGGCTTTCCAATTAAAGGGGGTACAGCTAAAGGTGGAGGATACAACTGCCATTGTTAAAGCCGATCGTATCTTAACGCTCTTCATGGTAAATACTCTTGCCGACAATGCCCGTAAGTTCACGCCTGCTGGGGGCAAGGTATGTATCAAAGCAGTAGAAGAAGCCGACTATGTGGAGCTTTCTGTGGAGGATACAGGATGTGGCATCAATGAGGAAACACAGCAACATCTATTCGACCGAAAGCCTATCCACGATCAAAAAGACAGCACTTCACATGGTTTCGGACTAATGAATTGCAATGGAATCATCAATAAATACCGCAAGATAAGTCAGATATTTACAGTCTGCCAGATAGGTGTTAAGAGCGAAGAAAACAAGGGTTCACGCTTCTTCTTCCGCTTACCTAAGGGTGTGAGTCGCGTTCTTTTGTTCCTACTCATCGCCTTTTCATCATTATGCACGGCACAGGCTCGCCCTCAAAGGGACAATGACAAGGCTGCAGCCATAGCCCGAAAAGACTACATGACACTAGCTGGTATCTATGCAGACTCGGCTTACTTCAGTAATATCAATGGTCAGTACGAGCAGACTCTACGCTTTGCTGACACCTGCCGATACTATATTAACCAGCAATATCATAAGTTGTATCCGCATGGAAAGCTCTTCATGCAACGCATAGGAAGCCTTTCAAATGTGGCAGCAGAGATTAAGTGGTTCCATGCTGACGTCCCCGTCGACTACAGGGTGATACTCGATATACGTAACGAGAGTGCTGTTGCTGCCCTAGCTCTGCATGAATGGGACCTATACAAATACAATAATAACGTTTACACACACCTCTTCAAGGAGCGATCAGCCGATAGTTCGCTGGGCGAGTATTGCCGAATGATGATGAAGTCAGAGACCAATAAGAACGTAGCTATCGCTCTCTTGGTGCTCTTACTATTGTCTATTCTCCCCGTATATTACGTGATGTATTATCGTCATAGGCTTACTTTCCAATTCTGCATAGAGCAAATTAAGCACATCAATGCCGTTCTCTTGAGTGATGTAAGCGTGGAGAAGAAGCTCAAAGAGGTTGATCGTGTCAATAGCGACCGCCTCCCAGAACGCCTACGAAACATTGTTCAGCAAATCAGGGAAGCCCTGGTAGCATCACAGGAAGCAAGCCAAAAGAGTAAAGCCGACATCGAGGCACTGGAAGACGAGGTGCATTGTGTGGAATACGAGAACGAGCGTTTGCATATTAGTAATAGTATTCTCGACAACTGCCTGTCTACTCTCAAGCACGAGACAATGTATTATCCCTCACGCATCCGACAGCTAGTTGAAACCGACACCGATAGTCAGTTAGAGGCTATTGATGAGTTAGCTGTGTATTACAAAGAGCTTTACAGTCTGTTAAGTCAGCAAGCCATGCACCAGGTGAGGGCTATCAAACTTATGGCAAAGAGCGTTGACATCGCCACACTCGTGCCTGAAAACAAGTTCAAACAGCCCTTGGCTCCTATCCCACCAGTGGCTGGTGACCCTGTAATGATAGCTTATCTATTCGATATACTCTACTCCGAAAATCAGAACCAGCCCCTCCGCATCACCGCAGAAGAGCACCAGAAGCAGTATGTCATACTGCATGTTCTACTCTCATCCATGCACCTCTCGGCAGAAGAATGCCGTGAGCTATTCTCGCCACAAGCACAGGGAATGATGTTCTTCAGCTGTCGGCAGATTGTAAGAGACAATGGTGAAGCAACCAACAGGCGTGGCTGTGGTATCATAGCAAAGCCTACGGAGGAAGGAACAGAGATACAGATTACATTAGCGAAAGCCTAAGAAATAAAATAAGAAACACCTAATTAAAAGATAAAAGGACATAAGATGGAGAATTTCAAAGTAATAATTGTGGAGGATGTACCACTCGAATTGAAAGGTACGGAAGGTATCTTCCGCAATGAAATACCCGAGGCTGAAATCATCGGAACGGCTGAAAACGAGGTAGCATACTGGAAGTTACTAAAGCAACAACTACCCGATCTAGTGCTACTAGACCTTGGCTTGGGTGGATCAACTACTGTTGGCGTAGAGATCTGTAGGCAGACTAAGGAGGTATATCCCAACGTTAAGGTGCTAATCTTTACTGGTGAGATACTCAATGAGAAGCTTTGGGTGGACGTGTTAGACGCTGGCACCGATGGTATCTGTCTAAAGAGTGGGGAGTTACTTACCCGTGGTGACGTATCGAGTGTGATGTCTGGTAAACGCTTAGTATTCAATCAGCCCATCCTAGAAAAGATTGTTTCGCGCTTCAAACAGAGCGTGAATAGCATGCTAATGCACCAAGAAGCGATGGTAGGATACGAGATTGACGAGTATGACGAACGCTTCCTTCGACACCTTGCACTCGGTTACACGAAGGAGCAAATAACCAATCTTCGAGGTATGCCATTCGGTGTGAAGAGTCTTGAGAAACGCCAAAACGAACTCGTACAGAAGCTCTTTCCTGAAGGAAATAAGGGTATGAGCGTCAATGCCACACGCCTTGTTGTGCGCGCATTAGAGCTTCGCATCATCGATATTGATAATCTCCGTGCTGATGAGGAATAAGTTAGGTTATGTTGTCATAGTGCTTTTCTTGGCACAGATAGCAGTCATCCTACTGTCATGGTTAATAACTGCTGCCAATCCAGACTGGGCTCTTCACTCTCTCTTGAGTAGTGAGGGTATACGCTGGTTCTTCGGTTCATTCGTTAATAACCAACTAACTCCTTGGCTCATTTACTTCATTGTGATGAGTATTGCTGGGGGTGCTTTCTTGCGCACAAAGTTCCTGAAAGCCTTACGACAAAGGTTCTCCAGAACGCCACAACAGCGTTCCTCCTTGGCTTATCGAGAGCGAATGGGACTGCGCATAGCCCTTGCAGAGTTCATAGTCTTTATAGTGGTAATGGTCTTACTGACGCTTGTTCCACACGCAATCTTACTGAGTGTGACAGGTCAACTCTACCCCAGTAGCTTCTCCGTGAGCCTCATCCCCGCTCTATCCTTCATCCTTCTTATCATGTCCATATCCTATGGTATAACGAGCGGAACCATCAACAGCGTTACTAGTATGCACGATATGCTCGTCTATGGACTCCTCCGTTCAGCCCGTTATGTCCCTATCTACATCTTTGCCATTCAGCTGTATATGTCCATCCGATACGTGTTTCAATAGGTGAGGAGGCGCAGAGATAGTGCCGATTCAATCTTTGAAAGAGTCTCAATAGATAAGTTCTCCTTCCCACGCAATATCTTTGAGACATATTGCTGAGTGCACCCCATGCGCTCAGCAAGGGCTTTTTGCGTAAGACTCAATTCATCCATTTTCTCTAACATCAGCATAGCTATATACTGAGAATGTCGTAGCCATGCCCTGTTCTCTACCCTATATTCAGCCTCTTCCCGCCATCTTGAAGGGGTGGAAGATTGGTATTTCTCTAATCTATTTGTAATCCTGCTCATATCTACCTCCTATATTACAACGTGTTGACATAATCGTCAAATGAATCATTATCAATAATCTTTTCTTCGAGAAGAAAGCGTCTTACCCGTTCTAACTTATGCAGTTCCAACTTCGTATGAGTCCTTTCCTCCATTGTGAAAGTTAGTTTTATTGCCCCACCCGTTATAACATATACCCCTTCGGAAAGCCTTATCGCATAAATACGTAACCATGAAGAATGGCGCTCCTTGCGTTTCGGTTTAGCCTTCTCTTTGCCTAATAGCATTTCTGAAGTGCGATAATTCTCCAATGGATGGAATATTCCTTCCAAGTTGGTATCATCCTTTAGCTCCAACATAAGGCATTGCAACTGCTCGTTATCATCGATGGTGTCTGTTATTGCTTGTCGAATATCAGTAACCTTAAAGTAGGCTATAAGGTCATTCCAATTAGCCTTAAAGAACTGATGAAGATACTCTACATCACTCCATTGAGCAAACAACTTGAATAGTTCATTATCGGTTTCCTCCTCATAACGAACTGCCCATAACTTACCATTATCTATAATCTTATCGAATGTCATACTCAGTAGTTTGTGCTACAAAGGTAAGTATTATCCTTCAGAAATACAACTTTTGAGTTGTATTTTTATTGCTTATCTCACATATAAGGAAAGCCTCTCCCCTAAACATCTACAGCCTCACCCCCTATCATCTACAGCCTCTCCCCCAGCCCCTCTCCGAATGGAGAGGGGAGTGAAGACCATTGTTTGCAAACAAAGGGGGCGTTTCTTCACATTGAAGAAAGGCTCTCTTGGATAGGAAGAAAGGCTCTTCTCCATTTGAGAAGGGCGTTTCCTTCTTTTTGTCCCTTCGTTATTACGATTCGTGATACTATGTTCCTATGTCTAAAGAATATGTCTTTAAAACAATATGTCGTTGTGTCATTATGTCTTAAACATCCGTTACCAAGCACATTGATACTATGTTGCTATGCTTAAGAAATATGTCATTAAAACAATATGTCGTTGTGTCATTATGTCTTAAACATCTGGTACTAAGCACATTGATACTATGTTACTATGTCTTTAAAAGTATGGCATTAAAACAATATGTCACTATGGCATTATGTCTAAAAAACCTGTTGCTCTGTCTTAATAATATGTCATTAAAATAACATGTCGTTGTGGCATTCTGTCTAACTCATTATGCCCTCGAACCCTGAACATTGTATTTTGAATCCCCTCTAAGCCTCTCCACCATAGCAACCTGTCAGTAAAATTTGGTAGTATCAGTTGTTATTTGTATCTTTGCACGTATTTAGAATATAAGCAAAATAACATCGATAATATGGCAAAGAGATTCGCCGAACACAAGGGACTTGACCTTGTTCAGACAAACCAAGACATGTTGAAGGAGTGGGAGAAGCATGACATCTTCCACAAGAGTATTGACGAACGAGAGGGAGAACCGCAGTTTATCTTCTTTGAAGGGCCTCCTTCGGCTAACGGACATCCGGGTATTCACCATGTTCTAGCACGTTCCATCAAGGATACCTTCAACCGATATAAGACGATGCAAGGCTATCAGGTGCACCGTAAAGCAGGCTGGGATACGCATGGACTACCCGTCGAATTGGGTGTTGAAAAGGAGCTTGGTATCACCAAAAAGGACATCGATAACCATAACTCGGAACGATATATTTCCACTGAAGACTATAATCATAAGTGTCGTGAGAACGTAATGAAGTTCACTGCAGAGTGGCAACAAGTTACGGAAGAGATGGGCTACTTTGTTGACATGGAACACCCTTACATCACTTATGACAACAAATATATTGAAACCTTATGGTGGCTCTTGAAGCAGCTTTATAATAAAGGGTTACTCTATAAGGGTTATACTATCCAACCTTATTCTCCAGGTGCTGGTACGGGCTTATCAAGCCATGAGTTGAATCAACCAGGATGTTATCGTGATGTCAAGGACACAACGGTTACAGCGCAATTCGCTATCCCTGAAGAGGATTGGAAGGCATTGGCTGAGAAGGCAAAATTGCCTCAGTCGACTTGGGGTAAGCCTTGTTTTGTTGCATGGACAACCACTCCTTGGACCTTACCATCTAATGTTGCGCTGTGCGTCGGACCGAAGATTGAATATGTTATCATCGAGACTTACAACCCTTACGATGCGCAGAAAGTAACCTTGGTAATGGCTGCCAGCCGTGTAGCTGCCTATCTGAAACCAGAAGGCGAGGTAACTGATGGAGGCGAATTACCTGCTTTCGAGCGTGGCGACAAGTATGTTCCTTATCGTGTCATAGGGCGTGTGATGGGTACAGAATTGGAGGGTTTGCATTACAAACAGCTCATGCCTTGGGTGAAACCAGTGGAGAAGACAGGCGAATTTGCACCTCAATTCGTGAACGACTATGCGACGGCTCACCCAGAGAAGGTATTTATGGGCGAGGAAGGACGCGACGAGTTCGTTGAGATGGAGAGCGAGGCTTTCCGCATTATCCTCGGTGATTACGTTACGACGGAGGATGGTACTGGTATCGTGCATATCGCTCCTACCTTCGGTGCTGACGATGCTAAGGTGGCAAAGGATGCGAATATTCCTGCGCTATATCTTATCTCGAAGAAGGGCGAAACACGCCCTATGGTCGACCTCCAAGGTAAGTATTATACCCTTGATGAGCTTGATCAGAACTTCGTAAAAGCGTGTATCAATAAGGAAGCATACGCCCATCATGCAGGCGATTACGTAAAGAATTCATACGACCCACGCTTTAATCCAAATGGAGTATGGGACAAGAAAGCTTCTGAAAAGGCTGAAGATCTGAACATCATCATCTGTATGGAGATGAAGCAGGAAGGCTCTGCTTTCAATATCCAAAAGCATGTTCACAACTATCCACACTGCTGGCGTACAGACAAGCCAATCCTTTATTACCCACTAGATAGCTGGTTTATTAAGGATACGGCACGCAAGGCTCGCATGGTGGAACTCAATAAGACGATACACTGGCAACCGGCATCTACGGGTACAGGAAGGTTCGGTAACTGGCTTGAGAACTTGAATGACTGGAACCTAAGTAGGTCTCGTTTCTGGGGTACACCATTACCTATCTGGCGTGATGACAACCGTGGTGAGAAGTGCATTGGGTCGGTAGAAGAACTCTACAATGAGATAGAGAAGGCAGTTGCAGCAGGTGTCATGGAGAAGAATCCACTGAAGGAAGCAGGCTTCGTAGTGGGTGATTATAGCAAAGAGAACTATGATAAGATCGATCTCCATCGCCCTTATGTGGATGACATCGTACTTGTTAACGACGAGGGTAAGCCTATGCACCGTGAGAGCGACTTGATTGATGTATGGTTTGATAGCGGTTCTATGCCATACGCGCAGCTGCATTATCCATTCGAAGGAGAGATTAATTCCGATGGTCTCAAGGCTACGGGTATGAGCGAGGAGGCTTATCGTGATGCCTTGGTACACTCTACCTACGAGGGAATAGCTGTACCTCCTGCATTCTTCCCAGCCGACTTCATCAATGAAGGAGTTGACCAAACGCGTGGTTGGTTCTTCACTCTTCATGCCATAGCAACCATGGTCTTCGACTCAGTTGCATTTAAGAATGTAATCTCAACAGGGCTTGTCTTGGATGCAAAGGGTAATAAGATGAGTAAGCATGTAGGCAATGTTACCGACCCATTTGAGATGCTTCATAAGTACGGAGCAGACCCTGTTCGCTTCTACATGATGACCAATAGCGAGCCTTGGGATAACCTGAAATTCGATCCAGAGGGCGTTGATGAATGTAGACGCAAGTTCTTCGGCACCTTATATAATACGTATAGCTTCTTCGCTCTATACGCTAACGTCGATGGTTACGAGCCAACAAGCTGCAAGGCAATTAAGGCTGACGCACCAGAGATTGACCGCTGGATTATCTCTAAGCTGAACTCTTTGATTAAAGGTGTTACAGCCGAGTTAGAGGGCTTCGACCCAACACGTGCAGGTCGACTCATCGACTCCTTCGTTAATAACGACCTCAGTAACTGGTACGTCCGACTGAATCGTAAACGCTTCTGGGGCAAAGAGATGAGTGCAGACAAGCAGAGTGCGTATGACACCTTATATACTTGCTTGATGACAGTAGCACGTCTCTTGGCTCCGTTCGCACCATTCTATGCAGATCAACTGTATAGAGATTTAGGTGGAGCCTGCGAGAGTATTCACTTGGATCGTTGGCCTGTTGCAAACGAGGCAGTCATTGATACTGACCTAGAAGCACGTATGGACATGGCGCAACGCATTACTTCTATGGTCTTGGCATTGCGTCGTAAGGTCAATATAAAGGTTCGCCAACCATTAGCACAGATAATGGTTCCAGCCATAGACAGCACTCAGAAGAAGCATATAGAGGCTGTTGCCGACCTTATTAAGCATGAGGTGAATGTGAAGGAACTCTCTTTTGTTGAGGGACAAGGCATCTTGGTAAAGAAAGTAAAGTGCAACTTCCGTGTCATGGGCAAGAAGTTTGGTAAGCTGATGAAGCTCGTTGCAGCACGTATGGATGCACTCTCTCAAGATGAGATAGCTGCTTTGGAGACTACTGGTGAGTTCAACTTCGAGTTGGAGGGACAGCCTATTAAGGTCGAAGCAGCCGATGTTGACATCATATCAGAGGACATCCCGGGCTGGTTAGTGAGCAATGAAGGCAACCTAACAGTGGCACTTGAGGTGGAACTAACCGATGAGTTGCGCCGCGAGGGAATGGCTCGTGAGTTGATCAACCGCATCCAGAACCTCCGTAAAGAGACTGGTCTCGAGATCACCGACCGCATATCTGTTATCATCGAACCTAATGAGGAAGCTGCGAAAGCAGTAGAGTCTTTTGGTGAGTTGATAAAGACACAGGTATTAGCGAACGCCATCTCACTGGCTGAAAACGCTGGTACTGAGGTTGAATTCGACGACTTTAAACTTCATATAGACATCCAAAAAGACTAAAGAACATAGTGGGGCGTATCCTTGTGAACGCTCGAAAGCCTGACAGGATGGGTGTATCAACCATGCACCCATCCTCCATCAGGAGTCCAAAACCCACTTTGCTATATCTCAGATAATGTTTAATAACCTAATTCACTTTATTCCTTATGGAAACTAAAAAGCGTTATACCGATGAGGAACTCGAGGAGTTTCGCACGATAGTAAACAACAAATTAGCCATAGCTAAGTCTGATTACGAAGAGACCATGAAGATTCTTACAAACAAGAACACCAATGATGTCAATGACACATCACCCACCTATAAGGCATTAGAGGAGGGTAGTTCGAGTCAAACAAAGGAGGAACTCGTACAGATGGCACAGCGTCAACAGAAGTTCATAAAGGGTCTTCAAGCTGCACTCATGCGTATTGACAATAAGACCTATGGCATAGATCGTATCACTGGAGAGCTTATTCCGAAGGAACGTCTGCGTGTCGTCCCTCATGCAACACTAAGTGTAGCATCAAAGGAAGCTAATAAACAACATTAATGAATAGTAATAAGAAAAAGGGCTTGACGGCTGCTTCTTTGATCGTGTTATTGCTTATCATCGATCAAGCCATTAAGTTAGCTGTCAAGCTAAACATGACCTTGGGGGAGTCAATTCATATATTTGATTGGTTCCAGATAGAGTTTGTTGAGAACAATGGTATGGCATGGGGAATGGAGCTCGGAAGCAAGTTGTTCCTCAGTTTCTTCCGTATCTTCGCAGTCGCCGGATTGATATGGTACGTTCGAGGTCGTATCAAGAAGGGTGCGAGAATGGCGTATATTGTCGTGTTATCGATGATATGCGCAGGTGCAGCTGGTAATATCTTCGACTCGTTGATATATGGTCAGATATTCACAGCCTCTACACCTTATTATATAGAGGGAGCCGTTCCTTCGACCCTTACCACATGGGGAGAAGGCTACGCACCAATGCTTATGGGCAAGGTAGTTGATATGTTTTATTTCCCCCTCTTTACCGGTACCTTCCCTGATTGGATGCCCTTATGTGGTGGACAATCATTCGTCTTCTTCTCCCCTGTCTTCAACTTTGCTGATGCCTGCATAAGCGTGGGTGTCATCACCATTCTATTGTTTTTTAGAAAGGACTTCAACGGTTGGGTACCAGAGAAGAGATAGGAGTTAGGAATGTTGAATGAGGAGTTTTGAGAGGATCAAAAGCCTAATGAGAATGAGAGATAGATATATAACTCACTTGCTTACAGCCCTTTGTGGATTACTACTCACAACCTTTTTTGTGGGTTGTAAACCATCTATTCCATCCGAATACATACAGCCGTCGAAAATGGAAGATATACTATATGACTATCACCTAGCGATGGCAATGGCAAATAATAGTAATACTTCTGCAACACAGCAAAAGGCTTATAAGCTGGCAGTTATGAAGAAGTACGATGTGACGGAGGCGCAGTTTGATAACTCCCTAAAGTACTATATACGTCACACCGAGGAACTTCATGACATGTATGTAGACATCTCCAAGCGCCTTGAAGACCAAGCTCGTGCAGAGGGCGCATCGGAGTCTGAGCTATCACAATACGGCACTATCACCTCCAAAGGTGACACTACTGATATATGGAAAGGCGCTCGCTCGCTCATTCTCTCCCCTTACGCACCTGTTAACAAAGAAACTTTTGAGATCAAAGCAGATACCGCCTTCCACAAAGGCGACCGCTTAATGCTCAATTTCGATTCGCAGTTTATCATACAAGATGGTATGCGCGACGCTGTAGTTGTTATGGCGGTCACCTTCACCAACGATAGTATTACAACGCAATACACGCACATCTCCTCTGATTCTCATCAAACGCTTATGGTGGATGGAGGCGACTCTTTACGGATAAAAAACATCCGTGGCTACTTCATGATGCTAAAGGGTCAAGAGCCAACTACCACCTTTAAGATGTTAATTCTTAATAACATTCAACTCGTCCGAATGCACGTTCGCAAGCAAGAGAACGTCAATCCTGGTGATTCAACGAATACTTCTGACCCGATAAGAACGATCGGTGGAACACCAGTAAACCCCAGTTCGGCACCTGCACAGGGTGACCGTCCCCCTCGAACACCCACTGATGCTATGCGTGAAAGGGGCTTACCCGTAAAGAGGACACGATAAACTTGAACAGATGCGACGCATAGCAGCGAACTTCATCCACACTCCCAACGAGACAATAGAGCAAGCTATCGTTGTCATCGAGGCTGGAGTTGTCACGGAGATATACCCCTTCACACACGAAGAGGCTATGACTGAATGGATGAGCGGAACGATTGATGTGCGCAAAGACAGCGATGGGATTCTCCGTGCCTATCGACAGAACAGCCCTATAGAATAACCTTTGAACAGATTAAAAACATAAAAACTACAGCTTATGAAGAAGTCATTTGCAACGCTCGCAATGCTTTTTATGATGTCATACACCTATGCGTGTACGAACTTCATAGCCACTAAGGGCGCAACAAAGGACGGTTCCGTCCTCGTTACTTACAATGCTGATGATTACGGCTTGTTTACTAACTTATGCCATTATCCGGCTGGTTCTCATGCTAAAGATGCGCGTCGTGAGATCATTGATTACGACACACACGAGAGCCACGGGTACATTCCTGAGGCGCAAGTAACCTACAATGTCATCGGAAACATCAATGAGTACCAGGTCAGCATAGGTGAGACTACCTACGGCGGACGCGAAGAGATGGTGGATAAAAACGGCATTATCGATTACGGGTCACTGATGTATCTGGGCTTACAACGCAGTAAGACGGCAAGAGAAGCTATCAAGGTGATGACGACACTGGCTGAGACTTACGGCTATAACTCCGAGGGTGAGACCTTCACAATAGCTGATCCTAACGAAGTGTGGTTGCTTGAGATGCAAGGATGTGGCGGTGATAAGAAGCAGAAAGTGGTATGGGTTGCAGTGCGCATACCTGATGGCATGATTTCAGCTCACGCCAACCAGAGTCGCATTGGGCAATTTTCTACTTATCCAACAGAGGTCATCACGTCTAAAAACTGCATTAGTTTCGCACGTTCAAAAGGCTGGTTCACTGGCAAAGATAAGGACTTTAACTGGAAAATGGTGTATGCAAAGCCTAACTTCGGAGGGCGTCGTTGGTGCGATGCACGCGTTTGGAGCTACTTTAATCACTTCAAAGATATGTCGCACTGGTTGCCTTGGGCACTCGGAAAAGACGCCAATGCTGAAGATATGCCACTATGGATTGCACCCGACAAGAAGCTCGATGTAGCAATGATGGAGGCTTGTATGCGTGACCACTATGAGGGTACTCCACTCGCATTAGACAATGACGTCGCTCAAGGGAATTGGGATTGTCCTTATCGCCCTACCCCACTTCAATACGAAGTTGATGGTAAGAAGTATTTCAACGAGCGTCCAACTTCTACCCAGCAGACGGGTTTCTCTTACGTAGCACAGCTCCGTTCATGGTTGCCAAGAGAGCTTGGTGGAATCCTATGGTTCGGTAACGACGATGGCAATATGATAGCTTATGTACCTATCTATTGTAGTAATACAGAGCGTGCAGAGTGCTTCAATACACCTGGCGCAGACGCTGTTACCTTCTCAGATAAGAATGCTTTCTGGGTTTGCAACTGGGTAAGTAACATGGTTTACCCACGTTATTCGCAGCTCTTCCCATCGTTGAAAGCAGTGCGCGATTCGCTTGAGAACGCTTATTTCGCAGCCCAACCAGAGGTGGAAGCAAAGGCTCTTAGCCTGTACAAGACGGATAAGTCGGCCGCAGTGAAGTATCTTAACGACTACTCCATACAGAAGAGTAACGAGATGCTTGCACGTTGGAAGCAGCTTGCCATCTACCTGATTGTGAAGTACAACGATATGGCTGTGAAGCCAGAAAAGGATGGTAAGTTCCTCAAAACACCAACGGGTCTTGGTGAGCGTGTGGCTCGTCCAGGTTATAGTGACTATATGAAGCATGAGATCGTCAAGCAGACTGGCGATAAATATGCTGTACCAACAAAGTAAGGAAACAGCCCCTGAGACCCCACCCAACCTCCCCCAAGGGGAAAGAAGAAGCCTCTCCCCCGCCCCCTCTCCGAATGGAGAGGGGAGTGAAAACCATTGTTTGCAAATAAAGGGGGCGTTTCTTTGATGCAAGGAAAGGCTCTCTTGAATAGGACGAAACGCCCTTCTCAAATGGAGAAGGGCGTTTCCTTCTTTTTACTCTTTCGTTATTACGATTCGTGTTACTATGTTACTATGTCTTAAGAATATGTCATTCAAAAGTATGTCACTATGTTCTTCTGTCTTAAACATCCGTTACCAAGCACATTGATACTATGTTTCTATGTCTAAGAAATATGTCATTCAAAAAATATGTCACTATGTCATTTTGTCTTAAAAATCCGTTACCAAGCACTTTGATACTATGTTCCTCTGTCTAAGAAATATGTCATTCAAAAATATGTCACTATGTCATTCTGTCTTAAACACCTGTTACCAAGCACATTGATACTATGTTCCTCTGTCTAAGAAATATGTCATTCAAAAAATATGTCACTATGTCATTCTGTCTTAAAAATCCGTTACCAAGCACTTTGATACTATGTTTCTATGTCTAAGAAATATGTCATTCAAACAATATGTACTTATGTCATTTTGTCTAAAAAACTATGTTCCTCTGTCTTTCCCCCACGTTAATAATCATTAAAGATACCATCACAAAGGCAATAATCCAAGCCAATGTAAGCTGAAAATTACTATCTTTGTAGCTAATAACAAAAGCAATCGTCTATGGTAAAAAAGATATTTACTCCTTTTATTCTCACCTTAATACTCCTCATGGGTGCTGTTACTTCGGCACGTGCCGAGGCTCCAGTGGAGTTAATCGAACAGGAACTTCCATCCATTACCATCACCGTTACAAATAATGTCTTACGTGTTGTTGGTGCCGAAGATGAGGTACTCTCGATTTATAACGTTACAGGGGTAAAGGTGATGAATGTGCGTGTTGACGGTAGTGACAAGCACTATACTTTGAGCTTCCCAAGGGGTTGTTACATTGTGAAAGTGGGTAAAGTTGTCCGGAAAATATCTATCCGTTAAGGGCTAGACATCCCCCAATTCTGGTACAGCAAAAGCTTTTTGAGTAACGTGTCTCCCCTTGATAATTCGGAAGAAGTTCGCCAGTTAGCGAGCTCGGAAGAGCGACAGAAAGCATTCCTAGATATTGTAAACCAATATAGTGAACCGCTATATTGGAAGATTCGAAGTATTGTTATCACGCATGATGATGCCGATGACGTGCTACAAAACACGTTTCTAAAGGCATGGAAAGGACTTGACAAATTTCAAGGCAAGTCCCAGTTGTCTACATGGCTATATCGTATTGCTATCAATGAAGCTCTTGAGAGTCTACGTCGGAAACGCTCGACAGTTGTCACGGGAGGCGAAGACACCCTACACCTAGCCGACAGCTTGCTGGCAGATGAGTATTTCGATGGTGACAGAGGGCAAGCCCTTTTGCAAGAAGCCATTGCCACCTTGCCCGATGTACAGCGCTTGGTGTTCACCTTACGCTACTTTGATGAGATGAAATATAGCGATATGAGCGAACTTCTTGGTACGAGTGTCGGAGCGTTGAAAGCCTCTTATCACATTGCAGTAGAGAAGGTTACGACGTATATGAAGCAACACGAATAATGTTGCAAAGTCTTCTGAACAAAAAAGGAGAGCCTTATGTTTAAACCAATCTACCTATTTGAAGTCTAAGAGAGTAGTAACAATAACTCTCTATGGAACAAGAAATTCATATCAATTCAAGCAATGGGAAGGCACGTCCCTTCCGTGTTCCCGACAATTATTTCACCTCTTTTCCGCATCGACTAGTGGATAGGCTGTTAGCAGAGGAGGCTGTAGCTAGCTGGGACGAGTATTACAGAACAATGGTAGAAAAGGCTCAGCTGTGATACGCATGATAGATTAATTATAAAAGAAAAGACCAATCAAAACAAATAAAAAAGCATAACAAAGAGAAAGATAAACACATGAGACAAATTCGTGAAGGCATGAAGATTCTGTCATTGATAGTACTATTCTTGACCATTACTATGACCAGTTTTGCTAAGAGTCAACCAGCAAAGCGCGAGTTTCGTGGGGCTTGGATCCAGTGTGTCAATGGGCAGTTTCAGGGTATCGGGACGCAACAGATGCAGCAAACCCTGCGTTATCAGTTGGACGAACTACAAAAGGATGGGGTTAACGCCATCATCTTTCAGGTGCGAGCAGAGTGCGACGCCCTCTATCCAAGCAAGTTAGAACCATGGAGCAAGTTCCTCACTGGACAGCAAGGACAGGCTCCTTCACCTTATTGGGATCCGTTGCAATGGATGATAGATGAGTGCCATAAGCGAGGAATGGAGCTGCACGCATGGATCAATCCCTATCGTGCTAAGACAAAGAACACCAACCAGTTGGCTAATAGTCACATCGCTGTGCAACATCCCGAACGTGTTTTCTCATACGATGGGTTGTACATCTTGAACCCAGCCTTGCGTGAGAATCGTGAGTATATATGCCAGGTTGTTGACGACATCGTGTCTCGTTACGATGTAGATGGGCTTCATATCGATGACTACTTCTATCCTTATCCTGTTGCAGGACAGCCTATCCCTGATCAAAGGAACTTCCAACAGGACCCGAGAGGATTCTCAAATATCAACGACTGGAGGCGTGATAACGTTGATGTCTTCATCAAGGAACTAGGCGAAAGGATACATGCTGTTAAGCCATGGGTGAAGTTTGGCGTGTCACCCTTTGGTATTTACCGCAATCAAAAGGCTGACCCTCGTAACGGAAGTAGGACAAATGGACTTCAAAACTACGATGACCTCTATGCCGATGTACTAAAGTGGGTGAACAACGGATGGGTTGATTATTGTGTACCACAGCTCTATTGGGAGATTGGCAATCGTGCTGCTGACTACAAGGAATTGATTGGTTGGTGGAATCGCAACGCTGGGAAACGCCCATTATACATAGGTGAAGATGTGCTGCGAACCGTCAAATTCGCAGATCCACAGAACCCTTCTATCCATCAGTTAGCGGCTAAACGCCGCTTACACCAGCAGTCGGCAAATGTCAACGGAACAGTACTCTGGTATGCAAAGGCAGCTGTTGACAACCCTGGGAACTATGGAACTCTCTTGCGAACAGACTACTGGCGCTATCCAGCCTTGCAACCCTTAATGCCTTTCATAGACTCTGATGCACCGAAACATCCCAAGCGGTTGAAGGCACAATGGGAACGCGATGGCTATTACCTCACGTGGAAAGCACCGAAGGGAAAGGGCTGGAAGGATGAAGCACATCAATATGTTGTTTACCAGTTCACGCCTGATGAGCCTATAAACACCAATGACCCATCGAAGATTATAGCCATGCCTTATGAGAACAAGGTGCGTTTGAATTATAAAGATGGCAATCAGAAATATGTCTATGTGGTCACTGCTCTAGACAGAATGAGCAATGAGAGCACAGGAAAAAAGAAGAAGGTGAAGTTGTAAGAACTTCACCTTCTTTATTATATCATCGTCAGTTCTGACAAAGGAACAGGTTTTAAAAGACGGAGTAAGATAGGAATAACACGTGTCGTAACAGCTATTTAGCCAGAACAATGCCATGCTCTCTTGCCTTTATGACCTATTCGCTCCTTCTTTATCCAGTATTCCCTGCAACAGAAACGTTGCGTTCTGATTGCGTGCCACACCCTTGCTTATCTTATAAGAATAGGTGATTTGCTCCCCTAACTCAATCTCGAAGCAATAGTTATGGAAGCGTTTTGGCTCCTCATCTTCCATCTTTGACAACTCTAAGTCATGTGTGGCAATCACGCCCGTGACGTTTCGTGAGGCGATGTGTTGTAGGAATAGACGTGAACCATTTAGCTTATCCAAGGAGTTAGTGCCCTTTAGTATCTCGTCAAGTATGATGAGGTTCGGTGTAGACTCACGTAGAGAGCCTAACAGCTGATCGAGTCGTAAGAGCTCAGCATTGAAGTAGGAGATGCCATGAGTGAGGTCATCTGTGGTGCGCATACTCGTGAATAAGTGGAAGACGGAGACCTTTAGTTGCTTGGCAAACACGGGTAATCCGTTCATTGCCAACAGATAATTCACACCCAACGAACGCAGGAACGTACTCTTACCTGCCATGTTCGCACCTGTTACTATATAATATTCACGATCTTGAATGTCGAAGTCGTTTGCCACAGCATGCTCTCCTAAGAAAGGATGATAGAGTGCTTTTGCATTAAAGACAACCTGATTCTCTGCCACAACCTCAGCCTGCACCGCCTTGTTCTCATTGAGTTTGTAATTGCCCATAGATACCAGTGTATCGAAGAGATTCAGCGTTTCTATCCATTCATCTGTGCGCTCTTCATACGTTCGTTGCCACTGTTGAAAGAGTCGGACAATGGTTATATCAATCAAAGCAAAGCAATTAAAGATAAATATACCAATCTCATTACTGCGGTTATCTATCTTCTGTAAGATGAGTGCTAACCGCTCTAAAGACTCTTCCGCACCTGCTAATCGCCCTTTCAATGCCTGCAATTCTGATGCTTGAAAGTTGGTTTGATTGATGAGTCGCAGCACTTGTAAATAGCCATCAACCGCTGTTTGCACCTTTGCTATCAGTTCGGATATAACACGGATGTGCTTATGCGAACACAAGAAAGATAACAGGAAGTTGAAGATACCCCACCATATTGGCAACAAGGAGGGCACAATGTCCATGAATGAAAGTACGATACTGGCATAGAAACCCAGCAAGTTTGCAGAACAGAAAAGGCGGAAAAGAGGATGAGAGAAGTATTTGGGTAGCTGCTTTTGATGCACATCTGTCAGTGCCATCAGCACATCCTTCGTTTGAATCTGCCCCTTTACACCAAACGACTTGAACCGAGTTAGGAACGCTTCTGCCTGTCCTAATTCTTGAATGGATGCCATTCTCTGATGAATCTGACCCACCTGTTCCTTCTGGTCTATACCTCCCCACTCCTTTGAAAGGCATTCTGCCAACTGGTCACTGCCCCCTGTTGAGATGGTGCGGTTGATACGTTGGAACAGAGAACCAGCTCCGAACACATCTAAATCGTATGTGTATGGATGCTGCGGATTGACATATTGCGTGCCAGCATTGAGCTTACTGAAGTCGCCATGATGGTAGTTTATCTCATTCTCATAGGTCATCACCATTGCTTCTCCCTCCTTGATACGGCGGTCGTTACGCACATCTAACTTGCGAATGTATAGATATAAGAAGAGAGCTAACAGCCCACAAGCTAATGTCCAGGCTGCATTAGCAAGCAAAGTATAGAGTACTACGAAGCCAATAGCAAGTAAGAAAGAGCTTACTTCAGCCAGTATGAAAGCTCGACTACGGTTGCGAAGCCTTGAGAGAAGGCTGTTCTCTTCTTCAACTTTCCGTTGATAATGAGCTGTTAGATCCTTATTCATGTTGAGAAATATACTATATTGAAAGCGTTTATTGCGTTATAACCTCTTTACGAACACGTCCATCACTATACTTCACAATGTTGATTCCCTTTTGTGGAGCCGTGATTTGCCGACCATCCAATGTATAACGTGCGGTCTCAACAGCGGTTTCCTTTCTATCAGCAACAGATGAGATAGCAGTTGTTTGAGCGTCAGCAATACTGCACTTAGCCGCATTCTCTATTTTACCTGTTTGTGTGTTTATCAGCAAGACACATACCTTCAACCTTGTTTTGTCTTGTAGAACTCTTATCTTCGAGACATCCTTGAAGATGTAAGAGTGGCTCTGCGTTTGGTCGGCTTTGATAGGAGCTTCAATGAGACTATCCACTGGCTCTTTCACACCTGCAGCCGCAATGGCAACAAAGTTGTTCTTTAGATTACGGATTTCACTTGGTGAATCGATGAACACATCGAACTCTTTTGTAACTCCACGATCGCTCTCGCTACCCGCATAAGCATTGTTTTGAACCCATTGGGGACGTGACATTCCATCCTCAGTCAGCACATAGGCAAAGCCATAAGGGGCTTTTTCACGATTCAAACGGAACGTTACTGCAGGCGTAACCGTGATGTTGTTCTTCGCTTTATCCCATTCGGCAGATACTTCAAGATCCATATCTGCACCTGCATCTTGCTCTGCTTTGAACTCATCAACAGCCTTGACATACCCTAACTTACGGCTTCTATTCATATAAAGAGAGGGACGGCGAGAGTCTTCCCTGGCTTTTGCATAATAGTCCCAACAGGTTAATGGATCATCAGCATGCACCGCTATACCTACGAAGTCATCGCCAAAAGTATGCGACAAGTTCTCCATGAGGGCAATACCAGATGGACAATATCGGCACCACATTGCCGTGTATTCTTCTACAACAACTTTCCTCTTTGCCACCTTAGTAACCGTTACTCTCGGTATTCGAGCCTCACTGATAGTAGCACCATTGCGCCCTCCATTCACCTTCGTAATCGTGAAGATCAGTTCATCTTCACCCAATTCTGTGTATGGCGGAACAGCTACTTCAATCACAGCATCATCATTATGTCCCAGTGTTTGGGGTAATGTGTAATGCTTTGACTCTAGCTCTTTTCCATTGAAAGAAAGCGTATAGTCAATGTCTTGAATGCGAGTTCTACCAATGTTGGAAACCACTATCTTACCTTTTACACTCGGTTCCGTAAGTGGCACATACACCTTTTGTCCAGCAGCAGGGATAAGTATATGCTCTTGTGCATGGGCGTTTCCTGCATAAGAGAGAATGGCAAGCAGGGTAATAAATTGTATGTAAATTCTACGTAACATATCAGGTTGTCAATGATTAAAGATGAATACTTAGCGCACAACGAACTTCTTAATTGCCTTCTTTGAGTCCGTCTGTTTCAAGATGTAAATGCCCTTAGGAAGACCAGACAAGGACGTAAGCTGCCTATATAATAAGGTACCTTGCGTATTGAAAACATCGTAAGTAAGACCCTTCTGTGACGCTACCTCAACTATTCCTGTTGGGTTAGTATCGAACTTAACAATAATAGTTGGCCCTTCAATCTCTTGTTCGGAACCAAGTTCTTTGGTAGTCAGCTTCAGTGTAATTGAGCCCTTCTCACTATGCTCGTAAGTGTGTTCTATCGCAATAGACTCCTTCTCTGAGCCTGCAAGTAACATCTGACTTCCAATCTCAGTACTGTTATCTTCTTCCAAAGGAGTACATCCGCCGAGTGCACAAACCGTCACATTGCCTTCATCAACGCTGTTAATTCTACTGAAAAGGGTCACTGTCAGGTTCTTATCCGACGTATTCTTAATATACACCTCACCTGCTATTTCCTTCCATCCAGGTGGGAACATGGCTTCTTTCACAGCGTTTAATACCACCGTTGTGCCGTTCGGAATAACCTTACCTTGCGCATCCACGAAGGCAACATCATTGTTACTTGTCTGTGCTTGAGCACTAACTAAAAGACTGGTCAGCAGTCCGATTAATACGAGTAAGCGTAATTTCATATTGTTCAATTTATATTTATCTACTTAATTAATGATGACTTATTTACGAAATAGAAACCTTTTGGCGCACAGCCTGCAGTACTCCGCTATCGTTATAGACGAATCCTACTATCCACGCATTGCCTGGTACGACTCCTTCTGGGAGTGTGTACGATGTTTGCTCCACGTGCGTTCGCATTGAAGAGAGCGTTAACTCCGTTCCCCACTCCCCATTGATAGTAGCACGGAACACGTGGTTATGCACATACTCCTTATCCATCTTATTGTTTGGAAAGAGCTGTGGAGCCACGACACTATCCTCTACTAACCAAAGCTGAAGCCTTCCCTTCACATCATCGGACAATGTTTTTAAGTTGGTTTCAATCTTCACTTGACGTGTGGCAGCGTCATACTGACATTGAAGGGCTATATTGATTGTAGTCGTTTGAGCGAACTCTTCGTAGATACGACCAGCCCAAGTATCTTTTTGTAGGACGCCTCCACGACGATTGATAATGGCTTTCGGCACATTAGGAACCGCCCAATACTTGTAATAAACATCCCCTGCATCAGTGCGCAAGCCCTTAACTCCACCCATACTCTTTATTGCGAGCGGTCCTGCATGTATGCCCACGGCTATCAATCTGTCTGCTCCATAGAGCTTTTGCAGCTCTTCTATCGTTTGAGAAGCAGCCGGACAGAAGATACAACGTTGCCCTGTAAAGTCCTCGATGAGTACATTTCGCTGAACAGTTGCAGGCGGAATCTCTATCAATCGTTCGTCAGAACCAACTGAATCACAGCCTGTCAAGAGTGCAACAGCAGCCAAGATAAGTATATAAAAACGTCTCATTTCCATCAAAAGTTATAATTATAAGAGAGTGTCAAGCCCTTTGTTGCTGGGATATAACGGCATACTCCACCCGAACAATTAAAGCCCGCACGTGTTCGACCATAGCCTAATTGCAGTCGATGTGCCCCACCGCTATAGGTTACATAGCCTTGGTAGTAATGCACATGGGTGTTGCCTGCATTGTAGAGGTCGCTCACGGTGACCATCCAATGCGGTGCGAACGATAGTTCCCCCAGCCCAAATAGCCAGTCTTTATCGCCCTCTTTTGACGCAAGATACTGCCCTTCGACACGCAAGATGGCGTTCGTTCCGAGTTTCTGTTTGACATCTGCAACGAAGATATGCGTGTTTAGCATTCCTCCATGCCCTTCTAACAAGGTCTGATTGTATCGTTGATACATATACATCAGGTTTAACTTCGTTGCTTTGGAGAGCCGCTTCTCCACCTGCACATCAATATCTTGATAATAGGTAGCGTCACCCCATGCCCAAAACGGGCTACCATAACCCTCTGTTCCCATCTCTCCTGCACCCTTCTTACGCACTGAATGGACATGAGAGAAGTTCACTTTCGTTGTTATTCCATACTTTCCTCCCATCCAAGAGCCCTTTGGAAAGGTATAAGCTGCCGTGGCTTGATAAGCCCACTCACCCTCGGGGCGTGTGGCGTAGGGGTAGAGTGCAGCCAAAGTGTAGGTATGCTCCACCGTGAAAGGCGGTAGATGATTGATGAAAGAAGAGATTCCTTCCATTCCTCTACGGCTTCGGAAGCCCATATTCGTACTGCGTTTTGCTTGTAGCAATAGGCTCATTCCACGCTTGGAATAGGACCCTGAGAGCATTGCCACATAGCCATTACGATAGATGTAACCATTATCATGCGAAGGATCCTGCGTCTTCATCGCCATTTCTGCCAATACATTGAAGTCGTGATGTTGCACTCGTAGACGTAAATCGAACGCATTGACATAACGAGGAAGACGCAACCGATGGGTCGGATCGACCATCACTACCTCGTCTCTCTCGTATTTATTAAGGTAGGAAGCACCCAACATTATATAGGTATTATGCTGTTGAAGCGACTTAAACGACTCTTCCATGTTCCATTCCACATCCGCTCCTGTCATCCAACTCTTATTGTGGTGCCAGTAACGACGCTGTCTACCTGTGAGCAACTTGACCGTAACTCCCGCACAAGGGAGATAGTTCAAGCGTGCACCTTGCAATGAATTGTCAATTCCAAGACTGCGTTCTTCATACGAACGAAGGATGAAACCAGAGCCAAACTGCTCATAGAAGCTACCCAAAGTAAGCTCCGCATTCTTATAACGACCCTTCAAGTAGGCGTAAGGAACGCCCCAACCCTTAAAGTCATGCTCGTATCCTGGGAGTGGATGGGGCATATATTCCAACCTTGCACCAGCCTCAAAGTAACTGTTTGAAAGCCTCAAGTCGAGATAAGTATTCGTTCGGAAACGACTGCCTGTAGCCTCTGCGCCCGTCGCACTGTCCTTTTGTGCCAACAGCATATCACTCTGAAGACTTCCAGAAAGGTGTAATTTGTCGGACTCTTGTGCATAAAGCGATGCACTACTCAGGCTCATGAGCAGTCCTATCATCATCCATCTTTTCATAAAATCACCTTCTCGAAACCTCTTTCACCTTCTTATATAGCTCCATCTCAGCGCCATCTGTGTAGCCATTATGCTTATAAACAATCCTGCCCTGACCATCGAGTAAGATCGTATAAGGCACTGACTGAATACCTAACGAGCGTCGGAACTCACCATTAGGATCGAGTAATACATCATAACGCCAGCCATTCTGGTCGACCAAAGGCTTCACTTTATTGACGTTTTGAGCCTGATCAATGGATACAGCAACGATTCGCACACCTGTTTCTAGGCGCCAATCATCATAAAGCTCATCAATGCTTTTCAACTCACGGTCGCATGGTTTGCACCAAGTAGCAAAGAAGGTAACAACAAGAGGATTGCCATTATTAGAGATAGTGTCGGTTTGTACGGTCCTTCCTTCTAGATCTTTAAGGGTCACTTTGGGCAGTCGCTCTTGTGCACCAACAGCCACACTCGCCCCTAAAAGACAAAGGGATAGAAATAATTTATTCATCGTTTTTAGTTATAATTAGGTTGCAAATATACGAAAAAAAAGCGATATGACAAAGGGTAGTATTCGCTAACTCTTGTAAAATAGAGGGTCGTCAAGATGGTTTGAAATACCATCTTCGATTCTTTCCAGCCCCGATGTAGCCTCGTTCTTAGCTCCCGATAGCCCCTTCAGAAGGATAAATATTTAATTTAAACCTATCTCTTTTGCGCCTTCTTACCCCTTTGTAGCGTTGCAAACTACTTTGAATAATGTAATAAAATACTGCTAATTTCAGGGCTTCTATTTGCGTTTTTCAGAAGAACAAAGGACTTTGTCCACAAATACGGGAATTAGAGAGCGGTTTTACAAGGCATATATAACTACTTGATTAATAGCTATTTGCATAAGAGCAAGCCTCATTTTGGGTAGGAGGAAGTAATCTTAAGTACAAAAAATAGGCTATTTTTAGCTAAAACGATAGTACTTTTTACTCAAAACGGAGGTGCTTTCTACCCGAAACGGAGGTATCTTTTGCATAAAACGAAGGTACTTCTTGCCCAAAACGGAGGTATGTTTTCACAAAAACGGAGGTACGTTTTCATAAAAAGCCACATATTGGTTCGTTTTCTAATAAGTATGGCTTTGAATGAAAGCTAGAATGAGAAAACAAATTGTAAAGTACTTTCTATATCAGTCCGCACCACTTCCTACCATTCAAAAAGGAGGATGCACCACTTTGAGCGTACCCTCCTTACTGATCTTACTTTCCATCCAGTCGATAGAAGACTGTGCACATCGAAATGATATAAATGCGCTCATCTCCCTTCGTATTCATTAAGAGAAAAGGATGCTATTGACAGGAGTTTTATTGCTTTGCAATGCGTTTCTTCTTAGCACCCTTCAGCCACATATACACCAACAAAAGGATGAATGCACCCAAGATACACAACAACAAGAACCCATACTCTTGTGGGTGAACCCAGAACTCTTTGAAGAAGTTGATGCGTCCGAGTATCTCTACTGGCGTCCAAAAGACGATTACTGTCGCCACAGCCATTCGAATGTTTGCACCCCAAGCGGCGATATGGAGCTGTCGACGGAACATAAAGAGTGACCCAATGAAACAGCTTATTCCGATGAGATAAGTTACTGGATGGTGGTCGCCAAGGAAGTTTTTATCATAACAGAACATCAACAACAAATAGAAAGCCCATAGTATCATGTTCAGTTCCATGAACGTGATTATGGACGTGTGGTGGGTCATTGGCTGCACAACTATCTTATTCTTACGCTTTCCGAAGAGCTTCTCTTGAATCCATGTGATGAAGTCGCAACCATTACGGGTACTAAAGATATACATCGTCATGACCATCATCCACAATCCAAAGGAGGCTGGCATAATAAGATATTCAGGCTTGGTAACGACTTTACCATGCTCTATCTCGGGTGGAACTCCATAACGGCGTGCATAATAGAGGAATAGGAACTCGACCCATCCCGTCCAAAACAATAAACCGCCAATAAGCCCCCATAAGGTTTGACGAGTATCTCCTTTGACAAAGACACCGACGATAACCATGATCAAACCAACGAACCCCATGGTGAAACCAGCATAATGTACTGCCACGGGATCCATAAACTTCTCCATCAGTATCATTAGTGCATGACCTAACGGCATAGTGAATAGTACGAGGACAAAGGAGGCTATCGTGCGCCACCAATAAGTATTCTTTTTCTCCATTATTATATATTAGAACTTAAATAGTTTATCCACATCAACAGACAAGCCAACCTGCAGGTTCATGCCATCTGTCAATGGGCAATTCAAATAGTAATACTCTGGTTTATAATTGAAGAGGTTATCCAAGGCTACACTCAACTTCACACTCTTACTGAATCGCTGTACAATAGCGAGCTTAAAGAGTGCGTATGCAGGGTAATGAATGGTGCGGATTCCCTTCGAGATGTCGTAATAATCAACGAACTCTTGATTGTCTACTGATGATAAGAAGCGACCATCCAGACCAATATTCAGCCCATAGTTCTTCACAAACTGATGGTCCCAATCAATATGCCCCGTCATTGCGTGCTTGCGAGCTGGGATGTATTGGTTATTCACCGAGTTATTGTTCTTATCCTTTGGTAGGTGCTCGTCGGTATAAGCATAAGACAGACGTGCGGTGATACCATTCGACCATCTCGCTTGCGCCGAAGCCTCTCCTCCACAGACGGAATAGCCTCCTAAGTTAAGATAGGGTAGATGAGGAATAAGGTCAGAAGCACGCTTGTAATAGGGAGCACCAGTAGCGAGTTTATCCTTAATCCTATTGTAATAAGCCGTAAGAGTGTAGTTGTAATGCCCGTGTGTATAGTCAGTAGACAGGGAGAAGTTATGACTTACCTCTGGTTTCAAGGCTGGATTCCCTTCCACAATCCATATTCCTGCCATGTCAAAGTTATAGTATTTCTCCTTTAACGTTGGTGATCTGAAGCCCATCCCATAGCTAAGACGGAGATTAAGATTGTGTATTGGCTGGTAACGAAGGCTTATCTTTGGTGTCACACGAGAGATATGTCCGTCCGAGAAGTAGTCGTAACGCAATGCACCAACAGCCTCCCATTGCTCGTTGATGTTCCAGTCATATTGCGTAAAAGCATCAAAGGAATCTTGCTTGCGGGTGCGTCCTTCAAGGTTCACATTCAATAAGTAGTCGTGCATATAATCGGCACCCACGGATAAAACATCGCCTCCTTTGAGGTTGTGATTATAGAGTAATCGGAAGCTATTCTGCACGTTGGAATAGTCGCGCACATCGATCTTTGCGATTCGTTGATAGTCCGACTTATCATATTGATCGAATGCGTATGTAAGTTCAAAGTTATCCGCTTCGGTCGGAGTCCACACTCCTCTAAGTCCGCCCGTGAAGTCTCTATAACGTTCAGGAGTCGCTGTTGTGCGAACAAGTTGGCGGAAGAAGTAACCCGCCCTGCCGCTCAATGAGAGTTTATCATTCGGTGTATAGGATAGTTGTTCCTTAATATTCCAAGTTGCATCGCCATATATCGTTGATACGACACGAGTAATAGGATGGTCGCCATTCTGCACGTTGTAGTTATCTGCCTTGCCCCTGTTAATGGTCAAGAGGTTGCTCCATTTCCCTTGTTTCAACTGCGCATTCAAGCCGTAACGTTGCTCGTTATGCTTGCCCAAACGCATATTCAGGTTGAGAGAGAATGGGTGTATATTCTTTTTCGTAATGATATTGATGACCCCACCAGCCGCATTCGAGCCATAGAGAGCAGACGCTGCTCCCACGATTTCAATGTGGTCTACATTGTCCATCAGTAGTCTTGTGAAGTCGACATCATCCATCGTCTCACCTGCTAGACGCTCCCCATCAACGAGTATCAACACGCTTTGTCCACCAAAACCAGAGAAGTTCATGTGCACTTGTTGGTTCATTGCATAGGAGAACTCAACGCCTGGCATCACCTGTTGCAATAGGTCACGAAGATTGGTCGCATCGCTCTTTGCAATGTCATCTGATGTAATGATTTTCGTCAAGACAGGTGTGTTGGCAAGTAGCTTTGGTGTACGCGTTCCCGTGACAACAACCTGTTCTAACTCATAAGACTTATAGATGGAGTCATTCAACTCATCTGCCCATGACACTGAAGGAAGTGTAACGAGCAAGGCTGATAATAGAATGGTATTTCGTTTCATAAGCTCTATATAAAACCTTATTCGCCTCTCCGTTCCCTAGACGAGGGAACAAAGTAAGACGGAGGTCACGCCTAATAAGGGTATTTATAATTGATGGTCAACCAACATTTAGTGCCTCCCGCATTCATATAATTCACCAACTGTAAGGCTGCATATTTCCCATTCTTCAAGCGGAGAATGTACACATTATTCTTCATAGTAAAGGCTGGGGGTATTGGAGGAATGTCTACTCGAAGCCATGATGATAACACCTTATTAATAGTTATCCCTTGGCATCCTATCAAGCTCTGAAGCATTTGCGTCTGATCCGTCCAGACCTCATTTTCACTCCACTCATCCGTTTGGAAGTTTGCACCGAGGAAGTCTATGCTACTCTTCGGAAGCTCTGTCATCGACTTATAATTAGTTTCCAACACTGCACCTCCATTCGTTCTCACATTATTGCGATGGAAGGCAATGCTCCACGAAGGTGGCTCTTGTTGTGCATCAGTAGCTTTGAACGAACGCTTCTCATTAACGGCTATCCCCTTTCCGAACACATCGAACCAATAAGTATAGCAACCTGTTCGCCCGTCAGTGGTACTAGCTGTGAGACTTGTAGGAATCGTCATGCGGGTTAAATGGCTCTGCGCCTTCAAGAGTCCAGCAGTATCTTTATGCTCAATGAAAGCCTCTAACGAATCGAAGTCAACGTAACACCAGTCTTCCCAACTTGTGGCATCAACTAACAACTGCCCTTCCGTAATCGTTGGAGAAGCTGGCGCATCATCGTATATACCATCAAAAAGCCCATTGCAAGACGTCGTTATCAAGAGGATAACGGCGCCTGCAAGGGCATTGTATATATACCTACTGAGAGTCATATTATCCCTACCTTATATTATTGCCTAGCCCCAACAAAGGTGCCATAGATGACCATTGGCATTGAACCCATCTGATAGGTATTGTTGATAGTCAGCTTTCCATCATCGCTCAAAGCGATTACTACCTTACAAACATCCTTGTCGAAGGTGTACTCCTGATCCTTTGTTGTATCGCCAGAATCATCCTTTGTGATGAAACGGAACTTGATGTTGTCTTCCTTATAAGCCTTTATAAAAGCTTTCTTCTCCGCATTGTAAGGGATATTAGAGATGGTGTAAGTACCGAGAATAAGCGTTCCCATTAACGTTTTAGCGTATGTCACCTCTGGAACTATCAAGTTGATGGTGCCATCTTCATTGTCAGTTATCTCATAAGTAACCTCATCTGCTGATGTATATGAGAACATACCGCCTATCTTCACTTTGTCAGCTCCCTTGTAACGACCTATAAATGGATCTGCTATTGACGCTGGAGCGAACTTGACATCTTGCACATCCTTTGCAAGTACAACTACCTTTGAGCCGTCTTTCTTATTGATGACTACCTTCTGTGCCTGTACTGCCATAGCACTTAAAAGTGATACGATTACTAAAGTAAAGAACTTCTTCATTGATTGATAAATTTAAATGTCTTGGTTAATGATTTTACTATAAACACGCCCTTCTGACCATCGAATGGAACCTCTACGGCACCATTCTGGTTGACAACAGCACTACCGACAAGCTGCCCATTGATGGTATAGATGCTCACACGAGTGCCCGCTTTCAACCCTTCTCCTCGTACCGAGAAGTTGGTAAAAGAGAACACCGCATTAGCCTGGTCAGCCCCAACAGTGTTGATACCAGTAGGCTGGTCGGTGAAAGTAAAGCTAAGGAAATCCGTTAATGGATACTCCACTGTTTTGCTACCAGCCGTCAAGACAAGATGATCTGACGTGAAGGTAACCGTTGGTTTGTCTGTGAGAGCAAAGGTCGTAGCCTTTCCCTCTTTGTCAGTTACTTTCACATAATCAGTTGCGGAAGCAGAGACTGCACCCCACATAGCCAACAATGCGATAGCAAATGACCTGCATAAAGTTCTAATTCTCATGTTATTGACACTATTAATATATATGATTCTAACTCATTGCAAAGTTATGTAATGTCTGTCAACAACACAATACTAAAATATGATGATTTTGTTAGCTATAATTAAGTCAAAACCTGTCTTTGCTTCATCTCCAAGTACTTATTTATGATGTCTACGCTTAGGTTCTCAGGTGTTGTCAGTAAGCTATAAATACCATGCTGCCTGAGTGTAGACACGATAAGGCGCTTCTCATAAACAAACTTCTCTGCAATGACATGCTGATAATACTCTTCTATGGAGTGCTTAGTCGATTGTATGTACTCATTCAACTCGCTATCTTCAAAGAATACGACGAGCACACGGTGCCAACGGCTTAGCAGTTTCAGGTAAGGCAACTGCCGATTAAGGGCTGTCATACCCGAGAAGTTCGTATAGACAACGAGCAGACTTCGCTTACTAACTTGCTCTCTCACGTTGATACAAAGGTTACTGAAGTCGGTCTCCCCGAAGTCGGTTTCTTGTCTATAAAGCGCATCCAACAAGCGTTGCATTTGTCCCGTGCGGCGCGAGGGGGCTACGAATGTGTCCATCTTATCGGTGAATGTAATCAAACCAGCCTTATCGTCGCGGTGCATAGCGACGTAAGAAAGCACCAAGGCGGCGTTTATGCTGTAATCTAATAAGGTCATCCCGTGGAACGACTGTTGCATAACTCGCCCCTTATCAATGACTGAAAAGATTTGTTGCGAACGTTCGTCACGATAGACATTGACCTTCAGTTGGTGCGTGCGTGCACTTGCTTTCCAGTTCATCATACGATAGTCGTCGCCCGGCACATAGTCTTTTATCTGTTCAAACTCCGTATTATTGCCCACACGTCGGAGCTTCTTGATCCCCATCTCAGTAAGATGATTGCTCATCGCAAGCAATTCGTAACGATTCAGCATTAGATAAGATGGATAGACAGCGACGTCTCTTTCCTTGTCCAAGCTATATCGTCGTTCCACAAGTCCTATGCGGGTGCGAACGAAACAGCGAATCCGCCCGAAGGAATAAACGCCACGCTTCACTGGAGTTAGCGTGTAACGGATTTCGTTCTCGCCCTTTGCTGCAAGTTGCGTGGTATATGATATGTCTCTACGTTGGAACACCTTTGGTGCCTCGTCGATGATGGTTAGCCATACAGGGAAGGTATATTCGCTTGCTAAACGAAGTTTTATGACATTCTCATCGCCGTTTGAAAACCTATCTGCACAGCTTCGTTCCGCTGTTAAGGCACGTCGAGAATAGAGCATGAAGGCGTCTATAAGCGTTATAACAACGAAGGGACACAACAGAATCTTAGCCGCAGTGAAGAGGATGGGATAGACATATCCCAACCCACAAAGCAGTGTCAAGCACGCAAAGATGATATAAAATCGCTTGGTAAGAAACATTTACTCTATCTATAAGAGGGTTATTGTGTAAGGGTGCGAGGTTGTGTAACCATTTGTGCGGGGCGTTCGCACACATACGAGTGAGCGGTTTTACACGTATGTATCAGCGTCGTGTATCGTATGTGTCAGCACTACGAATCGTATGTGTCATTATCCTTACTCATAAAACAAGGCTTTTTCTGTGCCGAAATTACTTAGGCACTTCCACCTTATCTATCAACTTCTGCGCTACTTTCAACGCTGTGTAGCCCTCCATTTCGGCCTCAGCAGTAAGGAGAAGGCGGTGTTGAAGGATGCTAGGAGTAACGAATTTGATATCTTCCGGCGTCACAAAGTCACGTCCGCAGAGCATGGCATAACCCTTAGAGGCATTGAGGATGGCGACAGATGCACGTGGACTGGCTCCGAGATAGACTACCTTTGACATACGTGTCTGCTGTACGATGGAGGCAATATAGCGTAGGAGGCTGTCTTCAACATACACTTCTTGCAGTTTCTGACGCATAGCTAGCAGCTCACTAACGCTTAGCAGGGGTTGTATGTCGGCTAGTTTCACGAGCTGCCTATCCTCTTGATGGCGCTGCAAGACGCTTACCTCTTCCTCAAGAGTAGGATAACTCATGCTTATCTTGAATAGGAAGCGGTCTAACTGAGCCTCTGGTAGTCGGTAAGTTCCCTCTTGCTCCACTGGGTTCTGCGTTGCTATGATTGTATACAGGTCCTTCATGCGATGCGAAATGCCGTCGATTGTGACCTGCCGCTCCTCCATTACTTCAAAAAGAGCAGCCTGTGTCTTAGCTGGCGCACGGTTAATCTCGTCAACAAGTACCATCTCTGCGAACACAGGACCTTGATGGAAGTCGAATTCAGAGGTCTTCATATTAAACACTGTTGTGCCTAACACATCGCTAGGCATTAGGTCAGGCGTAAACTGAATACGGCTGAAACGTGCGTCAATGAGGCGTGAGACTAATCGAGCTAACAGGGTTTTAGCTACTCCGGGGACGCCTTCAATCAGTACATGACCGTCTGCAAGGATGGCTATTAACAGCAGGTCGACAGCCTCCTGTTGCCCAACAATCACATTGCCGATAGCCTTCTTTAATTGTGTAATCTTCTCACTGAAGTCCTGAAGATCCGTTCTCTTTGTTGTATTCTCTTCCATCTTGTTGGTGTATTGTTCGTTCGTCTTATTGTTTATTAGTTCGTCCATTAGGATTAAAGATTACTGATGATGCGGTCTAACCCATCTATCGACGCTTGCAGCTGCTTATCAGTTAGACTTGATGAGGGCTGTAAGTATCTACTAACTCTATCTAGTATTATGCGCACATCAGCCTCAGCCATACCCGTGCGGAAGGCTAACTGCTGGATATTCTCACGCTTCATGTCCTCGTCGTCTATGTCTATTAGCAACTGCCTGCGCACTAGCTCTGCAAAATAACCATACTTCTTCTGCAACAAGTCGAGGTTTTCATGCTTCTGATAATAGAGTGTTCCGATGAGTTGCACAAACTCCAACGACTTGTTTTCGGGCTGTTTTACCACTGGTATCACCCTTTGGCGACGTCGAGCATAGAACACGCAGAACAATAACAAACCCAGCAATGTGAGATAAACACACCATCTGAGTGGCGCATTTTGCAGCCAGTAGCTGAGCGGACTCTCCTTGTTTATCACGTTCTTAGGCGCATACGCCTCTGTACGTGTTACTGGTAAGCCACGGAATTGGGACATCGCACGGAATAAGAGTCCGTTTATCTCGGGGTCAAGTACGCCATAGTTGGTCCAAAAGAATGGGTCACATGAGAGGAACAACTCGCCCTTCCCCCACTTAATTCGTATGAGTCGTGCCTGCCAATAACCGCCTATCTTGTCAGCATACTCGTCATCATCTAAGTCGTAAGAAACGGCTGTTGTATCTACATCCCCATCAATAGAACGTTGGAAAGCACATAACAAGGTATCACACTGGACGCCCTTATCTACCTCAATCCCATAGCCTGACATCGATGTATAGACCTGATAAGTATGAGGTCTATAAGGCTTCACTGCATTCCAATAGAGAGTATCCATCGGGATTAGATAGGACTCTATCGACTTCTTCACCCACTGGGGAAGGAAGGTGTCTCTACCTGATACCGCCACTCCAAAGTCTATTTTCGAGGAGTCGCAAGCGAAGTCTGAGGTGACAATGAGCACTTTATTGCCTGCTTTTAACAACCGACTCAACGCTCTCCTATCGGTTTCTGTTGGGTTAAATGCCAATGTTTGCACAAGAATAGCCTGCGGTTTCTTACCATATCCATCACGTTCTAACTGCGCAAAAGTCTTATTCGTCACATGATAACCAGCAGGGATTGACTTCTGCATAAGCGTGTCGAAGATCGCACAACCAAAGGGTTGATCATCGTAATGACCGAAGGTTGGTTTCCAAATGAACTTTGCTGGCACATTAAACTCCATCGCTAAGACAAAGAGGAGGAAGGCTACTACACCCAATAAGAACTTCTTATTCATCGTGAGTACCCCCTTTCTCAATCTCATCTTCTATATGGAGTAGCTCGTTGACAAGCGCTTCCGAAGCCTCATAATTACCATATCTCACACGCATGAAAGCATTGGTCATACGCTGGAAGTCGGTCGACAAGAACTCACGAGTGTATTGCGTTGGTGTCTTATAAAGCTGCCAATTAATCTTATGATGGTCTGCCAGCCAACGAAGTGTGCGCAGATACACCATTCGTACAGCCTTATAATAATCCTTTTGTGCCATCGCCTTGGTATATTCCGCATCGAAGTTGACACCATATATATTGTCTTCTTCAGCATCAATAATGCTCACCTTACCTGTACGATGAAATAGCTTCGCACGATACCGATACATTAGAAAGGCAATAAAAGCCGCCACAGCAATGGCTAAACCTATATAGAGATAGAAGCGGACATCGCCTTTCCCATTCGGAGAGAATAGTGTCGATATCCACTCCATCAGCTTATTTACCAGCCAGTCCCATAAGTCAAGCTCTGGAGCTTGTAGCTCTTTCGCATAGTTATACGCCTCATCAACGCGGTATTGATGTAGTAAAGCTGTATCGCAAGAGAGCGTGTCGGACAGGGCTTGTAACATATCAGAAGGATTTAACGAGTTGTGTTATAGCTTATCAAAGTCGTCAATGTCGTTATCTTTCTCTGCCAGTTGATCAAAGTTTTGGATGCTTTCTTCAACCGAGACACCATCTACTTCCTCTGCAACACTACCATAGTGGAAGGCAAGCGCAATAATGGTTAATATCGTTGCTAGATAGGTTCCAAAGTTCATGACAACCGATAAGATGTACTCGACGAAGTTGTACACTGGAGAACTAGCAATCGATACTTCCTCTGCATTCGCAGCCGTTAGAAAGACCTTCGCAAGGTACATGAAGTACCAAGGGAGCGTCGTCACCGTTTGAAGGACATTCTCTATAAGCGCCATGATAAACATCAATCCAATCAAAGGGAAGAAGGAGTAAATACCTAATCTCCACCCACGACGAATGGCAGAGAACACTGTCTCATCATCTTCGAATAGATAAACTGGCCATGAGACAGTGGCTGGAACAAAGGCAACTAATAGTCCGATAATAACCAAAAAGAATAGTCCAATACCAATAAGGACATTAGGGAATTGGTCATTCGAGGCCACTTCAAAGAAGATAAAAGCAAAGAGTCCAAGGATGATAACGATAACCACCCATGCAACAGAGAACACTAAACCCATCAAAAAGGAGCGTTTCATACACTGAATGATGAGGGGCTTGAGGTCACGCAAGGTCACGCCCTGTAAGCGAGTGGGGCTTTCATTATAATACCTTATCATTGCGAAGCAGATAGAGAATAGCAAAAGTGTGCCTAAACAAATACAAATTAACAGCAAAATATAGGATAAGCCCGTATTGATGAGTAGGTAACTTAATGCTCCAGAAGTACTACCATCGTCTGCAACAGAAGACATATTGTCACTGGCAACAGCAGTCATTAACCTCTCAAAAGCGAATGCCTGGAACAGACAAACAGGTAAGATGAGATAAAAACAAGCCTTCAACAAGAGCTTATAGTTCTCTTTGATGAAGTCGAATGTTGCTGAAAACTTCTGTCCAAAGGTGCGTACTCTATACAAATCAACCTTTGGTTTCTCTACTTGAAAGTTCATATTTATTACGTTTATAAGGTAAGTATATAAAGTAAAAGACGACAAATGCAAATGAAAGGAGGATGATGCTCAACCGCACATAGTTGTTGATTTCGGTGTGCCGAGTGACAAAGCTCTCTATAAAACCAGCCACAATAAAGAGCGGAATAGTACCAACTATTATCTTCATACCACGCTTTGCCCCTCGTTGGAAGCTCACTAAGCGTGAGTAAGTACCAGGGAATAGCCATCCATTACCCATTGCCAAGCCTGCAGCACCAGCCACCACGATGGATGAGAGTTCTAAGGTTCCATGCAACATAGTGGTTAGTAAGCATTCAGATAACAATCCGTGCTGATAGAAGAAGGTATCGAAACAACCCACCATAACGCCATTTTGGAACAAGGAATAGCCTGGCATGAAGCTCGTCAGTACGCCCGTGACAAAGGTATAGAACGATACCATGACGTTATTAAGCGTTATTCCGATGAACATAACACCCTCTTCTTCACTTCCATATATGCCCATTGGCTTCCCTTGTGCTATGTTCTCGAGTGTCTGATCCATGTATCCATCACCGAGTATGAGCCTTGGGAAAGATTCATCTCCTAGTGTTGAGACGATTCCTATGAGCACACTTATCATAAAGATAGCGAATGACAGGAATAATAATCGCCGTTCTTTCCACATCACATCAGGTACCTCTTGCGTCCAAAAGGTGATCATTCGTTTCCATTTCTCACGCTTATTGCGATAGATCTCATTATGAAGTGCAGAGGAAAGGTTGTTTAGATAGATTGTAATTCGTGATGTTGGATAATGTGTTTGAGCAAAGGCAAGATCGCTTGTAAGGTCTGTGTAAGCATCAGCCAAGCGGTCAGGCATTACCGAGTTGATGTTGTCCACCAACGCTTCTATTGCTTTCCACTTCTCAATGTTATTACGTATGAAAAGGATTTCCTTCATTATCTCTTTTATAGGTAATGATGATTAATTCTACCAACTGCCCACAAAAGTAGAGTTTTTTTCCTATATTTGCAACTGAAATAACCAATTTGTTACGAAGAGAATGTCAGAATCCAACATCATTACAGGGCAATATGTGCAAATCAGTCAATCGCCAGCAAGCATTGGTGAACGCATGCTTGCACAGATGATTGACGCTTTTATCCTATTCGTTTACGCCTTTGGTATGGGACTACTGATATATAATGCAGACTATCTGAATGATAAACTACAATTATACTCGGCGTTCTTTGTTTTCTTATCAGTACTCTTCTATTCCTTTTATATGGAACTCTTCAACCATGGACAGAGCCTCGGAAAGATGATTATGCGCATCCGTGTGGTGAAGAAAGACGGTACGACACCTGGTATAGGCGACTTCTTCATGCGCTGGTTATTCCTGATTATTGACATAGGGTTCTCCTTCGTAGGTGTAGCAATTATCCTTTTGACCAAGAACTCACAGCGTCTAGGCGACTTAGCAGCCCACACTATGGTGATAAAAATCAATGATTACCATAAGATCCAAGTCTCTCTTGACGAGTTCTCGTATCTTGATCGCAACTATAAACCCGTCTATCCACAGGCAGAAGACCTTTCGCTCAATCAGATAGAGGTCATTCAACGCACGCTCGATGCCGACTATGGACCTGATAGGGAGCGTCGAATTGCCACCTTAGCACCTAAGGTTCGGGAACACTTAGGCATCTCTGACACCAGAACGGGTAATGAGAAATTCCTTTATACCATCATCCGTGACTATCAACACTATAGTCTTGAGATGGTTTAAACACCTATTATAATAAGGTAAGGAACCAAATCATTCTTATACAGAACAGCGTTGGTTCTTAGAGACGAATAGAGAAGAATGCACCCATGAGAGCATCTATCAAAAGTAAGTTAATGGCTATCAGCACTGCAATAGCTTATCCGCCCATCCATTTAAAACGCCAAGTAGTGGCAAAGGAAATGCGTGGGAAGTGGGCAATCGTTACGGGTGCATCCCACGGGATAGGGCGTGCTCTGACAGAGGAATTAATATCTTCGGGCGCAAACATCTTTCTTATTGCACGCAGTGAAGCGGAGTTACAAATGCTCTGTACGAAAGCTAAGGAACAAGGGTGCCATGCGGATTATTGTGCGATAGACCTCCGTGATAGGGCGCAACTCAACCGTCTCTGTCAAAGACTACGCAAGGATATGCCACAAGTGGACTATCTTTTCTGCAATGCAGGCAAATCCATTCATCGCAATATCGCACTGGCAATAGACCGATTGCACGACTATGACCGCACAATGGACCTCAATTATCGATCCTTTGTGGCGTTATCACTCGCACTATTACCTGCCTTGCAAACAAATAAAGGGCATATCGTTTACTCATCCTCCGTAAGTTCTCTTTATCCAATGGCACCGGGTTGGTCGGCTTATCACGCCTCCAAAGCTGCCGCCAACGCATGGCTTGACACGGCAAGGATAGAGTTAAAGAAGTTAGGGGTGCGCGTTCATGTGGCTTACCTGCCCTTGGTTCATACACAGATGTCGGATGTTAACAGGCAATATCGTAATCTTCCAGCTTACAATCCAGCCAATGCTGCTCAGATTCTCTTGCGCCTCTGCATAGGAAAGAAGTATCGTTACCAACCCTGGTGGGCTACTCTCTCTATTCCCATTGCACGTTTCATTGCTCCTATAATCCGTCTTTTCTATCAGAAACTATGAAGATTAAAACATTAGGAAACCTCCTTCTCATCCTTTATCGACTACATATTCTTTCGCCAAAAGGATTATTCTACTGGGCAAAATACTTGCTTTCAGAAGGAATGAGTTTGATGGCTCTGCTCCGTTTCGCCGCTCACTTCTATCCGAATCGCTGTGCGATAAAGGATGAAGAAGGTTCTCTAACATATCAAGAAACATACGAGAAAGCACAAAAACTGGCTCAACTGCTCTATACACAATACCAACTACGCCCCAAGATGAACGTTGCTCTCTTAGGACGTAACAGCCTCATCCTGTCCTTACTGCTCCCTGCTCTCTCCCGAATAGGTGCTCATATCACTTTGTTGAACACTGACATGCCACAAGATCAGCTTTTAGAATATCTGAGAAAACATCATTATCAACTCTTTCTATATGATAAAGAGCTGATAGAAAAGCCTCAACTAATAACTTGTAAAGCTGTAACAACAGAGGAACTACACCAGCTTATTATATATAGGGACTACAAGAAATGCAAAATGAAGCTCTCTCGTATGTTCCAAGGAACAAAGATTATCATTCATACGGGCGGTTCGAGTGGTAATTACAAGGCTGTGGCTCGACGTCCAGCCATCATGTCCTTCCTCCCTCCTCTCATCGCCCTGCTCCACAAAATAGGGATTTATCGCTATGAAAGTGTGCTCATCTCTTTACCTTTCTATCATGGTTTCGGACTTGCCACACTTATTGTTTCACTCTTAATGGGTAAGAAGATCTGTCTACAAAGGCGTTTCCTCGTGCAAGAAACACTATCCATTATCCAGAACGAACACATTGAAGTAATGCCCATCGTGCCTGCTATGCTTTCAAGACTATGGCAGATAGAAGGTGCAAAAGCACAAATGAAGAGTTTGAAATGCCTCATCTGTGGAGGTGACCGACTTCCAAAGCAGCTCATCGAAACTACTCATCAACAACTGGGGGATGTTCTTTACAATCTCTATGGCACTTCTGAAGCGGGCTTCTTCTTACTTGCTACTCCGCAAGACCTTGCTGCTTTCGACGAAACAACGCTTGGGAAAGCGATATGGGGAGTAAGGTGTAAGATGAAGGAAGCCAACGAGGAGCATGTGGGTGAACTATGGGTGCGTTCGAGTTGGGCTATGGCTGGACGTAAGAACCAATGGCAAAGCACAGGAGACTTGGTCTTTCAGAATCTCGATGGGTACTATTTTCATCGAGGTAGAACCGACCGAATGGTGGTATGTGGGGGTGAGAACGTCCACCCAGAACACATAGAACAGGTGCTACTTGCCCACCCTTCCATCATTGCAGTGCGTGTCTTTGCCGTTCCTCATCCACTCTTTGGTAATATAATACAGGCTGAAGTTGAATGTTCCTCACCCTCATCCTTGACAGAAGAAGAACTCCTCACATGGCTTAAACCCCAACTCTCACGTGCTGAAATGCCACATGGTATAACCTTCCAAAACATCGGAATGCTATCAACTGGTAAACAAAAAGCATGGAAAACTTAATATTCTCATCAACAACATTTGCCTTCCTTTTATAAAAAAGACCATTATAAGTTTCCTATATAAGAAACTTTTATTATCTTTGTAGCATCAAATAACCTGAATATGAACGATTATTTCAAACTCTTTTTATCACAAGAAGCAGAAGAGTTTCTATATTCACTCCCTGTTATGGCAAGGCGGAAAATGATGTATAACATACGCCGTATCCAAGAAGGAGAACGTAATAAAGAGCTCTTCAAGAAGTTAGAAAACTCAGAGATATGGGAGTTTCGAACACTATATAACAAACTCGCTTATCGCTTATTCGCCTTTTGGGATAAAGAAGAAGAGACTTTAATTATTGCAACTCATGGTATTATAAAAAAGACACAAAAGACTCCTCTTAAAGAAATAATCAAGGCAGAGAGACTAAGACAGGAATATTTTAATAATAAGAAAACAAAGACAAGATGATGAAACTAAAAGACTTTGATATAGTACAAGACGAGTTATTAGGCAAAAAAGGCACTCCAGAACGAGATGCATTTGAGAAAGATGTAGCAGAGGCAGTGCAGGCGTATAAGATTGGAGAGGCTATCAAAATAGCTAGAAAAGCTCAAAATCTAACGCAAGAAGAGCTTGGTCATCGCGTAGGTGTGCAAAAGGCACAAATCTCCAGACTAGAGAAAGGCAAAAGCATAACGTTTAGTACACTTGCAAAAGTATTTAAGGCAATGAATATACCAGTATCTCTAGACATGGGGACGATTGGTAAGGTTGCCCTCTGGTAATTAATCTTTCATCAACAACATTTGCCCTCCTCAAAATCAAATAGGAGTATTGGGGAAAAGATAAACTCCTTTTATCAACAACTAAAAAAGCCCTACAACAATCGTTGTAGGGCTTTTCTCTTTTTCTTATAGCTGTCTCCTCATTGCGAGGGAACGCTTCTTTAACCTAGATACTTCATCAACACACGGGCATTACCACTCTCACGTATCTTCTCAATAGCCTTCTCTCGAATCTGACGAACACGCTCACGAGTAAGTCCCATCTCGGTTCCTATCTCCTCTAAACCCTTCTCCTGACAACCGATACCGAAGCATTCTGTAACGATCTTAATCTCTCTGTCCTTCAGAGTATTCTGTAGAACGGCACGCAAATCATCTGACATTGACTCAAAATCAACGCCCTTATCCGTACGAGAATCATCACCAGAAGAGAGCATATCACTCATGGAGTTATCATCGTCATCACTAAATGGTGCATCAATACTCATGTGATGGTTGTCCGCACTCTGGCTCTGACGAATACGTGCCTCATCAATACCTGTAAGCTCAGCAAGCTCATGGATTGAGGGACGACGATTGTGTTTCTGCACAAACTCATTCGTTACCTGGTTGATTTTTGATATAGCACCAACCTGGTTAAGAGGCAATCGCACAATACGACTCTGCTCTGCGATGGCTTGCAGAATGCTCTGACGAATCCACCACACAGCGTATGAAATGAACTTAAAACCACGAGTTTCATCGAACTTCTCGGCTGCTTTTACCAAACCAATATTGCCCTCGTCGATAAGATCGGTTAGTGAGAGACCTTGGTGCTGATACTGCTTTGCCACAGAAACAACGAACCTAAGGTTGGCTTTTATCAGCTTCTCCTTTGCGCGTTCGCCCTTTCGTCCACCCTTATGAATCTCTTGTGCGAGTTCAATCTCCTCATCAACTGTAATCATCGGCTCACGTCCTATCTCAACAAGATACTTGTCTAAAGCCTCGCTGGAACGGTTCGTGATACTCTTAGAAATCTTAAGTTGTCTCATGAATAATTATTATTTCCTCCTTTAATGATCTATTAGTTCCTCCTAAAAATAATAGCTTTTCCCGTTATCCTAAGTTGATACGGCGTGCAAAGGTACATATAATTATGTAGAAAACAAAATCTAGTTGGATATAATTCGGGTCTTTTATGCTTTTTTATAGATTAGTTGTCTCTCACAGAGGAACTTGTTTTAAAGACATGATAACATAAGAACATATTGTTTGAATGACATACTTTAAAGACAGAGGAACTTGTTTTAAAGACAAAATGACATAACGACATATTGTTTGAATGACATATTATTAAGACAGAGGAACATAGTAACACGAATCGTAATAACGAAAGGGCAAAAAGAAAGAAACGCCCTTCTCCATTTGAGAAGGGCGTTTCGTCCTAGCCAAGAGAGCCTTTCCTTACACCAACGAGACGCCCCCTTTGTTTGCAAACAAAGGTTTTTACTCCCCTCTCCATTCGGAGAGGGGGCGGGGGAGAGGCTGTAGATGGTTGGGGGAGAGGCTGTCTTTACTTTACAGCAATACACTCAACTTCCACCAAGGCACCCTTTGGTAAGGTTTTAACAGCTACTGCCGAACGTGCTGGATAAGGCTCTTTGAAGAACTCGGCATATACCTCGTTCATCGCTGCAAAGTTATCCATATCAGAAAGGAAAACGGTTGTCTTCACAACATGAGATAGGTCAACACCAGCTGACGCCAGTACGTTTTGTGCATTAGTAATTGATTGGCGAGTCTGTTCCTTCACACCTCCTTCTGCGAAAGCGTTGGTAGCTGGATCGATAGGAAGCTGACCAGATGCAAAGATGAAACCATTGGCCTCGATTGCCTGACTGTAAGGTCCAACGGCTGCAGGAGCCTTGTCTGTGTGTAATGCGTGCATGTCTTTAAGATTTAAAAAGGAGTTAGAGACGTTAAAGAAGTCATCAGAAGCAACGCTAACATCCCTATTCTCCATCTGTTAATACTGTTATTTACGGCTGTAAAATTACTATTTTTCTATAAAAGGAACAAAGCATAGCAGTGATTTTTATCGAATAACAACGAAGGAGAAAGGGCTTTTCAATTATTTTTCGCTACCTTTGTAGCACCAATCACATATACCACATAAGTTATATGAAAGAATTAGCTCTTAAGTACGGATGCAATCCGAACCAAACGCCTTCACGTATTTATATGGAGGAAGGCGAACTCCCTATCACTGTTCTTAGTGGGCGTCCAGGATACATAAACTTCCTTGATGCGCTTAATAGTTGGCAACTCGTTAAGGAATTAAAGGCTGCTACTGGACTGCCTGCAGCAGCTTCGTTCAAACATGTTAGCCCTGCTGGTGCTGCCGTAGGACTGCCTCTTAGTGACACACTAAAGAAGATTTACTTCGTTGATGACGTCGACTTCGAGTTGACACCATTGGCTAGTGCATACGCAAGAGCACGTGGCGCCGACCGTATGTGTTCGTATGGCGACTTCTGTGCACTTAGTGATACTTGTGACAAGGAAACGGCTTTGCTCATCAAACGTGAGGTGAGTGATGGTGTGATTGCACCTGACTTTACACCTGAAGCACTAGACATTCTCAAGGCGAAACGCAAGGGTGGTTACAACGTTATAAAGATTGATCCGAATTACACCCCAGCCCCAATCGAGCACAAGCAAGTGTTTGGCATTACCTTTGAACAGGGCAGGAACGAGGTGAAACTAGATGATCCTGCGCTCTTCGAGAATATCCCTACAAAGAATAAAACGTTCACCGAAGAGGCAAAACGCGACCTTATTATCTCGCTCATCACACTGAAGTACACACAAAGTAACTCTGTTTGCTATGTGAAGGATGGGCAGGCTATCGGTATCGGAGCCGGTCAGCAAAGTCGTATTCACTGCACTCGTTTGGCTGGTAATAAGGCTGATGAGTGGTGGTTGCGTCAATGTCCAAAGGTAATGAACCTACCTTTCAAGGAGGGTATTCGTCGTGCCGATCGTGATAACACCATCAATGTTTACATCTCAGATGAGTATGAGGACGTATTGCAAGAAGGGGTTTGGCAACAGTTCTTCACCACTCGCCCAGAGCCTCTCACACGTGAGGAACGCAAGGAATGGATTGCTAAGAACACAGGAGTAGCACTCGGTTCGGATGCCTTCTTCCCCTTCGGTGACAACATCGAACGTGCCCACAAGAGTGGAGTGGAGTATATTGCACAGGCTGGTGGCAGCATTCGTGACGACCATGTCATCGATACTTGCGATAAATATGGTATCGCAATGGCATTCACAGGAGTACGTTTATTCCATCATTAAACCGATTTTGTATGAGCGAGATAGATGATATTATAGAAGGAGGAATGGTCTTCCGAGGTGCATCAAAGCCCAAGAATGATGATGGGAAAGTAAAGACTAAAGCCAAGAAGAAGAAGTATATTACTGGTGCGCACGGCTCTGGCAGTGCTAAGCAAAAGGCTAAGTACCGCCAGCAAAGAGCCAATCGCCACAAGTAATTAGCTTTTCTCTGCGACTTAGGCAAGTCCTTTTAGCATTATAAAAAGAGTAAGGAGGCAGAAGATGAAGTACCCGATTGGATTACAGAGTTTCGAAGACATAAGGAAAAGTAAGTTCTTGTATGTAGACAAGACCGACATGGTTTACAACTTAACAAGGGATGGGAAATACTACTTCCTAAGCCGTCCGCGCCGCTTTGGTAAGAGTCTTCTCGTATCAACCTTAGAGGCTTACTTCTCTGGAAAGAAAGAACTCTTCGCAGGCTTAGCCATTGACTCTTTGGAGAAGGAATGGGCTAGTTATCCTGTTCTACACCTCGACTTGAACACTGATAATTACAAGACTGAAGGTGCATTAGAGCTTCGATTGACGCTTGCTATCACCCAATGGGAGAGCATCTATGGGCGTTATGAATTAGAGAAAACGCTTTCTCAACGCTTTGAAGGTGTGATAGAACGAGCCTATAAGAAGACTGGTAAGCAGGTAGTTATCCTAGTGGATGAGTATGACAAACCGCTCTTGCAAGCCATAGGGAACAATGAGTTGCAGGCTGACTATCGTGGTTTATTGAAGTCGGTCTATGGTGCTTTGAAGTCACAAGACCGCTACATCCGTTTCGCCTTACTCACTGGTGTAACGAAGTTCGGCAAGGTTAGCGTCTTTAGCGACCTCAACAACCTGCAAGATCTATCAATGGATGAGGAGTACCAAGCACTTTGTGGCGTTACGCAAGATGAGTTAGAAACCATTTTCGCAGAGCCGATCAAGCAACTTGCCACTAAGTATAAACTATCCGTGGAAGAGGCACTTTGCCGATTAAAAGAACGATATGATGGCTATCACTTCGTGGAGAATGGCATTGGAATCTATAATCCTTTTAGTTTGCTAAATACCTTCAAACGACTCCAATTCGGTAGTTATTGGTTTGAAACGGGTACACCCACTTACCTCGTGGAGTTGCTGAAACAGGACAATTACAGGCTGCCCAACTTGACGAAGGAGGTGTCAACTGCGGATGTTCTCAACTGTATTGATACGGCTTCAAACAACCCTATTCCCGTCCTTTATCAGAGTGGTTACCTCACCATTAAGAGCTTTGATGAGGAGTTCGGAGAGTATCGCTTGGGCTTTCCTAATAAGGAAGTTGAGGAGGGATTCACACGTTTCTTGCTGCCTTATTACACTGGTTTGCGCAATCCAGAGACGCCTTTTTCAATGGGCGAGTTCGTGCGTGACCTTCGTTCGGGACGTCCAGAAGACTTCATGCAACGCATGGCAACACTCTTTGCAGATACCGACTATAAGATTGTGGGGAACTCGGAACTATACTTCCAAAACGCTTTCTATCTTATAGCAAAGATGATGGGATTCTATACAAAGGTGGAACGCACGACCAGTAATGGGCGTATGGACTTGACGATTGAGACGAACGATTACGTCTATATCGTTGAGTTCAAACTTGATGGTTCGGCTGATGTTGCACTGCAGCAAATCGATGAGAAAGGTTATGCTCAACCCTTTGCAATGGACAAGCGACAGCTCTTCAAGATTGGTGTTAACTTCTCGCTTGAGAAGAGATGTATAGACAAATGGCTGATAGCATAAGTCGGCTTAGCGCATAACAAACCTTACTTTCAACATGATTAAAGGGATGTGTCGAGGTGTAAACCACCCTCCGCACATCCCTTTAAGTATCTCCCATCGCCTCTCATAAGTATCTCTTGCACCCTTCAGAGCGTTACTCTTTTGGATTATACAAGCGTGTAGAACGAATTATACAGACGTGTATAACGAGTTCTACAAACGTGTATAACCAATTATACAAACGTGTATAAAACCACGACCCAGCGGTTCTAATGAAACGTACTGATACTAGGATGTGTGAGACGGACATACTTAGTCTTAACTTGCAAGGCTATCTATCAGTTACATCCAACATACTTTAATGAGATAAAGAGAAGTAAGGTAATACAGATGTGACCATAAGTAGCCCATCAAGAGGGGCTCTCTTGCAATGCAAGAAGGCGTTTCTTTGATGTAAAGGGAGGCTTTCTTTGATGTGAAGAAAGCCTCTCTTCATTTGCAAGCCGCAATCTTCACTCCCCTCCCCATTCGGTGAGAGGTTGGAGAGTGAGGCTCTTCCTTTCCCCTTTGGGGTAGATCGGATGGAGTTATCTCATCCGTATGTTCCGTGATTAGAGTATGTCAGCAATACGGATGTTAGGCGTTATTTCAAATGGGAAGAATGTAGTTGTTTGATATAACGGAACGTTGCTAACATGGGTTGGGATAGTGCTAATGAATCGTTATACAGCGAGTCGCGCAGCGTAATTACACCTTTCTTACGACTTTGCTGCACGTGTCGGAGGGCTATACTCCCTACTGCCTCCTCCCAGAAATAATCGTCTCCACCAACACTAATCATGGTTGTGTCATTGTAAGTTTGCAATAAAACCTGCTCCACATGAGGGTTCTTTCGTCTTATCAAGGCGTCCAATGCGGAGAGACGAACAACGGGCGAATAACGATGATGGGTATAAGTTAGGAGTTGAGAATCGGTGCAAAGGCTGTCTAACAAGTCTTGAACACGCGGACAGGGAACTGCCTTTCTACGCTTCATAAAGGCTGTGTCGACCTTAGCCAACAGGCTATCATAATTGTAAGAGCACCTTGCTGTCTTCGTTAGTGTATAGTCATCGAAGCCACCCGACCAATTCAATAGGAATAAGACCTTGCTTAATTGTCCTTGACGGTTATCTGTACAGGACAATAGCAAGGCACTGATTACGAAGATAAAGACTATTTTTCTCATTCCTGTTAAGTATTTAGAAGTGAAGAAACTAACGCAGAGCTATACCCGTATAAATGGTTCCGAAACCCTCTTTGAGGATTCGTGCCGAGAAGAAGTCATCGGCATTGTCGTAGGTACAAATAGCTGATTGAAGGATGTTCGAGGCTGGAACTCCCATCTCTTCAAGCTGTAGTTGGTTGCAAAGAGGGAGGTCTATATGCCACTTCTCGTGCCTCTTTGCAATACGATCCATAGGGAAGTTCGCCGTGGCGAAGGCGTCATATACCTCCTGCCCTACCTCAAAGTTCTTCTCAGATATGCAGGGTCCAATAACTACTTTAAGCTCTGCTGGCTTCGTATCATATTGCTCCATCATGTGCTTCAAGGTGTGTTGTGCAATACGCTGCACCGTCCCTCTCCACCCTGCATGGGCTGCTCCTATGGCGTGATGAGTGGGGTCATAGAAGAGAACAGGGACGCAATCGGCAGTGTGTACACCAATGCAAACATTACAACAATCGGTAATGACGGCATCTTTCCCCTCTTCCTTTTCTGCTTGTTGAGCCTTTGATAATTGGAAGAACTCGCTTGTTACGATCAGACAATGGGTTTCGTGTATCTGATGAAGGCGCACAAATCTATCCGCCTCAACCCCTATCTCGGTTGCTACAGCTTGTAAGTTTGTGGCAACGGCAGTAGGATCATCCCCACGATGAGGGTTGATGTTCAGCGTGGCAAGTTGTCCCTTGCTGACACCACCATGCCGAGTTGTGCTGAAAGCAACAACCCCTTTGGCAATGTCATAATAGTGTAATACGGGCTTAATCATTGGTATATTCAAAGTCATCAAGGTCTTCCACCTCATCCAATTCATCAATACCAACCTCCTCAACATCGTCGATGTCGGCATCTTCAGCAGCCAATTCCGCAGCGAAACGACTCATATCTTTATCGCGATGAACGAGTGTGTCCTCTGAAGTTATGTCTTGCAACTTATTGCTTTCAGCGTTTAGTTCCTTCCAAAGAACGTCCTTTAAATCATCAATTCCTTGACCAGTTACAGCCGAAATGAATACTACAGGGAGGTCATCGGGTAATGTTTCTTTGAGCATTTCGATGAGTTCCTCGTCTAGTAAATCGCACTTCGTAACCGCCAAGACACGATGTTTATCGAGCATCTCAGGGTTGAATTGCCTTAGTTCATTGAGTAGAATCTCATATTCCTTCTTGATATCATCCGTATCACCAGGTACCATAAAGAGCAAGAGAGAGTTGCGCTCAATATGACGAAGGAAGCGCAAACCGAGTCCCTTTCCTTCGCTAGCTCCCTCGATAATACCCGGTATATCAGCCATCACGAAACTCTGATTATCACGATAGCTAACAATGCCCAACGAGGGTTCCATTGTAGTGAAAGGGTAATTGGCAATCTTTGGTTTCGCACTTGAAAGCGATGATAACAAGGTTGACTTACCGGCATTGGGGAATCCAACAAGTCCCACATCAGCTAAGAGTTTAAGCTCAAGTATGACCGTCATCTCCTGCATTGGCTCACCCGGTTGGGCGTAACGTGGAGCCTGGTTTGTCGATGTTCTGAATTGGAAATTGCCCAATCCTCCTCGTCCACCTTTCAATAACATCACCGTCTGCCCATCGTGCATAACATCGCAGACATACTTTCCTGTCTCGGCATCATATACCACAGTACCACATGGGACATCAATATAAACATCCTTACCATCCGTTCCGTGGCACTTATCACGGCCTCCATTGCCTCCATGTTCGGCGTAGACATGACGCTGATACTTCAAGTGAAGCAATGTCCAATAGTTATGGTTACCACGCAGATAAACGCTCCCGCCTTTACCTCCATCACCACCATCAGGGCCGCCATTAGGGTTATACTTCACATGACGAAGGTGCATAGAGCCTCTTCCACCCTTACCTGATCGACAGTAAATCTTTACATAGTCTACGAAGTTACTATCCATTGTATATATTTAAAGGGAAGCCTCCCCAAGCCCCTCCAAAGGAGGGGATGTCTGATTACCTCAAGTGGTAACTTAAACATCCCCTCCTTTGGAGGGGCTTGGGGAGGCATTATTATTATAGTTGTTCTATAACCTCTGCAATTCTATTGAATATCTCATCAACAGAACCTAAGCCTTCTACATGATGATGAATACCCTCACCCTCATACCATTCAATCAATGGAGAGGTCTGTGTGTGGTAAACATTAAGACGCTTCTTGATTGTCTCCTCATTGTCATCAGAACGACCACTTTGCTGTCCACGGAGTACCAAACGCTTCATTAACTCGTCCTCTGGTACGAACAACTCAATCATTGCAGCAACATTATGACCACGCTCTGCTAACATCTTCTTCAGTGCTTCCGCTTGTGGTATTGTACGTGGGAAACCATCAAAGATAACACCCTTGTGCTCTTTACCAAAACTATCATAAACACTTGCAAGAATGTCTACCATCAACTCATCTGGTATAAGCTGACCATTGTCAATGTAGCCTTTTGCAGTCTTACCTAACTCTGTTCCGTTCTTGATTTCATTACGAAGTACATCCCCAGTAGAGATGTGTTCAAAACCATACTTCTCAATCATCTTGTCGCTCTGAGTACCCTTTCCAGCACCAGGCGCACCAAAAATAACAATATTCTTCATTATTCTTTATTCTTTTACAAGCGTATAAATATCTCTTAAATTACGACCCTCTTGGTCATAGTCGAGCCCATAACCTACAATAAAATCATTAGGTATCTCAAACGCTGCATACTCTATATTCAATGGGACTGTGAGCTTACCTGGCTTCAACAATAAGGTACAGATGTGAAGACCAGCAGGCTTGTGGGCTCTCAATGTCTCTAGCATTCGTTCCATAGTAGCACCTGTGTCAACAATATCTTCTACTATGATAACCTCACGACCACTAATATCATTGTTCAGACCTATCACCTCTTTAATGGCTCCAGTAGAGCTTGTTCCTTGATAAGATGCCAACTTCACGAAGGATATCTCACATGGAATTGTGATGTTCTTCATTAAGTCTGATGCATACATGAAGGAGCCGTTCAATACCGCAAGAAAGAGCGGAGTCTTTCCCTCAAAATCCTTATTAATACGATTAGCTACCTGCTTTACTCTCTCTAGAATCTCTCTTTCAGGAAGGGATGTCTCGAACGTTTTATCCTTAATAGTTACACGACTCATGATGATATAAATCTTTATTTTCCGCAAAATTACGAAATTTATAGCAAACAGACATATCCGATTAGCATTAATTTTGTAATTTTGCCATCAGTATGAAGATATTTACAAGCACCCAGATACACGAACTGGACAGATATACAATAGAGCATGAACCCATCAAGTCGATTGACTTAATGGAGCGAGCAGCCAAAGCCATCACTCATGCAATCACTGAGGAATGGACCACTCACACGCCTGTTGTGGTCTTTGCTGGTCCTGGCAACAATGGTGGAGACGCCCTTGCAGTGGCTCGATTACTGATAAATGAGGGGTATAAAGTTAAGACTTATCTCTTCAATATCACGAATCATCTCTCTGATGATTGTGTACTGAATCGACAGCGTTTGCTTGATGGTAAGCATGCAAAAGACCTCATTGAAGTAACTGCCAAGTTTGACCCTCCAGAGCTTACAGCCGATATGCTTGTTGTTGATGGGCTCTTCGGTTCAGGATTAAACAAGCCTTTAGCTGGTGGATTTGCATCTTTGGTGAAGTACATCAATCAAAGTCCTGCGAAGGTCGTAAGTATTGATGTGCCATCTGGACTGATGTCTGAGGACAATACTTATAACGTACGTGCGAATATCATCCATGCGTATCTTACACTTACACTACACGAGCGGAAGTTGTCTTTCCTATTTGGAGATGCACAGCAGTTTATCGGTAAACTAAAAGTTCTCGATATACGACTTAGTCCCGAATACATCCAAAAGACGGAAGCACAATACTATGTTCTCGAAGAGAATGACATCCTTTCTCGCCTCCTTCATCGCGAAGACTTCGCTCACAAAGGTAACATGGGTAATGCTCTTATCGTTGCTGGAAGCTATGGAATGTCAGGTGCGGCAGTCCTTGCCACACGTGCTTGCTTGCGTAGTGGAGTTGGTAAGGTAACTACCATCACACCGAAGAAGAACTATGATATCATGCAGATAGCAGTCCCCGAGGCAGTACTTCAAATGGATCATGAAGAGACCGCTTTCACTGAAGCAGTAGACACTGATGGCTTCGACGCATTAGGTATCGGACCAGGCTTGGGACGCCAGGAAACGACTGCAATAGCGATGATTGCACAGATTCGACGTGCACAGTGTCCTATCGTGGCAGACGCTGATGCCTTGAATATCCTTGCCAGTCATCGTGCATGGATGCAGCAGTTACCAAAGGGAATCATCATGACTCCACATCCACAAGAGCTTGATCGTCTAACGGGATCACCCGCTAATGCCGACTATGAACGTCTACATCGAACATGCGAACTCGCTAAGTCTTTGCAGGCTTACATCATATTAAAAGGTCACAATAGTGCACTTTGCTTACCCAACGGAAACGTATTCTTCAATCCAACTGGTAACAGTGGAATGGCAACAGCAGGTAGTGGTGATGTGTTAACAGGTATCATTACCGCCCTTCTTGCACGTGGTTATCATCAGCAGAATGCCTGCATGGTTGGCATGTATTTGCATGGTCTTGCTGGCGACCTTGCCGCTAAAGAACTTGGCAAAGAGAGTCTTGTTGCAAGTGACATCATAGACCATCTTCCACAGGCTTTCCAATACTTAGAGGATTAAATAGTCGAGACAATCCTCTTGGCAAGAACTTGCATAAAAGAATATTTCGTAATTTTGCTGACTATATGGCAATCATGTATTACAGAAGAAAGATTATTTTAGCTTTATTAGAGACACTCAACAGAGATGTCTCTGCCAAAAGCATGCAAAAATATCTTTTTCTTTTCACCCGAAAGCAAACAATTGATAAGACTTTTGATTTTTAAGAACCTGTTACTACAGATATTACATTCTTATATTACCCTGTATTCCATACCTGTTTACTCTGCTTTAACCCGTGTTCCTCCATCTTATACAAAAGCCTCACCCCGTTAGGCGCCCCCCTCTCTGTAGGAGAGGGGCTGGGGGTGAGGCTATACCACAGGGAGCGAGAGAACCAAATTAATACACTAGTTTTGAAAGACATTAATTTCACAATTAATATAATCGAGTTGTCTTATTACAGAACGATTGATATCCTGAATCAATCTAATAAATGCTCCCGTGGCACGTTTATCTAGAAGCAGAACCTGTCATAAGAAATGTGTTCTTATATCATTCTGCCTAAAGCCTTGTTCTTCTCTGCTACAATGTTCCTCTAAGCAACGCAAAAAATTCTTCGCGAAGAAAATTAAAATTGTTCGCGAAGAATTTCGAATTTCTTCGCGAACAATTTTTTTGTTGTTTTAGCAGAATCTCAAAACTCCTTTATCACCCTTCTGTTACAGGACCAGAAGGCTCTGTTCCTTCTGCTTTCTTTTTCTCTTTCTTTCCCTTCTTTTCTTTCTTCTCCTTTGGTGCTACTTGCTCATACGTAACATCATTCAGTGTAAAATACTTCGCAGAGGCAAGGAACTTTATAACAGGTTTCTCGATATGCTGCTGTGCACGGAACTGCTCAACAGTCTCTACCGCCTTGCTCTTAAACGAGGGAGTCAACGTTCCCATGTCGCCAAACTCCACAATGTCACCATTGGCTACGATGTCACGGGCGGTTTCACTTGCAAGATTCAGCACGGCTGCCACCTCCTGCGCATTAAAGGTTGTTGACTTAGCAATGCGTTCGCAAAAGTTGCGGAAGTCTACACGGTGCCTACCAGTTGGACGAGCAACAATAACAGTCTTTCCAGCCTG
>NZ_AJIN01000062.1:0-1333 GCF_000257925.1 Prevotella sp. oral taxon 306 str. F0472
GTAAATATAATATGTAAATTATTTTCTTATTCGAGCCACCCTCGGTATGGGACTGAGGGTACCTAAGTATCATACTTAGGGTACCTGAGTATCATACTTAGATCCCCTAAGTATCATACTTAGATACCCTATTTATAAATCCTTGATTACCAAGTACTTACAAAGGGTCTATTTTTACCCTCTTTTGTCATATTTTTTCGCATTAAACTTCGCCTTTTAGAGGGCGACACCTGTAAAAGGCAATCGCAAGGACTACTCGAACCCGCCGACGCTGAACCCGAAATAGCGGTCGGAGTAGGTCACTTCGACGCTATTATTCAAGAAGCTCAGGCTGCACGCGATGATGCTGCTCAACGGGTTAGCACTAGACGACCAATAGTAGCCGCAGCCAACGGAGTATAGCCGACCAAAGTTGTAGAGACCCAAGCTGGGCAGGTAAAAGTAGGTGCCTGCGTCAGCAACAGAAGGAAGACCGGAGTTGGTGATACTACTGCTGGTGTTCGTGTAACTCTTGTACGTTGTACGCATGTCGGTTATACCGTCGGCAGATTTCTCGGTGTCGTAATGATGCTCGCCTTGCAGCACGGACTTCTTCTTAAACCACATGCCACCTTTGTATAAGTGACCCATTGTAGTCCATAACTCATCACCGTCCCAACGTGGATCACCGTACATACAGTACCAAGACATCTCGTTGGCGTTAGGAAGGTCTTTACATGGGGTGTGGGTAGCTGGATTGCTTACGCCATAACCTGGGTAATACTCGTTGTAGTAACGATGGTTAGTATCGCTACTATTCTGGGGGTAATCGTTAGAAGATGTTGCGCCTGTTAAACCTTGACTAATTGTCGGCTGACTACCACCTTGATTCCATTCGTAACCTTTCCAGTATTGATTCTGTGCATCCCACATATAGTAATGGGTGCCGTCGTAATCATGTGGGTCAAGATTAGCTGTTATATCCTGAATTGAACCAGCCGTACAATTTAGCGTAATGATCTTTGATACTGTTCCCTCTATCGTCCCATTAGGATTATCTGTTGTATTGCGAAGCCAATAACGAATGCGGAGAGTATGTGTGCCTGGAGCAACGACTGCGTAGGTTGCATTCTTGTTCATGTCGTCAGCAGAGTTGTCTATATCAAAGCCCGAACCAGTTGTTACGGTGATTATCTTTGAACCACCTGAAGCGAGGGTAAGGGCTCCATTAGCTGCTATGTCGTAAGTTCCTGCAATATCATCGTCGCTCATAATCTCAACCTTAATCAACTTACTACGATTTACGTATGGGTTACTTGAGCGAGGGATAAAACAGAGATAAGCTGCTTTGTGA
>NZ_AJIN01000063.1:0-30397 GCF_000257925.1 Prevotella sp. oral taxon 306 str. F0472
AAGAAAATTAAAATTGTTCGCGAAGAATTTCGAATTTCTTCGCGAACAATTTTTTTGTTGTTTTAGCAGAATCTCAAAAATCCGTTATCACCCTTCTGTTACAGGACCAGAAGGCTCTGTTCCTTCTGCCTTCTTTTTCTCTTTCTTTCCTTTCTTTTCCTTTGGTGCTACTTGCTCATACGTAACATCATTCAGTGTGAAATACTTCGCAGAAGCAAGGAACTTTATAACAGGTTTCTCAATGTGCTGCTGTGCACGGAACTGCTCAACAGTCTCTACCGCCTTGCTCTTAAACGAGGGTGTCAACGTTCCCATGTCACCAAACTCCACAATGTCACCATTGGCTACGATGTCACGGGCGGTTTCACTTGCAAGATTCAGCACGGCTGCCACCTCCTGCGCATTAAAGGTTGTTGACTTAGCAATGCGTTCGCAAAAGTTGCGGAAGTCTACACGGTGCCTACCAGTTGGACGAGCAACAATAACAGTCTTTCCAGCCTGCTTACCGATGTTTAGCTTCTGCTCTCTCAAAAAAAATTGAATTGGTTTGTTAGCCATTGTCATTAAGGCGGTCTCTGATTGTGATAACTCCGTGGGCTCGAGACCTTTTAGCCCACGGAGCGTTTGTAAGTGATATTATTACAAATTACTAGAGCTTCATCTTTTCCTATTGTTTCGTAGTCTACTCTCTATTTACTCAAACTTCCAAGCACTCATAATATTATGATCGCGGCCGAGATTTGAAGTAACAGTTAATTCGAGTTGATTGCTACTATTAATACCATAAAAAAATCCAAATACAGAATTGGAATTTGTGCTATTAGTAGAAGAAGACCAGTAAGAACCACCTTGACCAGTCATATAAAAACCTGCTATAGAAGGAACGTCAATTGCAGATCCTAAGGGTGGTAAGAAAAAGTAGTCATTAATATCTACAGAAGAAGGAGGAGTCAGACTTGTAAGCGTCTGGTTGGAAACAATTGGAGAAGTAGCAATTCTCCAATCCGTATTATCTGGTGCTTTACTTTCAATATCAGATATTGTCTTACCATTATCGCTTGCTATCTTTGCTTTCTTTTTTAACCAAAGGCCTCCTTTACGTAAGTGTCCCATACAAGTCCAAAGAATATCTGCATCAAAACGAGCATCTCCCTTTTCTGCATACCATGCCATCTCATTTGCATTTGGGCAATCTTTACAGAGATTAACCGCATCATTACGAATACCTAAGCCTGGATAAGAAAGATTTGCAGCACGTGGTGGAGTAACAGGATCTTTTAGTTCATCATAGTGAGGAAAAGGTATGGTAGTAACCACTGGTTGCCAACGATCAGCAGGATTAGCTGCATTCCATTCATGCCCTACCCAATAGTCTGCCTGTGCATCCCAATAGCAGTATAGACTTGCATAATCTCTCACATCAAGATTAGCCGTCATGTCGTAGTACGTATTCTTATTGTAGGTAAAAGATGTTAGATCTTTTGTGATAGTACCCTCTACATTGTCAACAAGACTTTTTATCCAATAACGTACTCTGAGTGTATGTGTACCTGGCTTAATATGCATGTAGATTTTGTCAGCAGTAGATGCAGATGTTGCACTGGTCAACGAAAAGCCATTAGTGTATGCACCGCTACCTGTAGTAATGATATTAATCTCTTTGTCAGTTCCACTACCTGTCAGTTCACCTGTAGTCGGTTTAAGAGTATACGTTCCTGTAATATTGTTATCTGAAATTACTTCTATCTTTGTCAAATAGCAATTATTTAAAATAGAGTTACTAGTATAAGGCTGGAAAACTAGGACAGCCGATTGATGGTCAAGCGTGAAATGGAAATTATTTGCTCTTGCTGCATCAGCAGTACCACAATCGCCTGATACGCCGAAGTGTGCAGTGCTATTAGGCTCTGTCTGACTTTGTGTTGCGGGGATCGTTACATTGTTATCAGTTCCGTTCTTACCTGGATAATAAACCTTATAAGAAGCTTTAGCAGTGAATTTGCCAGGAACTTTAAACTTAAAAGATGCAACCTTACCAGTAGGTGAGTTATTGCTTACCTGCCAAACATTGTCATCGTCCTGCACGTAAATCTTGTCGCCAGCTTCCCAATAGAAAGCGCCGCTGTTATAATCCATTGTTGTGCGCGTCTCTGGTCTGCCACCAACAAACTCTGTAAAGTTCTTATCATTGTCTGTATCTTTGCCGTTCTGCGCCACATCTTCGCTAGCACAAGAAACTGCTGCTAATGCCATAGTGCAAAGAGCTGCAAAGGACAATAAGCGAATCTTAAATAATTGTTTTGTTCTCATCATTACTTTGTCTTTTTCTTGTTTATAACTCTCATTTCTTAATCTTCCCAAGAAGGAATGTTTTGTTCATCGCTTTCTTCCTCATCTTCTTGCCAAATTGTTGCAGCTTTCGCCCCAGCAGGACCTACAGCATGATGGGCTGGGTTATGCTGACCAGTGAAAGAGGCTTCCATCAAGTTCGTGGTTTCGTTTACCTGAACTATCATGCAATTAGGTGCAGAATAGTTCTTCTTTTCTTTCTTTTTCTCCATTGTTTTATTGATTAAAAATAGTTGTTATTTCGTGCTTAATTTTTCTATATTTCGGTTTAGGTACGGACACAAAAAAAGAACAAAGGAAACTTCTAAAAGTCCTTTGTTTACAGGGTTTGCGGCACGCTTCGCGCGCGCGTATGCGAGAAGAAAAAAATGTGTAATTTACGCCTGCTCTACTAGAGAGAGAGAGAGAGAGAGAGAGAGAGAGAGAGAGAGAGTATACAAATATTTGGAACTACCAAATTATTTGCTATCTTTTTCTCGATTATTTTTCTCTCCGTATTCAATGATTCAAACGTAGATACACAATAAGCAACACCTTTATTATATAAGGCGTTGTTCGTTGTGGCTTGAATATTTAATGCTTGAATCATTATCGTTTTTTTGTTACGGCTGCAAAAGTAATAAAAGATATTAAAACGGCAAAGAGATTTAAAAGAAAAGTGGACTTTTGGTGTGAAAAGGGGTGTTTATTTGTTTAATTCACGTTCACGGCAATACCACGACGCAACATATCGTCCATCAAAGGGAGCACACGAAGGAGGTAATCAGTATAACTGCGCCGTTCAGGAATGGTCCAACCTGCTTCCGACAAAGCAGCAGCACGAGGGAAAGCTTGATAATAAAGTCGTTCTGTTGAATTGATACATTCGCTCCAAAGTGTACCACTCACGCCTAAGAGATTACGCTGTACAAAGGTGCTATCCATCCCCCATGCCGGATCAAGACGATAAGTTTGTTCATGCGAAGTAACGGGCATTCCCCAATTAACCTCTGGCATATCGCCTCGCCCTTGTGGGTAGTCAAGATAGCAATGCTCGCCTGGGCACATCATAATCTTTGCTTTGTTACGCACGGCTGCATCTATTGCCACCTGCGTTAAACCATTCCGCCAAGCATAAACAACGCACCCCGGCTGAATCGTCTTAAACTCCTTCTCATACCAATACATCGGTGTCTTCCCCAACTGATGAAGCTGTTTTATAACCCGATCAAAGAGGTATTGCTGTAATTGCCAGTTCTCTGTAAACCCATCCTTCCGCTTTAGTTCCTTACAAGCAGGGCAGTTTGTCCATGCTCCTAATGGTGGTTGACCCGCCTCATCACCGCCCAAATGAACGTATGGAGCAGGAAACACCTCGGCTAACTCTTTTAGAACGTTATCAAGAAACTCGTAAACAAAGGGTTCGGCAGGGCAGAGTAAGTCATTACTAACGCCACAGGTCAAACGGATGGGGACTTCTTTTTTAGCACAAGAGAGTTGTGGGAAACAATGAATAGCAGCCACTTCGTGACCAGGAAGTTCTATCTCTGGGATCACCATAACATGATATTGAGCTGCAAAACGTACCAACTCACGCATCTGCTCTTGCGTATAAAAGCCGCTAATACGCTCTGGCATATCATCCATTCCTACTCTATCGGAGGCCTTCTCAGTAAGTTCTGGATACTTCTTTATCTCTATTCTCCATGCTTGATCATCAACTAAATGGAGGTGAAGAGCATTGAATTTGAAGCGAGCCATCTCTATAATGAAGTGCTTTAAATCGTTGAATGGGATGAAATGACGCACTGGATCCACCATTAACTCACGCACTTCCGTTCGTGGTTGGTCTACTATATAAAGAGGAGGAATCGTTGTTGAGGGGGCAGCAACACCATTCCCTATACATAATTGTTCGAGTGTCATCAGTCCATAAAACACTCCCGCTGCAGTCTTTCCCTTTATCTCTACACCTTTATTTGATATGTCTAACGTATAAGCCTCAGCATTGTTTAGGGTTGAATCAAGGGATAAACGCACCATTACTCCCCTACTCTTCCCACCTTTTATATTATTAGCTTGCGGACGGAGCACACTTGTTGTACGTTCACGAAGTATGCGTTCCGCTTGTTTCTTTTCATTATCTAAACAGTTCGAAGCCTCAATGCCGATAACATCCGACCAATTCAACGCCTTTTTATAAACGCCTTTCGGATTTGCTTTAGAGAACACTTCCATGTGAAGAGGACGTGGAACGAGCAACTCTTCAGGCTCACAAACATTCTTCTCTTCGGTCTTCGAGAAGAAAGAACGCCAACCCACAGCGTTCCGATAAGCCGCTTTTGCCTTTGAAGGAACAATGAGTTTGACTTTCTTAAAATCAATTCCTACAAAGGTATTAGCAGCACAAACGGGTGGAACAAGTGCTGACAGACGTATCACACGCAAGCCCTTACAATTAGCAAAAGCGAAAGACTCCAAACGAGGAGAACCTTCAAACACGAGTTCACTCAAACCACTACAACCATTAAAAGCCGAAGCCTCTATCACACGAGTTGATGCGGGGATGAGTAATTGCCCCTTTAAACCATCACAGGCAAAGAACGCCTGACTACCAATAGAGTCCAAAGTCGCAGAGAGAATAAGCTTTTGTAATCTATGCCGAGAGTGCATTGCATTACGTGGAATCACTTTGCAGGCAGTTTGAGAAAGGTCGAGTACAGTTTCATTCACCTTTACATCGCGCAGAGTTCGAAAGTTTTGAGCCTTCATTGGCACTGCAACGAGTAATACAAACATGCTTATCAGTATCTTATTAATAGCATATTTCGCATACACCTGACAAGAGGATGCAGATGTTCTAGCCCTAGGTTGCACATGATCACAGGTGAGATTACCCCCAAAGATTCCCTCCATTATCGTCTTTCTCATGTTCATTTTCATTTGTAGAAATTAATAGACTTTGGTTTTCACTATGGGTAACAAAGATACAAATAAGAATTGGAAAAGCTATTACTAACCATACCTTTTTATGCACAAAGCGTACTTTGATGATAGAAAATGTAATTAATTCCTATCAAAAAAATAGAACACTCGATGGCACTTAATAACCTTCAGAATTATTACAAGCCTTCTGTAATACCTCTCCAAGGCTTCTGTAATACTTCTCCAAGCCTTTTGTAACATTACAGAAAGGCTTTAAGTCGATTCGAAGAAAACGTTTTTAACAGCTTAAAAAACAAAAAAAAAGAAACCAAAGAATGGTTTCTTTCTCTTCAATTAAGTCGGGATGACCAGACTCGAACTGGCGACCACTGGTCCCCCAGACCAGCATTCTAAACCTACTGAACTACATCCCGTTCCTTTAAAAGCCCTGCAAAATTACTTACTTTCCATGATATTAGCAAACTTTTGAAGTTCTTTTTCTCACATCCCAAGTTTATTTTGTAATTTTGTGATGTAATAATTATGCACTGAAGAAGCATGCAATACATCATAACTCCACCCCAACATATTGATACTCGCATCACACTTCCAGCCTCAAAAAGCGTTAGTAATCGTGCACTTATCGTGCAGGCACTTACAAAAGAGGGGATTCTACCAGAGAACTTATCGGATTGTGATGACACAAAAGTTATTTTGCAGGCTTTCTCCCAACCATCAGATGTGATTGACATAAAGGCTTCTGGCACTGCAATGCGCTTTCTGACAGCGTATTTATGCCTATCACAAGGAGAGCATATTATCACGGGAACAGAGCGAATGAAGCATAGACCAATAAAGATTCTCGTTGATGCTTTGTGTTACTTAGGTGCAGATATTGATTATATTGGTAATGAGGGCTATCCTCCCCTGCGCATTCGTGGACGCGAATTAGAGGGTGGACAACTGGTAATACCTGGCAATGTGAGTTCGCAATACGTCTCGGCTTTACTCATGATTGCGCCCATTTTGACCAAAGGGTTGGACTTGAAGCTCACGGGGGAGATTGTGTCTAGACCTTACATCGACCTCACTTTGCATATTATGCATGAGTTTGGAGTTGCCGCCGAATGGACTAACTTCGACACAATTAGCGTCAAACCACAGCAATACACACGCCGAACTTACACGATAGAGAATGATTGGACGGCATCAAGCTATTGGTATGAGATACTTGCATTACAAGATGATTTAGACGCAGAGGTGGTTATCTCTGGTTTAAAAGATGGTTCGCGACAAGGAGATGCAGCTGTTCGATACATCTTCTCATTGCTGGGTATAAAGACAAACTTCGCTCGCAAGGATGCAGAAGGGCTGACTGACGCAACACTAACACGCCATACCCGTATGCTGAATAGGATGGATTACGACTTTATTAACCATCCAGACTTGGCACAAACACTGATAGCAGCATGTCCAGTGTTGGGTATTCCCTTCCATTTTACGGGCTTGAACAGTCTAAGAATCAAAGAGACAGACCGCATAGAAGCAATGAAAACAGAGATGGCAAAGCTGGGCTACGTCCTTCAAAGCCGTAACGAAGGGGAGTTGTCATGGGAGGGTGAACGTTGCGAACCTGTTTCTCTTCCTGTCATCAGCACATACGAAGACCATAGAATGGCAATGTCTTTCGCTCCATTAGCTATCAAACTGGGGGAAATACGCATAGATCATCCAGAAGTTGTAACGAAGTCTTACCCTCACTTCTGGGCTGACTTACGCTCTGCGGGCTTTCACATTACGGAGGTAGAATAGCCAATCTGTCCTACTTCTCATGTTTCCAAAAGAAGAAAAGAACAAATGAGTATATTTTATATTGGCATTGGTGCACTTATAGTTCTGGCTCTTTTTGCCGCCATAACAACCTTATTCACCAAGAAGAAAGAGGGTGAACCCGATGTTGTTATGCCTACTTCTGGTGATTGCTCATCGTGTGATGGCACTGATGATAAGTGCGAGCAAGTGTGCATGATGGAAGCTGCAACAAGGGAAATAGAGTACTATGATGACGAAGAACTCGATCGTTTCCGTGGGCGACAGTCGAATCAATACACCGATGAAGAAGCCGAGGAGTTTGCCAATATACTCTATACCATGCAGCCACAAGAGGCAAAAGGCTGGAATAGAAGCCTCATCCTCCGTGAGATAAATGTTCCTAATCAGATTAAGGATGAACTAATAACAATGATTGAAGGCTAACGTGAAGAAAGCAAACAGACATATAACCTTCTCTTTATTAGCAATCATTACAATGGTGATTGTGGGTTGCTCTACGAAAAATAACACCGCTCAATCTCGCTGGTGGCAGGCTTTTAATACCCGATATAACGTATATTTTAATGGAGCACAGGCTTATATCGATGGTTCTATAGAGAAAGAAAAGGGGAACAAGGATAACTTTACCGAACTTATTCCACTATATACTGTCGGCAATAAGAATAGTCGTGACTTAGGGAAAAGTAACTTTAATCGTGCCATAGAAAAGGCAGAGAAGGCAATAGCTAAGCATAGTATCAAGAAGAGACCAGAGTGGACTAAGAACAGAAGAAAGACTGATAAGGACATAGAGTGGCTCTCACGACGCGAATATAACCCTTTCTTGTGGAAGGCATGGATGTTAATGGGACGCTCACAGTTCCATCAAGGAGCCTTTGAAGAGGCTGCTGCAACCTTCGCCTACATGAGTCGTATGTACAAGGGACAGCCTGCCATCTATGGAAAAGCACGTGCTTGGTTGGCTAAATGTTACATAGAACAGGGCTGGCTATACGATGCGGAGGATGTTATTCGCAATATGCAACGTGACTCAATGGACTGGCGTGCGGTGAAGGAGTGGGATTATACTTACGCAGACTACTATCTTCACACGGGAGAACTGGCTAAGGCTGTGCCTTACTTACAAAAGGTTATTAAGCACGAGATGCGTCAGAAGCAGAAAGCACGTGAACTTTATCTACTTGGACAAGTGTATGCTGCATTGGGAAAGAGGCAAGATGCTTATGAAGCCTTCCAACGCGTCATTCGTACCAATCCTCCTTATGAACTAGAGTTCAACGCTCGCATTGCCCAAACAGAGGTCATGGCAGAAGGACAAAGCAAGCAGATGATAAGCAAACTAAGGCACATGGCGGCTTCAGATAACAATAAGGAGTATCTGGATCAGGTCTATTACGCAATGGGCAACATACATCTTGCGAACAAAGATACGCTTGCTGCTATCAATGCTTACGAATTGGGACGCAAGAAGGCGACACGTAGTGGCATTGAGAAAGGCGTTTTGTTATTACATCTTGGCGATTTGTATTGGGCTAAAGAGCGTTTCGGCAATGCAAAGAAATGCTATGATGAAGCATTGGGATTACTTGACAGAGATCGTAAAGACTATGAACAGTTATCTGATCGTTCGAAGATATTAGATGAATTAGCACCTTATACGGATGCTGTTCAGCTACAGGACTCTCTCCAACAACTTGCTAAATGCTCTGAAAAGGAGCGTAATGCCGCTATAGATAGGGTAATCACAGCATTGAAAAAAAAGGAGAAAGAGGAGCGAAATGCACTGGACTTGCAAAATAACAACGCCCAGCAGCAAGGTATGGATGGTAATTTCGGACGTAACAACACATCGAATAATATTCAAAGAGTCAACTCCAATCAGCAACAAGGTAGTACTTGGTATTTCTATAACCCAACGGCTGTACAACAAGGAAAGGTTACTTTCCAACAACTATGGGGCAAGAGAGAGAATATCGACAACTGGCAACGCATGAATCAAACGGTTGTTAGGAATATTGGAAACACTAACAACCCTTATGAAATGACGGATGCTCAACGCGACTCCATATATAAAGCCGAAGCAAAGAGGGATTCTCTCGAACAAACAAGAGACTCTTTAAAGAACGACCCACATAAGCGGGAGTATTATCTAGCACAAATCCCATTCACTGCGGAACAGCTTGCTGCAAGTAACAAGATACTTGAGGATGGTCTACATCATTCAGGAGTAATATTCAAGGATAGGCTTAACAATCTTCGTCTAGCAGAGCGGGCGCTACGCAGAGTGAGTGATAATTATCCTGACTATGAGGCTATGGACGATGTTTATTACCACCTCTACTTGCTTTATATGCGTAAGAACGAACCCGAGATAGCCGAGACTTACCTTACAAAGTTAAGTCGGCAATATCCTAAGAATAAGTGGACTACCCTCTTAACTGACCCTTATTACAAACAAAACTTACGTTTCGGCGTACAGATAGAAGACTCTCTATATGCCTCAACTTACGATGCTTTCAAGCAAGGACGCTATAATGAGGTTGCTAGTAACGCTCAAATCTCCGAGAAACGATTCCCAATGGGAGCCAACCGAGATAAGTTCTTGTTCATTGGGGGATTGAGTAAGCTAAACACGGGAGACGCTAATGGGTGCTTAACTGACATGAAGGAGGTTGTAAAGAAGTATCCTAACAGTCGCATCAGTGAGATGGCTGGAATGATAGTGAATGGTGTTCAGGCAGGAAAGAAGCTCCGCAGCGGTAAATTCGACCTAAATGCTGTGTGGTCATATCGCACTTCCATCCTTAGTGATAGCGACAGTATCCGACAAGCGAAGCTCTCTCCTGAACGCAACATAGACTTTAAGTTCTTGCTAATATACAACCCCGACTCATTGAAGGAGAACAAGTTACTATTCGAGTTAGCACGTTTCAACTTCACAAACTTCCTCGTTCGCAACTTTGAAATACAAATAGAAGACCTCAGCGGATTGCATCAAATGATGGTATCGGGCTTCCGCAATTACGATGAAGCGTATCAATATGCCCGTCAACTATTTGCTGCTAAGGACGTGGTGATGCAGATGAGCAAGACTACTAAGGCTGTCATTATCAGTGACAAGAACCTGAAACTGATTGGAACAACCTATAGTTATAAGGATTATGAGGCTTTCTATAAAAAGAACTTCTCACCGCTTGAAGTCACCAAACGCTATCTCTTGAGTGAACCAGCCGAAGTGGCGACACCACGCGAACCTGATCTTCTACAGAAGATAGAGGAGAAGCACGCCAATGACAAGGATCTCTTCCCTGATGATATGGATGTTCCTGCAAACAACACAATGGATATTCCGTTGGACACACCGACATCAAAGAAGGTAGAGCCAACAACATCTCCAAAGAATGAAAACACTTTCGAGATGCCTACGGAGGTAAGGAAACCAACGTTGGAGGACACTAACACGTTCGTTATTCCTGATGAGAAGCCTGCCGAAAAGCCTACACCTGCTCTCCCGAAGGCTCCTGTCAACACAGGAAAAGAGACGAAGAAGACTGAAACAAAGCCTACTCCAACGCAACAAAAGACAGAACCAAAAGTACAGAAAGTTGCATCTGCTACGCCGCAAAAAGCACCTGCTAAACAGCCTCAACAGACTCCAGCAAAGAAGCCAAAGACGGTAGACGATGGTCCGATCATTTACTTCGGAGATGACGAACCAACGTCTGGTAAGAAGAATAACAACAAGACTAACAAGAAGAATCAACCAATTCAAAACAACATCGAAGATGAGTATTATGACTTGGAGGGGTTCTAACTATAAGCAAGAAGATATATGAACAACGGATTGTTACTATGGGTAGATGATGAGATCGAGCTGTTGAAAGCGCACATTCTATTCCTTGAGAACAAAGGATATAAGGTTGTCATGGCTAGCAACGGGGCTGATGCTATTGAGCAATGTGGCATGCAGACCTTCGATCTGGTACTGCTCGATGAGCAGATGCCAGGGCTTTCTGGGCTTGAGACCTTACAACGGATCAAGGAGATTCAACCTGCTACACCGATTGTCATGGTGACGAAGAGTGAGGAAGAAGACATCATGAACCAGGCGATTGGAGCAAAGATTGCAGACTATCTCATCAAGCCCGTCAACCCGAATCAGATACTTCTTTCACTGAAAAAGAATATCCATCAGAAGGAAATTGTCACTGAAGTAACGCAGAGCGGATACCAACAAAGCTATCAACAGATTGCTATGGAGATTGCCGACTGCCGTTCGTTCGATGATTGGAAAGAGGTTTATCGCAAGTTAGTACACTGGGAATTAGAGCTAAGCAGTACCGACAGTAACATGGTGGAAATGCTGAAAATGCAGAAAGAAGAGGCAAATAATGGCTTTGCTAAGTATATTTCAAAGCATTATCTCAACTGGGTAGCACCACAGGAAACAAAGACAAACAGTAGTTTCGCACGTTTGGCAGGACGCAATAAGAAGTCTGATACCAACAACGAAACCAACGATAAGCCCTTACTAAGTCCTGAGATCTTCAAGAAGAAGGTGTTTCCACTCATTGACAAAGGCGAGAAAGTATTCCTCATCGTCATCGATAACTTCCGACTTGATCAATGGCGCATCCTGTCGAAAGAGATTGGTGACATGTTCGAGATCGAAGAGGACCTTTACATGAGCATACTTCCAACAGCCACACAATATGCTCGCAATGCTATATTCAGTGGTCTTATGCCTCAACAGATAGCAAAGATGTACCCCGAATTGTGGGTCGATGAGGACGAAGAAGAGGGCAAGAACCTCAACGAAGAGCCGCTTATTCGGACGCAGATAGAGCGTTATCGCCGTCATGACAGGTTCTCTTATCATAAGATTAACGACTCAACGGGTGCAGAGAAGTTCATGCAACAATACAAGAACTTAGCTCAAAACGATCTTAATGTACTTGTGGTTAACTTCATTGATATGCTTTCTCATGCCCGAACAGAGATGAAGATGATACGTGAACTAGCCAGTGACGAGAGTGCCTATCGCTCCATTACACTTAGCTGGTTCCAACACAGCGTCCTTGCAGACGTCATCAAAGAGTTGGCACAATCGAACTATAAGGTGATAATCACAACTGATCACGGATCCATTCGAACGATTAATCCAGTGAAGATTATCGGTGATCGCAATACGAATACGAACCTCCGTTATAAGCTGGGAAAGAGTCTTAACTATGATTCTAAGGAGGTTTTCACTATAAAGAATCCGCATCAAGCACAGCTTCCAGCCCCTAACCTCAGTACAAGTTACGTATTCGCTACAGGCGACTCATTCTTTGCTTACCCCAATAACTACAACTATTACGTATCTTACTATAAGGATACATTCCAACACGGAGGTATCTCTTTGGAAGAAATGATTGTCCCGTTGGTCACACTCACACCACGTAAACGATAATTAAGAACAGATAAATAAAAGCAATATGGAAATTAGAATCAATAGTCTCGATACCATTCACGAGGCTGCAAAGGAGTTTATTAAAGGAATGGGAGATGGCAAGGTGTTCGCTTTCTATGGTAAGATGGGAGCAGGCAAAACCACCTTTATCAAGGCACTTTGCGAAGTTCTAGGGGTTAAAGACGTCATAACTTCCCCTACATTCGCCATCATCAACGAGTATACAGACGGCAACGACAACCCTATCTATCACTTTGATTTCTATCGAATAAAGAAGTTGGAAGAGGTTTATGACATGGGTTATGAGGATTACTTCTATAGTGGTAACCTCTGTCTACTCGAATGGCCAGAGCTCGTTGAGGATGTTCTTCCAGAGAACGTCATCAAAGTTACGATCGAAGAACAGCCTGATGGCAGTAGGCTCTTGACGTGTTAAGCTAACGAAACTAGGCATACTAACAATGTGATTAGGCATAAAAACAAGTTCTACTAATCATTCATTAGAAGCATAAACAATAAAGAATGAATGAAAAGAAACGCCCTCCTTGATAGAAAGAGGGCGTTTCTTCGTATGAAGGAGAGGCTCTCTTAAAAGGAAAGAGAGCATATCTTTGATTTAAGAAAACCTTGATATACTCTCTTTCTTGTGATTATCAATAGTGTAAGTGAAGTCTTATGACTTGTTATCATCTACTTCCGTGAAATCGACATATTCCCCTTCACTATCTGGGATAACCTGTTTATTACGTTCCTCTAAAGGTCTGTTATCTGTAATTGTTGGCTCATTTGACTGTGTCCCTCTCTGTTGTCTGTATGGATCAAACTGCTCCCGAATACGTGTTACTCGCTTATAGAAAGCATAAGCAACCCATCCCATCATGATGAGAAAGAAGATGAGCAAACTGAAAGCAAACCTTAAGAAATCATGTACCATAATGTCTCCTTTGTATTATGACTTACTTGTCTGTTGTTTAACTATCATTGATAACACAACGTACCAAGCAACTATAATAGCAAAAGACGTGATACCAAAGATAGCAACAAGCGGAACACAAGTAACTAAGAAGAGGTATTTCACCTCATTACCCTTCACTCCCCAATGCTTAAACTTCAGTGCGAACATAGGTATCTCGGATACAAGTAGCCACGAACTAACTAATATTCCAATCAGAATTAGGTATAGTGTCCAAGGGCGATAATACATCTGTTCGCCAATACCAACAAGCAATGAACCCCAAAAGAGAGCGTTGGCAGGGGTCGGCAAGCCGATGAATCCGAGTGCTTGTCGCTCATCCAAATTGAACTTCGCAAGGCGCAATGCAGAGAAAGCAGCCATGATGTAAGCCACGAAAGGAAGGTAAGGACGTAGCGGCTCAAGGAAGTCTGGATAGCTCATCAGCTGTAGTTGACTAAAGATAATAGTAGAGGGAGCTACGCCAAAGGTGATATCATCAGCAAGAGAATCAAGTTCCTTACCAATAGGAGAACTAACATGTAAGAGTCGAGCTGTCATGCCATCGAAGAAGTCGAAGACTGCTCCTATAATAATCCACAGCAATGCTACCTTTATATCACCAGTGAAGGCGAATGCCGTTGCAATGCAACCTGAAATCAAGTTACAGCATGTTATGCTGTTAGGAATATGTTTCTTCATTATTATCCGTTTATTTTTTCGGCTTCAACTTAGCGATAATCGTCTGGTCGCCAGTTGTTGCCTGCCCCATCTTAACGCATACTTCAGAGCCAACAGGGAGGAAGATATCAACTCGACTACCCAACTTGATGAATCCAAGATGCTCATCAATGTAACATTCCTCGCCCTCCTTAGCATAGGTCACAATGCGTCGTGCCATAGCACCAGCAATCTGCCTACATAACACATCAGTTCCATCAGGAGTAGTGATAATGGTATCGGCATGCTCATTCTCCTCACTTGCCTTGGGAAGCCAAGCCTTATGAAAGTTACCATCAAAGTGTTGTACTGATTTAACTACGCCATCAACAGGGAACCAGTTAGCGTGTACATTCCATAAACTCATGAATATTGAAATCATTAAACGGCGTTCATGGAAGTATGTATTCTCGTCTACTTCTTCTATAACTACGATGTGACCATCCGCAGGAGCCACCACAATACCTTCGGTCTCCTCACTACCAAAATAGCGAATAGGGCACCTATAGAAGTTTAAAACGATACCATAGACTGTACCAAACACTACTGCAAAGATCCAGAAAGGTATCTTTGACGGAACTGCAAACCATAGAACCAACGCAATAAGGGCTAAACATATACCGCCATAAAGCAGAGTATTTGTTCCTTCTCTATGTATTCTTATCTTCTTGAGCTTCTTTTTAATTTTCCCCATGGACGTTAAATCGACGTTTTGTATCGGTTGCAAAGGTAGTTCTTTTTGCTCGTTTCTACAAATTTTCATAATCATTCTTTTGGCTATATGGGCTTTTCATCGTAACTTTACAGCTCAAAACTCGTAGCTTAATGGAAGATTTCATACATTTACATGTACATACTAATTACTCCATCCTCGATGGTCAATCGAAGGTGACAAGGCTTGTTGATAAGGCTATCGCTGATGGAATGAAGGGTATGGCGATAACAGATCATGGCGTGATGTTCGGTATAAAAGAGTTCTCGGACTATTGTGCTAAGGTCAACAAGGGGCGTAAGAAGAATGGTGAAGAGCCTTTCAAGCCTATCTTCGGATGTGAGATGTATGTTGCACGACGCACTATGCATGATAAAGATAAGTCCATGCATGATAATTCAGGATACCATCTTATCGTGTTAGCAAAGAACTATAAGGGCTACAAGAACCTTATAAAACTCGTATCCCATGCTTGGGTGGATGGTTATTACTATCGTCCAAGAACAGACAGAGCCGAGTTGGAGAAGTATCATGAGGGCTTGATCGTATGTTCGGCATGTATTGCTGGTGAGATTCCTAATAAGATTATCCACGGAGATATCGATGGTGCGCGCGAAGCATGCCAGTGGTATCATCGTGTATTCGGCGATGACTTCTATCTAGAGTTGCAACGCCATGAGGTGAAAGACCCAACGATCCTTGCCAATCGAGAGGCTTTTCCCTTGCAGCAAAAGGCTAATAAAGTATTGTTGCAGTTCGCTAAGGAATATGGAATAAAGGTAGTTTGTACGAATGACTGTCACTTTGAAGATAAGGAAACAGCTGAGGCTCACGACCATTTACTATGCTTATCAACGAGTGAGGACTTGGACGATCCTAAGCGTATGCGCTATTCCAAGCAGGAGTGGTTTAAGACCCGTCAGGAGATGAATGACATCTTCTCGGATATACCAGAGGCATTGACAAACACACTGGAGGTGCTAGACAAGGTTGAGCCTTATAGTATTGACCATGGTCCTATCATGCCTTTCTTCCCTATCCCAGAGTCGTTTGGTACAGAAGAAGAGTGGGAAAAGAAATTCACTGAGGAAGACTTATACAAGGAGTTCACCACCGATGAGAATGGTGAGAATCCTCTCTCACCCGAAGAAGGACAAAAGGTTATAGAGCGATTAGGCGGTTATGAGAAGATATATCGTATCAAGTTTGAAGCTGATTATCTAGCGAAACTAGCTTATGATGGTGCAAAGAAGTTATATGGCGATCCTCTTTCAGAAGAAGTGACGAGTCATATAAAGTTCGAGCTACACGTCATGAAGACCATGGGCTTTCCTGGCTACTTCCTCATAGTACAGGACTTTATCAATGCTGCACGGCAAGAGTTAGGGGTTATGGTAGGACCGGGTCGTGGTTCAGCTGCAGGTTCGGTTGTTGCCTATTGTTTAGGAATAACGAAAATCGACCCACTGAAGTACGACTTACTGTTCGAACGCTTCCTTAATCCCGATCGTGTGAATCTCCCTGATATCGATACAGACTTCGATGATGATGGGCGTGGGCGTGTGCTGCAATGGGTGATGGATAAGTATGGACATGAGAATTGTGCGCATATCATCACCTATGGTACAATGGCGACAAAGAACTCTATCAAGGATGTTGCCCGTGTAGAGAAATTACCTATAGCCATTGCTAACGAGCTGTGCAAGGCGATACCTGATCGTTTACCAGATGGCATGAAGATGAATCTAGCCAATGCTATCAAGTGTACCCCACAACTACAGGATGCAGAGGTTAGTGAGGATATTCGAGAGCGAAACACCATAAAGTATGCGAGGATGCTTGAGGGCACTGTGCGCAATACGGGTATACATGCTTGCGGTTTCATCATCTGTCGTAATCCTATTGATGATTGGGTTCCAGTATCCACAGCAACCGACCCAGACTTCCCCGAGAAGAAGGTTCCTGTAACACAATACGATGGTCATGTCATTGAGTCAACAGGTCTAATCAAGATGGACTTCCTAGGTCTGAAAACATTGTCAGAGTTGAAGGAAGCCTGTCGAGTTATCCGACAGACAACGGGTGATATTATTGATCTCGACAACATTCCTATAGATGATGAACTGACCTATCAATTATATCAGAAGGGTCAGACGATAGGTACTTTCCAGTTTGAATCAGCTGGTATGCAGAAGTACCTCCGTGAGCTTCATCCAACAGTCTTTGAAGACCTGATAGCCATGAATGCGCTGTATCGTCCTGGTCCAATGGACTATATCCCCGACTTTATTAAGCGTAAGCACAATCCTTCACTGGTGAAGTATGACATCCCATGTATGGAGAAGTATCTCAAGGATACATACGGAATCACGGTTTATCAAGAGCAAGTGATGCTCCTAAGTCGCCAGTTAGCAAATTTCACTCGTGGTGAGAGCGATGCCTTACGTAAGGCGATGGGTAAGAAGAAGAAGGCTATCGTTGACCAGATGAAGCCGAAGTTCATCAAGCAAGGACAGGCTAATGGGCATGATCCACAGATATTAGAGAAGATATGGAGTGACTGGGAGAAGTTTGCTAGTTACGCCTTCAACAAGTCGCACGCCACATGCTATTCGTGGGTGGCTTACCAGACTGCTTACCTGAAGGCACATTATCCAGCCGAATATATGGCTGCGTTAATGACGCGTCGATTCAGCCAAATCACGGAGATAACTAAGCTGATGGAGGAGTGCAAAGCATTGAAGATTGCAACGCTCGGCCCTGATATCAACGAGAGTCAAATCGGATTTGGCGTTAATAAGAAAGGTGAGATTCGATTCGGACTAGCTGCTATCAAGGGTATGGGAACTAGTGCTGCCGAGAGCATAGTACGCGAACGGGAGAAGAACGGACCATACAAGGATATATACGACTTTGCGGAACGTGTCGACCTTAGCAATGTGAATCGTAAGGCGTTTGAAAGCCTAGCTTACAGCGGAGGATTCGATAGTTTCGGCTTGCTGAGAGAGCAGTTCTTTGCCCCATCAGGGCGAGATAGCATATTCCTTGATACGATTGTGCGCTACGGACAGCTATTCCAGTTGGAGAAAGCACAGCAACAAAACTCTCTCTTCGGCGACATGAACGCTGTTGATGTCATACATCCTGTTGCACCCAAAACGGAGAAGTGGCCGACGATAGAGAAGCTAAATAAGGAGCGCGAGTTAGTAGGTGTCTATTTGTCAGCTCACCCATTGGATGAGTATAGCGTCGTACTCAATAATATGTGTAACACACGCTGTTCCATGATTGGACGCAACGCTGACATGACCAAACTATCCCAGACTGACGAGGTGACATTCGGGGGTATCGTCACGGCAGTAAGCGAGCGTTTCTCACAGAAAACGGGTAAGCCCTTTGGATTTGTGACGATAGAAGACTTCGAGGGAACGGGTGAGTTAGCTCTCTTCGGCGATGATTGGGCAAGATGGAATAACGTTCTAAAACCTAATTACAGCATTTATATAACGGCTAAATGTCAGCCACGTTACCGCAATAACCCATCGTTATTGGAACTGAAAGTGCAGAATGTGGAACAACTCTATGATGTAAAAGAGCATAAGTTACAGCGGTTTACAATCTCAATGGATGCCTCATCTTTAGATGATGAACTCGTATCGGAATTATCAACGGTGATAGATGAGCACCAAGGCAAAACACAGCTGTTTATTCAGCTACGCACCTTAGAGAACACGATCGTCACTCTACAGAGTCGCAACAAGGGAGTCAATGTAGACCGAAAGTTGATAGACTTTATCACTGCCAGCAATAAGATGGAGTTCCACATCAATTAGCTATATATAAAGGTGGCATACACTTTGATATAACATAAGCGTGAGATATTAGTTTAATAACAAACAGTATAATTATAAAAAACAAAAAGACATGGAAGTAAAAATCACTACCGAGAACTTAGAGACTTATAAGAATGGTGACTTACCATTAGTAGTTGACCTGTGGGCAACATGGTGTGGCCCTTGCAAGATGGTCGGTCCTATCATCTCTGAACTCGCTGAGGAATATGATGGAAAGATCGTTGTTGGTAAGTGTGATGTTGAGGAGAACGATGATGTAGCTATCGATTTCGGTGTGCGCAACATTCCTACAATCCTCTTCTTCAAGAACGGTGAGTTAGTAGATAAGTTCGTGGGTGCTGCGTCAAAGGCTGTGCTTGACGAGAAATTCAAAGCATTGCTATAAGCATCTAACGATACAGCAATCATAAAAGTAAGCCATATTAGGTGGTCGCACAAAGACTCCTTAATATGGCTTCTTTCGTGCTTTCCTCTTCCGTTGCGCTCCTCTTCAAGAAACGGAAGTTCCCGCAGGTAGACAATGGATAAGATGAAGGCTATCGCCTACCCAACAACAAGCAATGATAATAGAGGACTTTTTTGACACATATATGCGCCGTAAAATGACACATACGTATTACGCACTTGACTCGTATGTGCTACGGGCTTGACTCATATGTGTCACGTGGATTGACACATACGTGTTATTTCGCTGACACATACGTGTCATTTTGAGGCATACGCAGATGCTATTAGAAACGATAATGGTGTGACGGCAAATTGCCATCACACCATTATTATTATCTTATCTCACCTACCAGTACGATTGAAACTAATTGGTAGGGATTAAGTGTAAGTCTTATTAAGCTGATTACTTACCAGCCTTGTAGTTTTCAAGCCCCTTATCCAGGAAGTCAAGATAGGCTTTCACGTCCTCTTTGAAGCTGAAGCTACCATTGAGAGGCTTACCAGCATTATCCAATGGCACATAGAAGGGCTGTGCGAGATAACCGAACTTCGTTTCCTCAAGATAGCTCCACTTGTCGCCCACAGTGCGCAGAGTGCGGGTAGTACCATCAGGACGTTTCACCTCTACAGGCTGTTTCAACGGAGTCTTATCATCTACATAGAGTGAGATGAGCACATAATCCTTCATGAGCTTATCAGCTACACGGGAGTCTGTCCATACCGATGCCTCCATCTTACGACAATTAACACATCCGAAGCCAGTAAAGTCTATCAAGACAGGTTTCCCAGCTGCTGCAGCTGCGCGCATGCCTTCTTCATAATCGGTATATTGTGCATGTACGGTTTGTGGAGCTAGATTGAAATCCTGCGTATTGATAGGTGGTGCGAAAGCACTAACCGCCTTACAAGGTGCGCCCCAAAGACCTGGAACCATATAAATGGAGAATGCTAATGAGCAAAGACCTAGCATAATGGCTGGTACAGGCATTGCCTTCTGATCAGAATCATCGTGTGGGAACTTGAGTTTTCCTATGAGATAGAGACCGAGCAACCCGAAGAGCGCAATCCAAATAGATAGGAATGTCTCACGATCTAGGATATGCCATCCGTATGCGAGGTCGGCTACTGAGAGGAACTTCAGCGAGAATGCCAATTCAATGAAGCCTAACACAACCTTTATCATATTCATCCATGAACCTGATTTAGGTGCTTGCTTCAACCAAGATGGGAAGAGGGCGAAGAGCGTGAAAGGTAAGGCTAACGCCAAGGCGAAACCAAACATTCCCACTGCCGGAGCTACCCAGTCGCCACTTGTGGCTGCCTGAACTAGTAAAAGCCCCACAACAGGTGCTGTACAAGAGAAACTTACCAGTGACAAGGTGAACGCCATAAGGAAAATTGAAAGCAAGCCCGTGGTTGCTGCCGCTTTGTTATCTACGGCATTACCCCACGATGATGGCAATCGGAGTTCGAACCAACCAAAGAAACTAAAGGCGAATACTAACAGCAGAAGGAAGAAGAAGATATTGAACGGAGCATTGGTTGCTAGCTCATTCAACTTCTGTGGTCCGAATGCAGCTGTTACGATTGACGCTAAGCCGAGATAGATTACTATGATTGAGATACCGTATGTTATGGCATCACGAATACCCTTCTTGCGGTCGTCCTTCGCACGCTTTAGGAAGAAACTAACGGTCATTGGTATGATTGGCCACACGCAAGGGGTAAGCAGAGCAACGAGTCCTCCTATAATACCCATGAAGAAGATGTACCAAAGAGAGTTGCTCTTGTTATTTTGCGCATTGTTGAATGCCGCCAACTCCTTTACTACAGGCGTCCACAGGTCGGCGTCTGGCGTACTCTGAACAGCCGTTTGAGCCGTTGCTGTAGTTGAGTCAGTCTTAGCCGTGGTAGCCTCTTTTGCCGTGTCAGCAGTCATTGCAGCTAGTGCAGATAAACCATCAGCTGCTACTGGAGTAGCAGCTGACGCAGTATTATCGGTGGTAGTTGATGTGCTTGCTGGCGTCGCAGCGGGAGCTTCAGCAGGGCCGTTCCCCTTATAATTGAACTCCACTTGCATTGGAGGCATACACATCTCGTCGTTACAAGTACCATACTCTAAGTAACCTTTGATTGTGTATGTCTTTGCCGTGATCTTATAACGTTGAATAAAGCTAACACTATTCTCGAAATAGCGGAGCTTCATTTCGAAAGCCTTGTCAAAGACATTCAATTCCTTACCACGTGCTGTGAGCTTACCAACGGGCGTCACACCCTCAGCTTTCTCTATATGCAAAGTAGTAGACGTAGGTCCATCTGCAGGTAAGTTAGTCGAATAGACATGCCAGCCCGCATCTATCTTTGCAGAGAAGATGAGGTCTACCTCTGTTGGAGACACTTGTTTCTGTTGCACAGTAAAGTGTGCTGGCTTCTGTTGTGCGAAAGCTGTAATGCTAACGAACAGCATGAAAATAAACAGTAATGTATTTCTCTTGTTCATTGATTTGTACGATTAAAAATTCGCTTGCAAAGGTAAACAATAAATTCTATATATCGTTGAATTATTTACAGATTATAGGTTAGTAAGCCCAAATTCACTAAGCAGCAAGAGTGCCATAAGCTACTTATCGAAGCATAGACACTCCATAGCTGTCTTGATTTTATCACTTTAATTACCTTCAAGATATAGCTTAATTGTGAACCAATGTGCCTATATCTTCGCCGTCCATCACCTTCTTGAGGTTGCCAACAACATCCATGTTGAAGACGTAAATAGGTAGGTCATTCTCCTTACACATCGTCGTTGCTGTAAGATCCATTACCTTCAAGCCCTTGTTGTAAATCTCATCATAGGTGATTTCAGAGTACTTCTGCGCTGTTGGGTCTTTCTCTGGATCAGCTGTGTAAACGCCATCTACACGTGTACCCTTTAGCATTACGTCGGCTTCTATCTCGATACCACGGAGGCTAGAACCTGTATCAGTTGTGAAGTAAGGGCAGCCTGTTCCAGCAGAGAAAATACATACATAGCCTGCCTCCATAGCCTCAATAGCCTTCCACTTACTATAGAACTCACCTATTGGTTCCATACGGATTGCAGTCAAAACTTTGACTTTTGCGCCGATTGCCTCAAGTGCAGAAGAGAGCGCAAGGGAGTTAATTACAGTGGCACACATACCCATCTGGTCTCCTTTCACACGGTCGAAACCTTTCTGACTACCGCTTAATCCACGGAAGATGTTACCTCCACCGATAACGATACCTATCTGCACGCCCATGTCATGCACCTCCTTTATCTGCTTCGCATAGTCACTTAAGCGTTCTGGATCTATGCCGAATCCTTGCTTACCCATAAGGCTCTCACCAGAGAGCTTCAATAGTATACGTTTGAATCTTGCCATTTATGTATCTTATTAAACAATAAATTCTACTTCTTTAAACTGGTATTCACGAATCATTCCACTGCGGTCTCTTAGGATGAGATGTCCATCATCTTCAACCTCAACGATGGCTCCCTCAAACTCGCCATCTATGTCGCGGTAACGATGAAAGCCTCCCTTACGGTACAGAGCTTCGTGATACATTGCACTAATATCATTGTATCCGCCTAGTTCTAACAGGTGGTAACACTCTTGGAACTTAGCGATTATATGTTTGAGGAGTTCTTCCTTATCTACTTCATGCCCTAAGATCTGGCAGAGAGAGACGGGATTAGGAGCATTACTAACGAATGTGGATTGGTTAACATTGAGCCCTACACCAAAGATGCAATCCTTTATATGTCCGCCACTAAGTTTGGTCTCTATCAGAGTTCCACTCAGTTTCTTATCCTTCCAATAGATGTCATTCGGCCACTTGAGGCGTATGTCATCCGCAACATAGCTTGATAAGGCTTCTTTCAAAGCTAAGGCTCCTGCCTCAGAGAGCAAGAATTGACTGCGGACAGGCAGCATTGTAGGATGCACAAGGGTGGAGAATAGTAGGTTCTTACCGCTTTCGCTCTCCCAAGTATTAGTTCCTTGCCCTCGCCCAGAGGTCTGATGTTCAGCCACCACAACAGTCATTGGCTCGTCTTCCGCAGGTGTATAGTTACGTAAGAAGTTATTTGTACTATCCACTTCTGGTAATCGAAGGACCTTTACTTCTTGCTTCTTTTCTACGACTGAAGGCTTGAAAAGACCTAATACTGCATCTATAATTTTCATGAATGATAGCTGTCTATTATATAAAAGGTAGAAAGGCATCCTTCACATGGCGTACTTCGTGCTTATCATCAGGGCATCCAACGATGGTGATAATATCGAATCGTATCTCCAAACTTATATTATACCTCTTGACGTAAGCATTAGCAGCAAGCGACAAGGAGCGCACCTTCTGTGGTGTTACAGCAGCATCGGCATTAACAAAGCATTCGTCCTTTCGTGTCTTCACCTCCACTATCACCAACGTTCCAGCGTCCATTGCAACAATATCTAAGTCACGGTGTTGATACATCCAATTGCGATGTAAGATGGTATAACCTTGCTGTTGAAGATAGTTAGCAGCAACTTCTTCGCCCCATTTACCTAGATCATTATGGTATGCCATGCGCCTTTCTCACATTATTATTCGCACCACAAAGATAGGACAAAGTTTTGTATAATCAAAATAAAACACGTATTTTTGTGGCATGAGTACCGATGAGCAAATAAAGAAAGACATGTATTTTATGCAGCGTGCAATCGATGAAGCGAAGGCTGCATATCGTGAAGGTGAGATTCCAATAGGGGCTGTCGTAGTATGTCGAGATCGAATCATAGCTCGTGCCCACAATCTCACTGAAACCTTGAACGATGTTACCGCCCATGCAGAAATGCAAGCCATCACGATTGCGGAGAGCGAGTTAGGGGGCAAGTACTTACAAGATTGCACGCTATATGTTACTGTTGAACCCTGCATCATGTGTGCTGGAGCAATCGGATGGGCGCAACTTCACCGCATTGTATATGGATGCCCTGACATAAAGCGAGGCTATCATGAATATGCTCCTAAGGCTTTCCACCCTAAGGCAAACGTAACCTCTGGCGTCCTCGAGGAGGAGTGTAAGGCTCTTATGCAACGTTTCTTCCAAGAGAGGAGATAGCCTTTCATGATAAAAAACTTAATAATCAATGTCACCTTTTACACCTAACTCTCGTTATACATACGAATCGGTTCAATATTCACAACCAATGTATAACAAATTAAAAAGTATAAAGTTATGAATCCAATAACACTTGGCGCACTCACATCAATCATCGTTCCTTTAGGAGTTGTAGTAGTTCTTCCTATTGTTATCGCCTACATTGCCTATAAAAAGAAGCAGCATGATACAAACAAAAGAAGTGAGATTGTCATGGCTGCAATAGAGAAGAACAGCGATATTGACGTACAAGAGTTCCTAAGCAAACTTAATCCTCCACAGAAGACATACAAAGAGAGGATGCTTAATAGGCTACACCAAGAAATCTTATGGGGTACCATTTGTTTAATCGGAGGGGCTGTCTGTATTATAGCAACAGTCACAACGAGCTTCATCAACGGGTATGAAGGAATGGATTTCGGTTTCCTTGCGATCTTTGGAATAGTTCCTTTAGCAACTGGGATTGGTCTGTTAGTAGCTTACAAAAGCGGTAAGAAGTCACTTGATCAGGTTTCAGAGAACGAATAAGAGCGTATGACCAGAAATCAATTCGTCAATCAAGTCAATCAGGAACAGGCTCATCTACGTCGGTTCCTGATGGCTTTGTGCTGCGGAGACAGCGCTGAGGCTGACGATATTGCACAAGAGACTCTTATCAAGGCTTACCTCCGCTGTGAGCAATATGATGAACGTGGACAGTTCTCGGCATGGTTATTAAAGATAGCATACCATATCTTTATTGATGCTAAACGTAAACAGAAAGAGCAAAGTAAACTATCTTTAGAGAAAGTGTTTGCACTTCAAGGAACAGCAAACGCAGATGATTGCTTCCGTTATCAAGCTCTTCATGCGGCATTAGCTACACTCTCTGAAACGATAAGAACCAGTATTCTCCTTTATTATATGCAAGGATATCAAATCAAAGAGATTGCAGAGATAACCGATAACAGTGAGGATGCGATTAAGAAACAACTATCCCGAGGACGGGAACAACTAAAACGCTTATTGAAAGATGGACGAAGATAAATACTTAAAAGACCTGCTGACTGATTATCAGCCAAAGCTCACCAACGATGCAGCCTTCATGCAAAGACTACACCGCCAGATGGCTCTTATTGATGAGGTAAAAGCTTATCAACGTGAGGAGAAACGTAAGAACAAACGGTTCTCCATCATCATGCTGGCTATTGGAATCCTATTAGGAAGTATTGTCACTATTGCGAGCTTCACCCTACCCGACCTAACAGAATCACTTAAGCAAGGTTCTAATTCAGAGTTTATCATAGTCCTTCTCAACAACATTAAATACATTAGTTTAGCCATTGGTTCCACCTTTATCATGTTGAGTCTGCTCCTTACGTCAAAGTTGGCAGACCTCAATAATTGATCATAAAACCATCTAATACATACAAAGAAGAGGCACTCTCATCACGAGAATGCCTCTTCCTTATTATATATATAAGGTTACTTAACCTGAATAACCAAGTATTTACTTGTACTCCAGAAAGTCTGTGGGTCGGTAATACGAAGTACATACTGACCATTTGTGTCAGCTGATAAGCTGTAGCTACTGCTTGGGTGCGCTGTTAACAGTCGTGCGCTCTTACTATAAAGTTTGATTTCCTTGGTAATGCGGATATCTATCTTCGTGAAGTAGCTCTTGTTGAAAGCACCCTGCAATACCCTGTCTCCATCAAGAATACGCTGTCCCTTCAATTCGCTCTTAGTACCGAATACATACCAACCAGTATTCAACTGCTTATCTTGCGTATTGATCGTTTCAGTCTTCTGATTGCTTTCGTTCTGCAGATTCTCTTTCTCCGTCGTTAGGTTCTCCTTCTCTGTTGTAAGGTTCTCCTTGTCTGTCTTGAGGTTTTCTACATCTGTATTCAAACCCGTGATCGTCTCATCAAGCTCCTTAATATGGATATTCTTTGACTCTAACTCACTGCGCAAGCGTTTCAATTCACCCTCTTTACGAACCAACTGATTGGTTAGCTGCGTAAGAGTCTTCTTCATTGCATCACCCTTGAAACCTGTCTCGCGCAACTGTTGTTGCAGTTTCTTTATAAGCTCGCGATTCTCTTTCATACGTTGAGCAATGAACTGTACGTTCTCTTTCACCTGCTCGTTTTTATCCTCACTCTCGCTATCCTTGGCAATAGTCACACGATTCTCTGCCTCATTGATATCGGCAAATCCCTGTTGAATATCATTGAGTGTCCCCATCATGTCATTAATCTCGTTGTCACGAGCATCAATAATTGCACGTAAGGAATCGTTCTGTATCTGTGCTGGATTAAATGCTGTTTTCTTGTCTTGATTGCAGGATGCCAGTGCAAGAACTCCACATACTGCCACTACTAAAAGTTTCTTCATAACATTACTCTTTAATATTATTTCGCGCCTTCTTAGTCGAAGACTTAACCTTCTCCTTACCGGCAACCACTATCACAAACTCGCCTCTTGGCTCTGTCTCCTCGAAGTGGTTGATGACCTCGGCAAGCGTTCCACGAACACTTTCCTCATGTACCTTCGATATCTCACGACAACAACTTACTTGTCGATCAGCACCGAACACCTCCGCAAACTGGCTCAATGTCTTCACTACCCTATAAGGTGATTCATAGAAAATCATTGTTCGCGTCTCATCAGCTAAGCTCTCCAAATGTGTTTTACGACCTTTCTTTTGTGGTAAGAAGCCTTCGAAACAGAATCGATCACAGGGCAGTCCGCTAGAGACGAGGGCTGGAACAAAGGCTGTTGCACCCGGTAAGGTCTGTACTGTAATACCACTTGCTGCCGCCTCACGAGCTAAGAAGAATCCTGGATCACTTATACCAGGAGTGCCTGCATCAGATATGAGTGCGATGGTTTCACCAGCCTTCAATCGATTGACGATACCTGCTGATGTACTATGTTCATTAAACTTATGATGTGATAGAAGACGATTCTTTATCTCGAAATGCTTCAATAAGATGCCCGAAGTTCGGGTATCTTCACATAAGACTAAGTCGGCTTCCTTCAGTATTCGGATTGCACGGAGCGTCATATCCTCCATGTTTCCAACTGGTGTAGGTACGAGGTATAATGTTCCCATTGTTGCTTGCAAATGTAAAGCAAAAGCACTGAAGGGCAAAATAAATTAGCTTTTTTTACATAACGAATAGAGGAGTTAAGGAGCCTGTTAGACTATAGATGAGTTAAAGGAAAGGAGCATAAGAGTAAAAAGGAGGTTGCTGATGGGAGTTAAAGAAGCACCCCAACCAGCACTATAGTCTTTAACTTCTTTAACTCCCTTACCACCTTTAACTACAAGGAAAGTATCCTTTAACTCCAAGAAAATACTTATCTTTGCAGCAATTATGGTAACAATTAATAATCTTAATGGTGAAAGGTGTCGTAAAGGACGCATAGAGGTTATATGCGGAAGTATGTTCTCTGGTAAGACAGAAGAGCTTATCCGCCGTATGAGACGTGCTCAGTTCGCTAAGCAGAGGGTAGAGATTTTCAAGCCATCGATAGATACTCGCTACTCTGAAGAGGATGTTGTCAGCCACGACCAGAACTCTATCCATTCCACAGCTATCGACTCCTCGGGTAACATCTTATTGTTAGCTTCAGATATAGATGTCGTGGGAATAGATGAAGCGCAGTTCTTAGATGAAGGGCTCGTTGACGTTTGCAACCAACTAGCCAATAATGGTATTCGAGTCATCATAGCCGGTCTTGACATGGATTATAAAGGCGTTCCATTCGGTCCAATGCCTGCCCTCTGTGCCATAGCTGATGATGTAACAAAGGTACACGCCATCTGCGTTAAGTGCGGAGCCTTGGCGTATGTCAGTCATCGACTCACTGCAGATACACGTAGGGTTATGCTTGGCGAACAACAAGAGTACGAACCCTTATGCCGCGATTGTTACCAGAAAAGTATAAAAGACGAGCTTTCTTTAAAAGATAAATAATATGCCTCAGACGATAACATTTGATAAATTCATACGCTGGTCACTAACGGCTCTTGCCGTAGTTGCAGTTTTCTTAATCATAAAAGGGCTTTCGAGTGTATTGCTACCATTCTTCATTGCATGGTTATTAGCTTATCTCCTCTATCCGATTGTGAAGTTCGTACAATACAAGTTACACGTTCCAGGGCGTGCACTCAGTATCATCGTTGCAATGACATTTGTTACTGCCATTATCGCAGGAGTGTTCTACTTCATCGTCCCACCAATGATTGGTCAGATAGACAGACTTATGACTATCTCTAATAGATACTTACATGAGACCGCCCATACGAACAACATCTCGGCTATGATACAACAATGGGTTACGGAGAACCAACATGAGATAGAACGATTCTTAAAGAGCCCCGATTTCACCAATGCGATTAAGAATATCATGCCTAAACTGTTCTCTGTTATAGGACAGACAGCTAGCATCGTGCTATCCATCATAGCGTCATGTATCACCTTACTCTATATGTTCTTTATCTTGCTGGATTACGAGACACTCACCTCCAATTGGATAAGAATCTTCCCTAAGAAAGCGCGCCCTTTCTGGCGTGGACTAGAGCAGGATGTGGAACGAGAACTCAATAACTACGTGCGTGGGCAGGGACTTGTATCACTCTGCATGGCGGTTCTCTTCTGCATAGGATTTACCATCATCGACTTCCCGATGGCTATTGGTTTGGGCATCCTGATAGGTATTCTCAACCTTATTCCGTATCTCCACACCTTCGCTCTCATCCCAACTGCCTTCCTAGCATTGCTTAAAGCGGCTGATACAGGGCAGAATTTCTGGATCATCTTTGGCTCGGCTCTGGCAGTATTCGCCATCGTTCAAGCACTGATGGATATGGTGATTACACCAAAGATAATGGGTAAAGCCATGGGACTTAACCCTGCCATCCTCCTCCTATCACTCTCTGTTTGGGGTGCCTTGTTAGGCTTTATCGGTCTTATAATCGCTCTTCCACTCACCACACTCATCATTGCTTATTGGCAAAGATACGTCACGAAGGAGCATCAAGATGAGGAGTTGAAGGAAGTGATGGACGTTATTGAGAAGGGAAATAAGCCCAAAGAATCATAAGATATAGGTTTCCCTACACCCCACCCCGCCTCCACAAAGAATAGGAGTGGGCAACGGAAGTCAATTAGCATACAACCTACTGATTTAAACAAGACGCTCTCTTTCATTCAAAGAGGGCGTCTTGTCGCATGAAAGAAAGCCTCTCTTCACTTGCAACTAATCCTTGAAAAGGAAGAAAAATCGAAGTTGGTGTAAACTGACTGATAATGAGGAAGAAACGAAACGATTTGCGTAGAAGTGCTCTTTTCAAAAAGGGCAGGAATATGCAGATTTAGGCAGAAGTTCAGTTACCAAAGCATTACCTGATTTTGAGATAGGTAACGATGAAGTAATGTTCGGTAACTGAATTATTTTCGCTCGTGTGGCTGTTGCTGCGGTCGGCAGTTTTCTGCATAAGTGAGGAACGCTTTAATTCGGGTAACTTTGCCCATAAAAATTAAAGCGTATGAAACAAGAGAAAATGAAGGTGTTGCTCTACCTCAAAAAGAGCGGTCTTGACAAGTCGGGCAAGGCTCCCATTATGGGACGTATCACACCTGGAAGGAATGTTGCCCAGTTCAGTTGTAAACTCTCCTGCAATCCAGAGTTGTGGAATCCCCGTGAGAGTAGAGTGGACGGCAAGAGTCGTGAGGCAGTAGAGATAAACGGCAGGTTGGAGAGTTTGCTGTTGTCTGTTCAGTCGGCTTATCAAGCCTTACTTTCCAAAGGTTGCCCATTTGACGCAACCGATGTAAAGGAATTGTTTCAAGGCAGCGTACAGACACGATGTATGCTTATCGAACGATTGGACATCCTCATCAGGGAGAAGAAAGAACATATTGGAATTGACATTAAGAGAGAAACAATTTCCAATTACTATACTACCCGTAATAATCTTCGAACATTTATCGAAGACAAGTACAAGGTGGAAGAT